>QHZB01000062.1 GCA_003224525.1 Acidobacteriota bacterium | reverse complement strand
CCAACTACGGTAAGGAAGGCACACCCGAAACTGTAGTTCCGGAGATAAACCAGGAAACCCTAGCAGGCATGGTCGGCACGACCCGGTCACGCGTGAACTTTTTCATGAATAAGTTCAAGAAGTTAGGCTTTATCGATTACAAAGACGGATTGCGAGTGCACAGGTCCCTTCTAAATATCGTCCTGCACGACTAGCTTCCTCATCGCGTAAGGCAATGTAGGGGCAGCCGCAGAGTGCAATTGGTTTCCTAAGGGATTCCTCGATTCTGAGCAATTTTGCACACCTTCATTTGCAGGGCACCCGCCCAAGATTGCGACTAGCGTTGCACGTAGGCATGATTGTTTCGCCCCTTGCAGTATCTGTGCTAGTAGGAGATCCGCATGGACGCACTAAGATTTACATGTGGTTTACAGGCGGTCTTGCCAGGAACGTCTGCAGTCATGGGCGTACGAGGCGAACAGTGCGTTGTTTGCGAACCTTGGTAGTTCAGTTGGTTAGAACGCTGCCCTTTTGCTGCACACTGTCACGAGCACTCCATTCCTTCCTTTTCGACAAACAGAAGCGCAGAACCTTCACGACCTTGCGGTCACCGGATTTTGAGTCCAGCGCCCCTGCCAGTTCCGCCAGTCCGGCGTGGAAACTTCGAAGCTAGGTCAGAGGCCAAATCGGAAATTCCGGTCCAGCACCCTTGGGCGGCGTACGCAAATTACCTGCCGGAAATTGCAGTTTATCCCCTATTGCCAGCCAGATAGGCCGGTGGTAGAAAACCTTTGGGAAGTGCTGCATAAGGAGTGCTTTGGCGGCCTAGACTGTTCCGGGCACGGAGTTCCTCAATCCCCACCCGCGAGGGACTTGCTTTCCCTTGTAGTGTTGCTCGTGCCAGCACATCAAGCCATGTGCAAGCAGGAGGTTGCCCTTCCAAGACTGCGACGAACCAGCATTGAACACACCGGCCAGCGGGGTGAAATGGGAAAAACGTTGCCCTGGCAAGTGGATGTGACAATGCCTATGCCGACTGGCAGAATGGAAAAACGAATCGCGAAAACGCTGATCCTGGAAATTTGTCTCTACGATGAACCAGGGCTTAAAGAAAGGACGATCACAGAAAACGTGAGTCCCCGCGGCGCTCGCGTCCTTGTTGAGCGGGAATGGCGGCCGAGGCAGCAAGTGCTGGTTATCTCTCCAAATGAGGGTGTGCGGTCGCGAGGACAGATCGTTTACTGCGAGCGTGTGGCTGAGGGTAAGTTTGCTGTCGGGCTGGAACTGTCCGTCGGGGGGGGTAACGATGAGAGAGGCCTTGCTTGCTGTTGAGCTCCACGCTTTTTAACAATCTACAGGTAAGAGTCATGGCCACAGTCTATCCCAACCACCCGCTGGGTGGCTCTGCTGCTTGCGCACTATCCGCTCGAAATCTCCTGATTAGTATGGCTCGCAGCGCATTCCGGACATTTCCACAAGCGGAAACTTCTTTTCGCTGGCTCAACCTTGGCAAGGTACATGAACTGTCCGTCCTTGGGACAACGGATGCGTGGCTCCATCTCTCGCTCGGTAGCATTTGCGCCCGCCGCAACGATGAAGTACCCGCGCGAACTTGAGTAGTGGACTAGACAGCCGGGCTCCTGACATGTATACAGGGGCGTCTCTACCGGCTCGTCACGGAGTTCCAGCTGAGCTCGGCCAATCTTCATCTCGACGTGATGTTCGTAGCACAGCACGTGAGGCTCCTTCTCGTACTCTTCTTTCGCTTGCCAAGTCTGGGTGGACGCAGGCTTGTGCCCCAGTGCATGGCTAAGCAAATTCTGGTCCACTCCCAGATAGGCATCCGTACGTACGTTTATCTTACAGATAGTAAGAAACTTATGAGCGCAAGCCGGAGGTAGCAAGTATTTCCAGGTATCCTGGAAATGAGAAAAGCCTCGCACATTATGATCAATTTTCAACAGCCCCTCCCCGCGCCTACCGGAGAAGGGTGAATAAATACCCAAAAAATATACCTACCGGGAAGACCTAGGCCCTCAAGAGGCAGCCTCGCAGTCTGGAAGAAGACCAGGCGCGGATAGCACGCCAGCTTGATGTGTTGAACCTTGAGAGATCATTCAGCAGACTGGTTTGGGGCAACTTTGAGATCTCATTACCCTGATCTTGCCAAGTCGGGAGGTCCCGGTGACCCGTCGTGGCTTTTACGTGAATTTGCGGAGAGCTACGATGATTGCGCCGCACATACCCCGGGTGTGGAGCCGTACCTCACAACTAAGGTGTTCAACCATTCCAAATTAGTGTAAACACCCGATTGATTCTAAGCGTTGCGAATCCTATACATACCGTCCGACTGCACTTGAGGCATCCTGCGCCCGGGAGGTCCCCAGGGGTCGTGACCGCACGCATTTCAACCAGTCGAACCGCCGGTCGATCCGGAAGGCGTATCCCACAGATATTGCCCGCAGAACTATCTCGCGCAGACGAATCTGGGTTTAAGGAAATGACGTCCACCGAGAACGTGAGTCCTCAGGGCCTACGCGTCACCACCGTGCGGCGCTGGCAAACTGGGGCTCGCGTGCTGGTTACTTTTCTCCGGAATGGCGTTCGGTCTGAAGGAAGGGTCGCTTACTGCCAGCGCAAGGAGAGCGGCGACTTCGCCATTGGAATAGAGCTATCCGGGCAGTTGCAAGCCGCATAGGGAACCTGACCCGATCTTGATAAGGAAGGACAGGGCCGAAACTGTTGTCCGGCATGTAAAGCCCGGTAGCGGACTGGGATCAAGATTCAGCGCGCGGCTGAGGAATGTGGCCCCCGTCTGAAAGCCCGATTCGAAGAGAGCCATGCGTGGGACCACCGAAGAATCACAAATCCCTGAGACACCCGGAGCTCCGAGGCTCAGAAAGACGTGCATCCCAAGGGGAAGAAGAGAAGGTAACCCATGAAATTCAAAGCACTCTGCGTCCTCCTGTTTCTCGGTGGACTCTGGCCCGCCAAAGCCTCCGCCGACAACCGGTTTATCGTCCGCACGACACTCGATCTCCAGACACTTCAAACGGTGTGCAACCCTCCCCTATTGCCCCCCATCTGCACAGTGGTAGGTGGGCTGGGCGATCCCTTGGGGCAACTTTTCCTGATCACCAGTCCGCTTGACTTACACGGTTTGTTAGATCTCCCGGGCAATCCGCTAGGAATTGTGCGTGCCGAAGTGGACCAGTTGCTCAACTTATTTCCGGTTGGCGCACTAAACGTGCTCCCCTCGCCATTGCCTGCAGATCTGATGTCGGACAGAACTCCGGTGCCTTATCCCAATTCCGGCGGAACCGTGTGGAATAGCTATGCGAACCAACCCGCCGCACAGAAAGTTCGCGTCTCAGATGCACAAAGCCAGTTTGGGGTCAGTGGCAGCGGAATTGTCGCGGATATTGACACAGGAGTGGATCCCACGCATCCCGCGCTGCAAGGTGTTCTATTGCCGGGCTGCGACTTTACGCACAATCAGCCAGATGGTTCATGTCAACCCGGTGGTTCAGAACTAACAGATATTTCTTTTTCGCCGCCTCCACCCTGCCAGGATTGCTCCGCGGCTCAAGTCAATCAATCCACTGCTGCCGTACTAGACCAGTCCACGGCGGCGGTGTTGGATTGCAACGGCGCCACGCCATGTCAATACGCGGCCTTCGGCCATGGAACCATGGTTATGGGCGTGATCCACCTGGTCGCTCCGACGGGGCAACTCTTGCCCTTGAAAACCTTCAAATCGGACGGCACCGGTTTTCTCTCCGACATTCTGCGGGCCATCTATTACGCCGTCGAGAATAACGCCAACGTAATCAACATGAGCTTTGACACCCAGACGAGGTCGCGGGAACTGAAGAAGGCGCTGGACTACGCCAACCAGAACAACATCATTTGCGCGGCGTCGGCTGGGAACGAAGGCCAATCAGCTCCGCCACTTAATGTTTACCCTGCCCAGTGGCAAAACGATGTGATGGGAGTCGCGTCCACCAGCGACCAAGATACGCGGTCTTCGTTTTCCAACTATGGCGATCAGATTGTGTGGGTCGCCGCTCCTGGCGAAGCCATTGTCACCACCTATCCCTTTAGCACGTACGCCGCGGGATGGGGAACTTCGTTTAGCGCGCCGTTTGTTTCCGGCGGTTCTTCGCTGCTGCTGAACAAACAAGCGAATACCAATGAGTCTCAAGCTGCCCGCGCTGTGGCTCATGCAGTGCCCATAGGCCCCGATATGGGCAACGGCAGGTTAGATTTGGTCCAGGCGCTGGGGGCAACTCACGCTCCAGATCCACCACCCACGGGATCGATCAACAGTCCCTCCGGCAATGTGATCATCCTGGCCGGACAGTCCGTATTTTTCTCAGGATCGGGTACGGACCCCGACGGAGCAATCACTGCATATTCCTGGTCATTCCCTGGTGGCGAGCCCGAGTTCAGCAATGTTGCTGCGCCCGGCAATGTGAGTTACTCGACGCCCGGAATATTCGTTGCCTCTCTCACGGTGATCGACGACTCTGGCCTAAGTGATCCGACACCGCAAACCCGGACCATCATCGTTTTACCTGTTCCCTGCCTCATATTATGCGGTCCGCTCTAGCCCTACGAAGATAGGTCGTCTCGAAATTACACTTATGGCCATTCTTCCCGTGGGCGCCGGAGCGGCAGGGTTTCCGATAGTCGTAATCGGCGGCAATCCTTTCGAGGCCCTCGTTGCGCGTTCGTGCCGCGGCCTGGCATCATAGCTAGCGCGCTGTCCGTCATCCGCGACGATTGCGGGAGATAGCGAAGAAATGACGCAGCAGCGAGAGGGGCACCCACAGAACATTCTTCAGGAGCGTCGAGCGCCGTTCGGCGACCACCGCGGTGACGTACTTTAGGAAATCGATTCCGCAATTTTCGCAAACGCCTCCCTGCCGCTGTTCATGGCGGCAGGAAGGACATTGTGATAACGGAGAGTTGCGTGGCACCGCCGGCAGAACCGCGCGACGTCGCGTTCTTCATTCCCACATTTCGGACAGTTCAATCGTCCCCAATGTCCCGAAGTACTTCAGCTAGCTTCATCAGATGACTCATTGCGCCCCCTGACTGAGCTGGTGAGGGTAGATGTGGAGCGTCGGTGTGAATATTTAACTCGGACGTTACATTCCCCGAGGGGTACATCCTCGAAGGGTTACGCAGGCGAATCGTGATCGATCACCTGTCGCATGGTTCCTTAATCTCGATCTCAAATGAACAGGCGCCCGGAATATAGACGCTTCGCTAATCCAGCTTGGCGGCAACCGATTCAACCGCTTTCTTGCCATTTCTGAAAACTGCTGTGACCTTTTCCTCCCCTTCAGCTACGGCGTTTTGTAGCCGTCTGAACGATCGGCGGCCTTTGCGGCGCAGCACCTTAAATTTCCGTTCCGCCGTATCGGCAATCCATTCTCGTGCTTCTTCACCCGACAGCGGCGCAAACAGAGCGGCGAATCCCGCTCCGATTCCAAGGCCCGTGAGTAAGGCAAGCGTCGTGCGTCCGGTATTGTTCATGAAATTCTCCTTCTGCGGATAAGTATCTCCCATGGATATCCTGGGTCTTGCCAACGGGTAAACGTTAGCCCATCAACGGAAGGTCGCCGTTCCAGCCCGCACTAATTTCAGGATCACGTCCCCCAATTCCGGCCACGAACTGACAGAGTGAGCAGTTGTGTGCGTGGTCTTGCAACACCGTATAAGCTCGAGCGTACTTCGCTGGCAATCGCAGGGGTTCGTCGCCTGCTTCTTTTCCACTCAAAGGAGACTGACAAACCTCGGCAGGTTGCTCGTTCCAGATTTCCAGGGCGCGCTGCGATTCTTCGAGCAATCTTTGATACTCGCTGCAGATCGATGTATTGACCGAGAGTTGTTTGCTCATGTTCTTCTCCCTTCATTGAAGCTCGTGCATTTTGTTCGCCAACAAAGGCAAGTCGTGCGTTTTGGGGACCTTGAAACAGGAAACTGCTTTTCGGAGCGCGGGTTCTAGTACGCAGAAAGAGGCTATTTCCCCAGTCTTGCTTGTACTTTCTACACAGTCCGAACTTCAAGTCTCATCGACAATTGATACGCACGGCGGTTCTATGCCATTGAATTTTCAGCCCCTTACCAAATCCAACATCAGTCTGGAGAGGAAGTTGCCCTTTCAATGGTGGGACCAAGCACTCAATAGGAACCAGACCGCTAGAAGAGTAGAAAGATGTTCGCGCTGGGAAACACCAAAGGCGCTTAAGGAGGTGCGATGAAGTACACAAAGTGTTGGTTGGTCATAGTGGCGGGCCTACTTGCTTTGGGACCGTTCTCGTCGGCGAAAAACCCAAGCGAAGCAAAGGCGGAGCAGAATCGTCTGCAGAATGCAGGAAAGGTCATGCAAGAGATTCTCAATGTTCCTGACGACATTCCGCAAGACCTGATCGACAAAGCCCGTTGTGTGGTGGTGATGCCGTCGGTGTTGAAAGCTGCGTTTGTTGTTGGGGGCAGCTACGGTCGTGGCACGATGGTGTGCCGCACCGGCAAAGACTTCACCGGTCCATGGGGGGCCCCAGCTATGTACGCGCTTGAAGGCGGCAGCGCTGGTTTGCAAATTGGCGGAGAGGCAACGGACTTTGTGTTTCTCGTCATGAACGACCGCGGCGCAAGCAGCCTGCTGCGCACCAAGGTGAAGCTGGGAGCGGATGCATCTATCGCCGCCGGACCGAAGGGACGTTCGGCGGCTGCCGATACTGATGCCTATATGCGCGTGGAGATTCTGACCTACTCCCGCGCGAGAGGTGTTTTTCCTGGCATTTCACTCGAGGGCTCGACGCTGCGTCCCGACGAAGACGCGAACCGCAAGCTCTATGGCAATTCCACGAGCGCCGCAAAGATCATCACCGAATCGGATGTTAGTGCTCCAACCTCGGCGCGGGACCTGGTCGCGGCCCTGCAAAAGTCCTCTCCACAACTAAAGCGTTAGTTCATCCTGCTGGAACCGGGCCGAACTTTTGCCGTCAGGAAACGTTTGCCCCAACGGGTGCGGTCGTGGTGGCGAGCGACCGCGCTACAGAGCACAACTTAGAGACCGATGAAAGATCTAATCTTGCTATTCAGTCAGATACTCGCGCAGCACGCGTGGATAAAATACGCGCTCGAAATCACCTTGCTCACACTTGGGGCGGGAGTGGTGCGGGTAGTGACCTTACGTTTGTTTAAGCGCTGGACGATGCATCTGAATTGGAAATATAAACACTTCCTGATTGCCCTCGTCGAGCGCATGATCACGCCGATCCTCGTGATTGCTCTCGTATCGGCGGGCTTCAACCTCTTTCCTTTATCCGGTAGGCTTCTGACGGCAATGAATCGGACTTTTTACGTCGCGATTCTCGCCATTGGCATTTACTGTGCGGCAAAAGCTGCGCTGATCCTCTTAAACCAGTGGATTGGAAGCGGCGAAGGACGGGAGAGTTTTCGTGAGCCCGCTCAGTTTGTGGTCCGTGTCATCTTTGGCGCATTCGGAACGATGACGCACGAGGATTTGTTTTCCGTTTGTTTTCCAACTAAGGTGGTCTTCAAATTTGCCGAGGGCCACCAGTTCAAGTGTCTTTGGATTTACTCCAAGCTTCCTCTAACCTTAAATCGCTGGAACGGCGGCAGTTATACACGACAAGGGAACGCCGAATCGGAAAATGATGCAAGAGAGCAACAATCTGGCGGGTCGGCGAGTATATTGCGAAACACTCGTTGGTTGTTCTTTTCGCGGGTTCTCGAAGTTTCCGACCAGCGTTCTCTAACCCGTGCACAGAACCGCGCCACACCGGCGAATTGTACTGCGAGCGCTCGAACAAGTCGTAGTCTCGCTCCATCGGAATCCTCGGTTTGGCGCACGGGAAAAGCAAACTATAACATCAATCCGGACGTCGGAACTGGACGCGGGAGGGCCGAGTAAAAACCAGACGGCATTTCTTCCTTTAGCTGCTGCCTTCTATGTTTGCCAAGTTCCCCTTCTGTAACTTCCCGGGGGCTTCAGCTTCTGCATGCCGGTATCTAGTTTGTTTTCTTAGACTCCCAAATGGAAACCTTCCGGCATTACCTGTTCTGCGGTAATTCCCCCGGTGAATTGGGGTATTTCTCTGATTGTCGGTTCTTCACCATCGGCGTAGCTTTTTGTTGGGAACGGACGGAGAACGTTCTTTCCCGGCGCGGGGCACTCTGCCTCGCTAGCGTGCGGCACGCTGCTGTAACCTGGCTCGTTGGCCCAATACCGTCACTTCGAGTTAGGAGATTCTCGCTGTTGCCGAACGGTGGCAACCAAAGGAGGCGGCTTAGGGGCGTTGTTGGTTTTCGCACTGAAGCGTAACTGAGAGACTAAACCCCCTCTATCCTTCCTTTGTTCGGACGCAACCCGGCCGGCATCCGACAAAGGCACAGACACGGAGCAAGTGCTTGATAGATGTACTCTCTGGCCGATATGAAAAGCGCACTGCGAGGGCCGTGACGGTAGCGGTTTTGCGTCTGGACGAATCGCAACTTAATAAGGTAGCGGTCACTGAAAATGTGAGTCCTCGAGGCGCGCGTATCGTGACTGATTGGAACTGCACTCCTGGGAAGCACGTGCTGGTTACGGCTCCAGAGGAAGGCGTCAAGTCGCTGGCACGCGTGGTTTACTGCCAACGCCTGGAGAGCACAAAATTTGCAGTTGGCCTCCAGCTTGTAGTCCGGGTTGAGGAGTGGGGGAAACCCGCCAGCCGCCAATGAGTACCATCGAGAGACCTCGCCGGAAACTATGCTCGCTGTTACAGGCCTCCGCGGCCCCTTCCCCCCTGCAACGACCTGAAGCGTTTGCCATGGTTGCGACGCTTGGTCGCGGGCGTGTCGCTACGTCCAGGAGATGAAGCGAGTTAGCCGGCTAAACGACTATTGGTTTGAGATTTCGCTCCAACAACTCCCTGCTTCAGATCTGGCACTACTTAGCGCTCAACTCCTCGAGCCACTTGAGCAAGACTTCTGGCTGTTCCGGTTCCACAGCTGAGAACTCAACCCCTATTCCCATGTTTGCTTGCGGGTAGATCACCTTTGCGGGCGCGGTGAAAGTAGCATCACCGTGAAAAATTAACAACCTGATCTGCGTTTAACGTATCGAGGTAACACCCTTTCAGACTCGGTTCGGAAACCGGAGCTGACAGTCGGGCTCCTGAAGTTAGGTCGATCTCTTGTGCGCTGTCTATGAACGGATGGCGAAGCACTTCGCGTCGCTCGCTACTGGATAGGCCGCTTGGCGAGGCAGGTAGACTCGTGGGCTTCGAAGTATCAGCATGCATGGCTAATCCAAGATTTTCCGTCTTCACTGACTTTCTATACGACTTTATACAAATTTATACGGATTGTGTGGCCACAACCATTAGATGGCGATGGCCTTGGAGCATCGCGTAGCTGTTATATGGCCGGCTTACCGCGGCAGCCGATCTATCAAAGATTGGCAAGAATACACGGCGTAACCGGCCGTGTGGTTATTCATAAGTTCGGGACCTTACCGGCTCCGACAAAGCTCCTCTAGCCTAGCAGAAAGCAGACAACAATAACTCCATGGCAATCCGTTGCGGCGTCGGAAACAAACAATTTGCCAGAAGCTACGGAGCGCCGAAACCCCTTGTGTCAACGTAACAATCGCTTCAGCAACATTTCCAGCAAAAGTCGGTCTTTCAACCTTAACTTCGTGAACTCGACACCCATCCCTTCGCCGTGGACAATATTTCGCACGATGCCTTCTGCCTGCACGTTTCCGCCGGGCACTTCAAACGAAAGTCTCAGCTTCGTGCCCACTGGAGGTGGATTGGGGATGGAAATGAACAGTCCTCCCCTGCCTAGCGTCCTTACGCGCGAAAAAAGTTGCAGATCGCCACCATGCCACGCCACCCGCATGCCCTTCGGCAATGAGATGCGCGGGTATTGGCGCTTCTGACGATGGACCCCCTCGGTCATGCGGTGCTCACCTCCGGGCGTGACGGAAGCTTCAGCGCGCCTTGCAAAGATATTCGATCCAGGCCAGCAGTGTTGCATTGGAGCCCGGATCAATGTCCAGAAATTCGAGGCCCATTCCCACCTGCGGGTTCACCACACGGACGACTGCGAACATCATTACTTGCTGGTCTTCATGGGTGAGTGTTCCGTGGACGCGGGCGCCGACCTCCATAGTGCGGCGCGCACGCACAAAACATCCTGCTAGAGAAAGATCTGAGGTCACCCCGCTCGTGCGATTCCCGGATTGCAATTCCAGCATCTCCTCGTCGGCTGCAAGAGTAATGCGGATCGAATACCGCCGGTCACGCAACACCGGATTCTTTGGCGCGCTTGCCGCTGTCAGATTCCATGGCGGTATCACCTCACACCGCGAACTGGGGAGTGATTCAACGGAGTAACCGTGCGCCCAAGCGCCAGCCTCCCAACCCATTCAGTTTGACGGCAAGTGCTTCATAGGCGAAGAGCTTGCTCTGTGCGATGTGCGAATGGGGCAACCTCTTTTTGACATCCTCCAGAGGGTTGATTGGATAAGGGCGAAGGCTCCGTTCGGCAGCCGGGTATGCTTCTGTTTGGAAGACCGAAGCACTCGGTAGGAAGGAGCCTTCGATGATGGCTATTGAATGTGATTACCACCCCAGTTGGCAACAGATTGTCCTATTGATGGCGCCCTTGACCTGCCTCAAGGCACATGTGGAGCGTGGGTCGAGGCAGTAGATGCCCACCGGGATTTGTGCGAGTTGTGCCGGCGATGGAAGCTGGTTTGGCAGACGCAGCTTGCCCCTTGCCGTACAGCTCATACATCCTCCAGTAACCGACCGGTGGGTATCAGACGGTGGCGGCCTTAGCGAGGAGAACTTTCTTGCTCAGCCCCGCCTTCAGCAGTTTGATTTCGACTAAGCCGTCGCTCACGGTTACGTGTACAGTATCTGGATCAATCTCAGCCGGTAGCTGCAACACACGGAAGATGTGTTTGGAGCGCCGTTCGGAATAGATGGTCATTCCTTCCTTTTGATCTGATGACTCTTGCCGCTTGCCGGTGATGCACAGGGAACCAGGGGCAGCTCGTACTTCCAGATCCTTTTCGCCAAAACCCGGCACGTCAGCACGGATGATGAATCCGGTTTCCGTCTCGGTGACGTCCACCGGTGCCTGCAGCAGGATTTCCGACTCCGCACGGAGCCAGTCCTCGTAACCATGGCCGTGGGTGAATCCGCTGGATTCAAACAACTCGTAGGCACGGCGCGCGATCAAGTCATTAATCTCCTTCGCAGGCTCGATAAATGGCTCGCCAAGCGAGAGGCTCGGAGGCGAGGTCTGACACGGAGCCATGGCAGGAGGGCTCCCTTGGGTCTGTGGTTCCGGCACGATCGAATCGGCCGTTATGTTGGGGAGAACCACTCGAGCGATTTCGGCGCCAATCGTTTGGTATTCTTTGGCCTCTCGCGCGATCTCGGCGCTGATCGTTTGGTTTCTTCGGGCCGCTCCCAATAGCAGAACATTGAAACAAATGTTGTTGATCTCTCGCGGGATGCCTTGGCTCTGCTCTGCAATCAGCGCCAAGGCATCCGGTGTGAAGAGCGGGTCGCCGGAATAGCCAGCCACCTTGAGCCGATGCTCGATATAGCAAGCTGTTTCGTCGGCACTTAAGGGCTCTAGGCGGCTTAAGATCGCGATGCGCTGCCGCAATTGTGACAGACCGCGCTGCGCCAACTTTTCCGCCAACTGAGGCTGTCCTGCAAGGACGATTTCCAACAGTTTTGCATGCGTTGTCTCAAAATCGGAAAGGAGCCTTATCGTTTCAAGCACGGGTTCTTCGAGGTCTTGCGCTTCGTCCACGACTAGCACAAAGCGACGGCCCGCCAGCATCTCGTTAAACAGAACGTGGTTCAGTTTCTTGTGCATCGACGCGAGGCCCATCCCAGTGGTCTCGATGCCAAGCTCACCGAGGAGGTAGCAGAAAAACTCACGAGAATCACATTGGGTCTGGAATAGAAATACCGTGCGCGCAGAATCGTGTAGTTCCTCCATGAGTCGATACAGAAGGGTGGTCTTTCCCATCCCGGACTCGGCGATGAGCGCCAGGAATCCACGGTCAGCTTTGATGCCACACAAGAGAGCGGCTAGCGCCTGACGGTGCGTACCGCTGAGATAAAGGTACGCGGGATCTGGAGTGACGCCGAAAGGTTGTTCACGGAGACCGTAGAAATCTAGAAACATGGCAGTGGCCTCCCGCTTCTTGGTCAGATGTCAATCACGGACACAGAGACGACCCTTCCTTGGGCTAGGCTCGGACTACGGCGTGGCTTCTGCGGCCAATGCAGATCAGGCAGTGGCAGACTTGGAGAGGACGGGAACTTTCTTGCCCAGCCCCACCTTCAGCAATTTGATTTCGACTAAGCCGTCGCTCACGGTCGCGTGTACAGTATCTGGATCAATCTCAGCCGGTAGCTGCAACACACGGAAGATGTGTTTGGAGCGCCGTTCGGAATAGATGGTCGTTCCTTCCTTTTGATCTGATGACTCTTGCCGCTTGCCGGTGATGCACAGGGAACCAGGGGCAGCTCGTACTTCCAGATCCTTTTCGCCAAAACCCGGCACGTCAGCACGGATGGCGAATCCGGTTTCCGTCTCGGTGACGTCCACCGGTGCCTGCAGCAGGATTTCCGACTCCGCACGGAGCCAGTCCTCGTAACCATGGCCGTGGGTGAATCCGCTGGATTCAAACAACTCGTAGGCACGGCGCGCGATCAAGTCATTAATCTCCTTCGCTGGCTCCATAAATGGGTCGCCTGCAAAGAGACTACGAATTTCCGGTGTGCGAACAAGTTGCCTTGGAGTTTCGTTCTTCATGTCTGTTTCCCCTTTCTTGAGAATTTTCTCAAGTTTGAAAGACACTTGGCCCCAAAACATATTGGGTCTCGAACCCGGGAGACTCGTCAGGCAAGCTAACGCAGAATGACTGTAGATATCAAGTTCAATTGTCCTCAAGCCGCTAACGCACCCGAATGCATGAAAATGATTCGTTTTGGACCGTGCTTGGGCTGAAATCTGCCCAATTGGACCCAAGGATTTCCAATCGGAAAGGGCCAAGAGGGAGCTCCGAGGAAATTACTTGGCCCATCCTGCAGTCCAACCTCAGGGGGACATGGGGTTAGTGTGGGTGTAAAATCGAGCGATATAGGCTAGCGTCACCTGCCACAGAGGACCGGTCGTGGGTCCAGCCGATTTACAGCTCTCGGCAGTAGAAACGGGGCTTCGGGCTCTGCGGAGACTGCAAAAGCTCGGAGCTCTGCAGGACGTCTTCGGACGCGCCCCAGCGAAGAAGAGATGATTTCGATGTCGGTAGGACGCTTCTCTGAAGATCTTCGCTCAGGATCCGGCATTGTTGCCAAGTAGGCCCGCGAGCAGTTCATTCTTAGTGGCCGCGAATGGGTTCGTGACGGTAACCCCCTTCCACGTAAAGCCTTCCTGTAAATCCTCCGAGAGAAGAAGACGGCAACCTGCTTCTGCCGCCGCAGAAAGAATCACAGCGTCCCAGATGCTGAGTCGGTGATCGGTCGCGAGATCCGCTGCTCCAAGCATCACGGCGGCTGAAGTCTCGATCGGAGGAAAGGCATCCTGCCAGCTCAGCATCGCCTTCCGAGCTTTTGCTGGCTCTCGCCCCGCCTTCCGCACGAGCAGGTTAAACAGCTCACCCAACGTCTGCACCGGCAACAGTGTCGTGCCTTCCGGCAGTTTCTGCACGAGATCAAGCGCTGTCTGCTTCATGGCGGCTCCGTTTACGCCTTCGGCGTACGCCATAATGTTCGTGTCGAGTGCTACCCTCACTGCTTATCCTCGTAAAGCTCATCCCGGTTCCAGCGGCCGATTGTAACGACTGGCTCGGATCGCAGTCGCTTCACGAGGGCGGTTCGGGCGCCACGCGCGACCCCGCCATTCTTCTCCACAGGTACAATCTTGGCGACCGCTTTGCCGTGCGATGTTACGACGTAGCTATGTCCCTCGCGGACTGTGCGGAGGAGCTTCGAGAACTTGCGGTTTGCATCAGCGGCGGAAACAGGCTTTTCCATAATCACTCCATAATGTAGTGATATTACGTACTATGTCACAGGTTCGAACCAATCGCAATAGTCTATTCAGTGCCCCTAAGTCTGCCGTTCGTTACCCGCCCGATCTTCAGTTCGGTTTCAACACGCACGTCCGCGATGGCTGCCAACTTCTGCGCAAGTTCAGTGCGCTTCCCTGCTTTGAGTGCGGAAGACAGCCCCGGAATCGTCAGCTTGTCCCGCAAGTCCCGCTCATCGGGACGCGTTCTGAACCATTCATCGAGGATCGAAACAACATCGAGATAGGATAGAGCTTCTTCTCTGTCGGGATGAATTCAGCAACATATTCGCTTTGGTTCTCTTCCCGATAATGGATCGGCCCGCGCTCCACCATCAAGTCCTTAAGCACTCTAGTGTTCTGCTTTTCTGCCGCTTGCAGCCAAGAGGGCAGTCGTTCCTCAGCCGTCATCTGTCCATAAGGATTGGTCTCTGCCACACGGCAGCCGTTCAGCAGAACCGGACACCAAGTGCAGTGTCTGCCGGGCGAGCTCTCAACTCCCGGTCGCCGACAGAAATCAGCTCATGGAGCTTTCTTTGGCGTGCCCGTTCCCTCTCCTGCCAATTCCTTGAGCCAGGGCAGGTCCGTCCGTGTGTATTCGACACAGCGAGAGACTCCATAGCGGACGAATTCAAGAACGAACTTCACACGCTCGAGAGATGGATTATGGCACATCAACAAGAGTGGATAGTTTCATAGTTCTTCAGTTTTAGACAAAAGCAGTTCAACAATTTCGCTTGTAGCATGGGTTGTAACATGGCGTGTAACACCAGACCGCCTTCAGCAACTGAATGATTTCTTGGATGGCCTCATCGGCCTTGTGATAAGCGGCCTCGAGTGGGATTTTGGGGAGCGCCTTGGAGGACGGCTGGTGGTGAAAGAGGCTATTGGCGAGTGGTCCGCAGAGGCGCTTATGGAAAAAGAGGAACAGCAGCGCCACTTTGACACCCTTGTCGGTGAGGCGATAGGTGAACTCCGTAGTGAAGAAAACAACTGTGGTTTTCCTGTGCATGGCCGCCTCGTAATCCTACTCCGGTCGGACGCATCTCCCTACATTGGTCTCCTCCGGGTAATGGATCATCAGTTTGGGGTTTCCCGACTTCTCATCCTCAAATTTCAGGTAGACTTCGTTTTTTATGATCCGTTTAGTGCGCCAGCGGATCAGGACGAAGCTGGAAGTGCAGGACCTTGCTCGTCGTCCCTTTGCCGCCTTCGGCGTGAAAAGGTGTTCGCGTGCCGTAGGTCGCCCAGATTCCCTTGCCCTTCCAGCCCGCTTTCGAATCATCGATCCGGCCGTCCATCCCTTTGGCGTAGAATCCCATTGGATACGGGACGCGAAGCACGACGAACTTCCCGCTCTCAGGCAACAACGCGAGCAGCGCGTCATTCCCATTGCCGCTCGCGATCGGCACATTTTTGCCCAGCCCGAACGTGTCGAACTGATCGACCCAGTCGTAGTAGCTAGCCTCGGCGCTTCCCGGGTCGGTAACTCCCTTCAGCTGCGGCCCTGGCAATTGATAGAGCGTCCAGCCTTCCGGGCAGTGCTGCCCAGTTGCAGTCGGCCCGTTCAGGGGCCCTTTGCACTTGCGCCGGTCGAAGCTCGCCAAGTGTCCGCTGGCAACGACCGTCCACACAACGCCATTGCGATCGATGTCGAGCCCGCGCGGCGAGAACCCGTGAACGGGCGCATTTGGATTGTTCCACGGCAGTTCGTAGATTTCTGCAAGGGCGGTAGCCGGGGGATTTGGTCCGGGGTTTAACCGAACGACTGCGCCTGGGAATCCCAACACCGTTCCCCAGATCGACCCATCCACTGAACTCACGGTGACGCCGTAGAAAGCGGCGTTGATCCGCTTGTCCATAGTGGGATCGACGGGCTGATCAGGATCAACATACTCGTCCCGCTTACCGTTACCATTGGTGTCGAGGACCAGTGCAGTCCATCCCTGTGACTTCTCTTCATCGTGGGTCTCATCGAACATCTTCGTATTCAGCCACCCTACCGCTCCTCCTCCTCCACCGCTGCTCGTCCACAATGTATTGTTTGCATCCTCGGCAAACACCAAATGATGCGTACCAAAACAGGTGTTAATGAGCGTGACCTGCTTCGTCTTCGGATCGTACACAGCGAGTTGCCGACCACTCGTTTTGAGGGGGAATAGGACCGCCGAAGGGTGGCTCGAACCTTCTTTGCAGAATGCTGGATTTTCGCCCGGACGGATTCTTGAGGTGAACCACACTCGCCCTTTTTCATCGAACATCGGGTTGTGCACGTTGGCCTGACTGTGCCAGATCGGCTCGTCACCCCAATACGGCGAGGGCGCCACAACCTTGTCGTCGGCACTTGATGGGGTCTTCGGATCGCGAACGGGCACCGTGACCTGGCGCGGCGTCGCGCTCACTGGGTCGAGAACCGGCAGATAATCCGTGCTGAGTTCAGCGGCTCCATAAATCAGCCCGTTGGCATTGAGAGTTGGGTTCCGCTTGTCGGTCGCGATCTCATCATGGAGATATGCTTTTGGGTCGGCCCAGTCCCACTCGGTGATGACGACGTTTCGCTCGACACCTTGCGGCCTGGGCGGTGTCGAAGGTAATTCACCTGCCGCGATCCGATCTGTCCAATCCGCGAGCGTCCTCAATGCGCGCTCCGGGCCAAGCTGCGCAAGGCCGTTGATCATGTTGTTGCCGGCTTGTCCCGATAGTAGGCGGCGGGACCATGCCGCGGTCGTGGAATCGAAGTGTCCCAGGCTCTTGGGAATCTCCCGCGTCGCCTTGTCACCCATTTGATGGCATGACCAACAGCTATCTGTCTTCACCAAATGCAACCACTGGCCCTGGCTCTTCATGTTCTCCGGGATACCGTTGCCTTTTGGTCCGGTACCGGGGAACTCACTCTTATCGGGCACGCGGAGCAGCGAAAACCAATACAAGGCCGGATAGAATTCCGCTGCAGCACGCGGATTTGGCGCCGCGACGCCCTTCAGGTTGAGGATCCTGCCGGGCGTGGCCTGCAAGGGTTGGGAATCCACGAGCCCGTAGCCTCGTACCCATACTTTGTAGTTGGCCTTGGGAAGCTGCGGTAGCACGTAGCGCCCCTGATCATCGGTGACCACGATCTTGACGAATTTGGTCGGCAGGTCAGACGTTTCCGCGATTACCCACACGCCCGCTTCCGGCCCCTTCGAACTAGCGACCACGCCAGCAATGTCTTCATTGCTGACGGAGGTCACCTCCCCGGTTGTCTGCTGCGCGTTCAACCCAACTAGCGAGGTTACGAGGGTTACGCCTATGGTGATCAGCTTGAACGGATACAAGACTTTCTTCCGCATGGTGTCTTACCTCGTCGAGGTCGCAATCCGGATCGGGGATCTGTCAGTCTCCAAAACGAAACGCGACTGAAATCGTAAGCACGCCGAATCGAGTTGTCAATTGGCACCATGCTCCACCATGTTCCTCGTAAGTGCTTGAAATTCCGTCTGCGATTACATTCGACTTCTACACGCTTCCGCCACATCTACTTTCTTGATTCAACGTTCTCGGCGGCACGCGTAACGACCGGATTTAAGATCACTTCGAAGCAACTCTCTCGGGCATTTCCTCTGGATGTGCGTTAGACCAGGCCAGCGCCACGATTAGTGTGAACACCAACGCATTGGCGGGGATATAGAGATTAAAGTCGGCCAAACTGTGCAC
>QHZB01000316.1 GCA_003224525.1 Acidobacteriota bacterium | reverse complement strand
CAGGCCGTTCTCTCGGTCCTTCGCCTGGTCCCGGAATCGAATCAGAAGGATGCGGCAGCGAGTCTCGCTCCGATGATTGAGGGTTTGCGTCGCTTCGGGGAAGAGCAGACGAGCAGAGTGCGCCGTGCCATTGATCGTCGCGCCCGGGAGCTTGGACTCCAGGCGCCTGTGCAATCGATTGCGGTCCTCGATACTCAGCGGGACAAGGCAGCAAGAATCGTTGTGAAGCGAAAACGCTTCGGAACCCTGCCTTTGGACGACATGCCGACCGACCAGCGCGAAGGGTATCCTTCGGGGGCTTGGGACAGTATTCCCATAACGGCTCTTTACTGGTGCGACGGACATCGAAACCTTGCCGAGGTTATCCACTTGACGCGCATGGAACTTGGCCTCACGGATTTCGATTTTGTTGGCTATTTCCGCTTCCTGAGGAAGCACGGGTATGTGGACTTCTTGTCGGAATGAGATGCCCTGGCAAAATCCGCTCACCGCGAACCAAGAAAGATAGTTCCTCTCAGCAAAGACAGAGGCAATCGGCGTGCCGACTTAGTCGGGCGTCAGAGTAAAGGAAATCTCCTGCGCATTCGGGCGAATGTACTTGCCGCCCTTTGCGCCAAGTTTCAGAGGCACCGAAACAATACCAACCGCGTGCTCCAGCGCGGTCTCAGGAGCATCCGCGTAAGGGTTATGAGGATAGGCTGGCCAGGTTAGCTGTGCCATTGGGTCTGTCTTCAACCGCCACCCATGATGGTGGATCCAACCTCCCAACTCATCTGGTCCCAGTTCAACCCGCTCGGTTCCTAGCACGATCCTTCGCCCTGCGGCGGTTTCCAGCGTTTCTCCCGCTTTCAGGCAGAGTTGCAGGTTCAGTTGCGCTTCCGGAGGAGGTTCTCCTCTCCCGGTCATGACGAAGCGCAACTGTAGATGATCTTCAGAAGGACGCGGAATGTAGAGGTCTGTGAAAAACGTATTGTAAGCGAGTGAAAGTCGGTCACCGCTGTTGTCACTCATCTGAAGACGGCTGCTGATCGGCATGTGGAAGGTCTGCCCCTGCAGTTTCTCGAAAAAGGTTGCCAGGTCTGGCTGGCGTTTTGACCCTGCCCCGGTGACAATTAACCCGAGCTTGTTATGAAAAACAGATAGGTTTCCTTGGCGATCAAGATAAAACCGACTGTTGACTGCCTGGGTGCTGATAAGGCCGGACAAGCAGACCACCCAGGGCCCCGTCTTGCGGATTCCTGCAGGAACGCTCATCTGATACGAATAGTGCGGCTGGTCCTGAGGAATGGGCTCTGTAGGTCCTTCGTGGTAGTACAGTGCGTCCTGAGCTAGTCGTCCGAGATCGTCCATTGTTAAGTCGTCACCGTGAAAAAAACCCGTCAGGAATTCTGCGTATCGCCGGCCGTCAGGGAAATGTGAAAACCCAAAATGGCCCCAGGAGTCCACTCTCCAGTAGCGGTTGCGATCATTGATGGTTTCCACTGGCGCGCCGTCAGGATAGGTAAAGTGTTCGTGGAAATCTGTTGCACGGCGCAGGGCTTCGAGAGCCGCAGGGTCCTTAGAGTATTCCCAGTAGAACGCTACCTGCGTAAAGGTGATGTGGTTATACCCTGTGGTTGGACCGCTGCGGCTATGTTCACCCCAATATCCGTCAGGTGCCTGCTCTTCGGCAGCGAAACGATGTAGAATGCGCGCCCCAAGATTTTCCCAATCCTTGTTTCCGAACACACGACCGGAAAGCAACATAAGAGCGGCCCATGAGGCAAAGTGGTTCGGCGAGGTTCCAATATAAGGTGTGTTGTACCAGGGAAAGTCCTGCCGCTTCATTGCATCGGAAACAAGCGGCGCAACCTCCGCTTCAATGGAACGCCTCCAGCGCCTTCGGCGCTCCTCTCCGAGCTCTGGGGCGAGGAGGCGGTAGGCTTCGAGCCACATGTGCGCGTCCCACTCCTCCTCAAAACATGTTTCGGAGTGATTCTTCTCGCATTCGGTCGCCAGCAGGTCGCCGATGCCAATCGCCAGGCTCAACATCTTCGGATCCCGATAGTGGGCGTTTGCGGGGTGTTGCTTTGCATACAAAACGGCCGCCGCCAAGATGGATTGGGGAAAACGCTTCCATCCGGGACGAGCCGACAGGGCTTCGAGATTCGGAGCAGGCTGAGTGTCCATTTGTTTGCCAACCTGCGCGATTCCCGCTTCCAGCAGTCGGAAGTATTGAGCTGGAAGTTGCTTTGACCATGCTGCTGTCGTGAGTGTTAATTGAAGCAGAATCCAACATACGGGGGCGAGCATCAGCTGAGAGCGCCCGAAATATTTTGTATTAACCCGACGCTGACAAGCCGGAGCATCCAGAAGCGCAGTGGGAAAAAACGATTTCTCGATCATGATTTCAGGCTCACTGTGACTGAGGTTTTCCGCCGAGCTGAAGAAGGCGCTGGCGCAAATCGGCGCGCTCTGGAGCGAGGCGGACGGCCTCTTCGTACTCCTGGCGCGCCTTGTACTTTTCACCGAGTTGCACGTAAATCCCACCCAATAAAGCTCGGACTTCAGAATTACCCGGCCAGCTCAGTTTCACTTTTTCTGCGTAAATCGGCGTCAATTTGCTCCAACTTTTGCAAGTGAGGGTAGGCCCCCGGGTAGGCCCCCTGCATGTCACCGGAAGGTCCATCTCAGCTATGTAGGCGTGCGACTCCCATTGACTGGGATCAACCTGCAAGGCTTTCTCAAACAGGACTCGAGCCGCCTGAGAATTGCCGCGATCCAGCTCCCTTTGAGCCTGGGCGATCGGACGCTCAGCCTCTAATTTGCGTGCTTCGCGGTCGCGCTCGGCGGAGGTTGCCCGCCGAAAATTCTCCATGTAGGCAGCGCTGCGAGCAGCGTCGCCTTTATTGCGGTAAGCTCGCGCCAACGTGTAATAGGCCGTCGGCACACTGAGGCCTGTCGTTTCCACACCTCTTAGGTATTCGATCGCCGCATCCGCGTCACCCATGGCCAGGTAGACCGAGGAAAGTCTCGCAAGGTACTCCGGACTATTCGCATCGTCACGAACCGCGCTGAGGCGTGCCTCTTTAGCAAGTGGAAGCTGATTCCTTTCGTAGAGAATTTTGCCCATCTCGAAATGTGCCTGCGGATTCTCGGTGGATTTTTCCAAACTGCGTCGAAAACATTTTAAAGCCTTGTCAGGCTCGTGCACATTGCACGACCTACGTCAAGAAAAAATGCCACGCTAAAATTCCGCGCGAAGAGAGAACTGTATGATTCGCGGGTCGTTTGATTGTTGACCCAAGTTTTGCAGGCCGCTGATTGTGTTGGGAGGCACATCGTTCGGATGGTTGAAAGCATTGAAGAAATCGGCGGCAAAGCGAACGTCAAAACGCTCTTTGAACCTGAAGTGCTTGTAGACCGATAGGTCGTCATTCCACGAGCCCGGCCCGATGAAGTTTACGCGAGGATCTGGGTTGTAAAGTCCGCTGAAGGGGGCGTTGAAACACGATCCATCGCTCAGAGTGACAGCAAGCTGGCCAAGGAACTGCCCAGAGCAATTCGGACCGGCTGGCCGAACGGCAGGGGCAACGAGAGTACGGCTAACAGTTGAAACCGTCGCGGGATTGAAATTCCCAGCGAACCATTGACGGAATAGTCCGCTTGCGCCGACGATGTTCAGCGCCGCGCGCTTATCGCCGGAAATGCGGACATTACCTGTCTGGACAAAAGCAGGATTCACGCCCATCCAGAGACCACTATTCCAGGTACCAATAGCCGCCAGTTGCCAGCCCCCTATCAAAAAGTTGAGCGGCGTCGAAACGTTCCTGCCAAGGCGTTTGCCTCGTCCAAAGGGAAGTTCATAGATGCCATTGAAAGTGATCCGGTGAGGAGGGATGGTGGTGTTGTTGAAGTAGACAAGCCGCCGCCGCTGGTCGTAGCTGAGATTTGGTTCACCAAGCAGTTCGATACTCTCTGGTACGGTCCCCCCGCCATTTCCGCCCACCAAAAGCCCGCTTCCGCCGCCACCATTGATCGAGGTGTTCCCTGAGGTAAAGCCGCCTGGATCCGTCGTAGTGAGGGCTCGCACATAGGTATAAAACCACTGAAAGCTCATCCCATTGGCATACTTCCGGCGGAGTTCCACTTGTGCCGAATGGTCGTGGGAAAAACCGGTATGATTTATGCCAATCAATCCCCACCCTGGCACTGCCCGTAATAGATTGGTTTGGCCCGGAGGCTTGAGCCCAGTGCGCTTCGAATAGTTATATACCGGCTCTCGAGGATCTATGGAGAACTGCTGCTCCAGGTTTCCACCATATGTTCCGATGTAGCTCAGCCGCAATCCTATTTGCGCGGGTAGCTCCCGCTCGACGGTTACGTTCCAAGTTTGCTGATGCTCGTCGTTCCAGGCGCCGGGATCCCAGTACGTCGCAGCATTACCAAATGGATTGAGACCTTGCGGAGTATTAATATCCACCGTGGCGGTTGGGAGGTAGTCGCTGGGCGCCGGGGCCGAAATATAGGGATACGTACCGTCATACGGTCCTCCCGCACCACCGGGAACGTTTGCATTGTTGAAAGGATTGTTTACGAAACGAAGATTCAGGGGCGGAGTATTGCGGGTTGATTGTAATAGCAGAGACAGTGGCATTCCTACGTAGTAGACGCCGTACGCGCCGCGGATCACCGTGTTGCGGTTAATCTGGTAGGCGACGCCCAAGCGGGGACCAAAATCATGCCGGATAGACCTAAACAGGTTGGAAGGATATCCAACGGATTTCGCCGTTTCCCAAGTCAACCCCAAATTCGCCCAGGACGTTAGCACGGCGGGCGGGATTCCAGGGATTTGGTTGATGCTCACATTACCTGGCGAAATCACCTCGAAGATGCTTTCGGGGAACGTGCTTTCGGGGTTGTAAGGGACGACCAGCCGGTTTTTAGCCTCGCTGTAAGGTGTCCAATAGTCCCAGCGCAGTCCGAGGCTGAGCGTCAGCTTCGGCGTAACCTTTAACCGGTCGTTGGCATACAGCCCTAACTGCGTCTGGCGGAAGTAGAAGTATCCACGGTTGTACTGA
>QHZB01000509.1 GCA_003224525.1 Acidobacteriota bacterium | reverse complement strand
ACCGGATTGGCGTTCGGCCGGCGATCGTCGTCATTCGTGAGCACTTGCCCCAATGTCGGCCCCACTCCAAGCACCGGGAAGTAGTTGCCGGAGATAATTTCCGCCTCCGCGGGGCGGTAATCGCTGCCGGTTGAGAGGTTGACAATCGTGAGCGCGCGGCAGAACGCGCCTTCGAAAAACTGCTTCTGCTGATCCAGATCGCGGCAGATGGGATAGGACATGAGATTCCAACTGCCAAAGCCATTCGCGACTTGATCGCCTTTCCAATCGATTAAAACCAGCCGCTCAGGCTGGCGCACCGGTAGCGCATGCAGCAGCACCTGGTCCACCAGCGAGTAAATCGCCGTTGTCGCTCCAATGCCGAGCATAAGCGAGAGTATGGTGGTTATCGTGAAAGATGGCGTTTTGCGAAAAGAGCGTGCGGTGAAGCGGAGATCGTAGGCGAAATCCCGCAGCCATCGAGTCAGCCAGATGTCCCGCACTTCTTCTTGAATTTGCGCGACGCCGCCCAGCTCCAGCAGGGCCTGCCTGTGCGCTTCCTTTGCCGACAGCCCGGTTTGCTCGAAATCGTTGGTTCGCCGCTCGAGATGGTAGCGAAGCTCGCGGTCCAGGCTATCTTCCAGCCTCTTGCGTCGGAACCAATTCACCAGTTGTCTCATCGACTTCCCTCATTGAAAATGAGCTGAACCGCTCCGGTTAAGCGTGTCCAGCTAACTTTTTCGGCGGCGAGCTGCTTGCGCCCGGAAGCCGTCAAGGAATAGAACCTCGCGTCACGCCCCGTTTCCGATTGTTTCCATTCGGCCTTAACCCATCCCTTTTGCTCCAGCCTGTGCAGGGCGGGATAAAGCGAGCCTTGGTTCACTTTAACCACCGCCATAGCCATGCACCGGGTCCAGCGACAGAACCTGCAGAATCAGCATGTCCAGCGTGCCTTGCGGAATGGGAAAACGCGAGGAAGGCATCAATACCCCAACCTTCTACCGGTCAGCATATCGCATGATAGGTCGAAGGTCAAGGCATGGCGTATCGAGTATACAGACAAACCCTGCGGCGGTCGCGATGAAAGATCTTGCACATATTTCCCTTCTGTCGGTCCGAATTGGGCGCGACGAGCACGGTACCAGCTATGACAGAGCGGGATCACCATTTGTGACAGCCGTCGAGATGCTGGCTTTATCGGGGCCGGTCGTGCGATAGTTGATGACACATCGTCTGAAAGCAATTGACAACCAGCATCGTGTCACAAAGCGATGGGCTGTTCAGTCCTAGCGAATAGCCGGCAATTTAGAATTGCCACGGTTAAACACGAAAGGACAATCATGAAAATCGTAGTAATTGGCGGTACTGGACTCATTGGATCGAAGCTTGTCAAAAAGCTTCGTGAGCACGGGCAGGAAGTAGTAGCCGCATCGCCCACTTCTGGCGTCAACTCCCTCACCGGCGAGGGACTCGCGGATGCGCTGAAGGGCGCCTCCGTGGTCGTCGATGTAACGAACTCCCCTTTATGGGAGGATGCGGCAGTGCTGAAGTTCTTCGAGACATCAACCCGTAACCTCCTCCACTATGAAGCGGCCGCGGGCGTGGGACATCACCTTGCGTTGTCGGTCGTAGGAACAGAACGTCTGCTCGAAAGCGGCTTCTTCCGCGCAAAAATTGCTCAGGAGAACCTGATCAAAGGCTCCTCAATCCCGTACTCAATCGTCCGCGCGACGCAGTTCTTTGAATTCGTAGAGAAGATCGCCGATTTGTCCACGGAGGGCAACAAGGTACGCCTGCCTCCGGCGCTCTTCCAGCCTATGGCAGCCGATGATGTCGCCAGTGCACTAGCTGGAATCGCAATGAGCTCACCTGTGAATGGCACCGTTGAAATAGGGGGCCCCGAACAGTTTCGCCTGGACGAACTCA
>QHZB01000315.1:1366-7658 GCA_003224525.1 Acidobacteriota bacterium | reverse complement strand
CAGAGATGAATCTCGTAAATGCTTTGCAATCAATGAGCGGCCTGAGACAAGTTGGTGGACGAGAGGGAATTCGAACCCCTGACGCCCCGCTTGCAAAGCCGATACCCAAATAGTAAGTAGTTGCTTCGTCTTGCCTTTACCTATGTCATGGTGCCTGGTTTTTGACAGTGTTTGGCAGGTTTTGTTCCCCGATCGTTCCCGAATTTTTCCGTGCTTGATCGCCTGCGCCGGTGTAGTTTCTGGAAGCTATGTATTCAAGGGCGCTCACTAAGGACCTTCGCGTAGCTCGGATTGGACATTCGTCTGCTCGTGCCCCGCAATCGCCTCTTGCTTGCTGGGGGTAGAGATGTTAGCCTCGGTTACCGAGGACATGGACCGGTAGGCTTTCGAGCGCAATTTCGAGGGTTATCAAACTAAAAGAGGCTTGAGCCTAGTGGGTGCCTAAGAGAGCGAAGATGCGACCGGAACATTGGGCATATACGATTCCGTTGCGGTTACGGTCGTTATTTCGTCGGAGGCAGGCTGACCAAGAACTGGACGACGAACTGCGGGATCACGTCGAGCGAAAGACCGAAGAGTACATCGCCAAAGGCGTATCTCTGGAAGAAGCCCGTCGTCAAGCGCTGCTCGATATGGACGGAATCGAAAAGCGCAAGGAGGAGTGCCGCGAGGCGCGACGCGTCAATTGGATCCAGGATCTGGCGCAAGATTTGCACTTCGGCGTACGCACGCTTCGCAAATCTCCCGGCTTCACCACCGTCGCCGTGCTCACCCTCGCTCTCGGCATCGGCGTCACGACCGCGGTCCTCAGCATCATTGACCCCGTCCTATTCCGCCCTCTGCCCTATGCCAATGCCGATCGACTAGTGTCTGTCGGTATCAAACACGCGGTCGAGCCTTTCGAGTTCATGCTGGGAAGCTTTTATTATTATTGGTCCGATCACCAAACCGCCTTCACTGAGATGACGGCACAGAGCGCTTTGGCGAGGCCTTGCGACCTCACTGACCGCGATCCGATGCGGCTCACTTGTAGCTACGTGCACCAGAATTTCCTTCCCACTTTGGGCATCAGGCCGGTCCTAGGGAGCAACTTCACAGCTGACGATATGCTTCCTGACGCACCGCTTTCCGCGATGTTGTCCTACCAGCTCTGGAAGACCCGATACAACGAACTGCCCTCAATAGTCAACGAAGTCATAGAAATCGACGGTGTTAAGGCGCAAGTAATAGCAGTGCTCCCCCCAAATTTCGAAATGCCATCTGCGCAACCTACCGATTTATTGCTTCCGAGACAGGTGGACGTGTCAGCTGTGCGCGCCGGTTCCGTGTGGGAAACCATGCGAGCTTTCGCTCGCCTCAAGTCCGGCGTCACCGTGGATCAAGCACGCGCGTCTTTAGAGCCATTGTTTAAGGAAAGCATTAGACTCGCTCCCCCTGAAATGCGCAGCGATGTGCACCTAGTGGTGCGCTCTTTGCGGGATCGCCAAGTGCACGACGTAATTCCGGTGGCTTGGATTATGCTCGGCACTGTATTAGTCGTGTTGCTCGTGTGCTGTGCGAATGCTGGCAGCCTGTTTCTTGCGCGCACTGCCGCGCGTGAGCAAGAATTCGCAATCCGCGCCGCATTGGGTGCTGGCAAAAGGCGGATCTTACGCCAAACGCTTACGGAGGGACTGCTCGTGTCTTTCGTAAGCGCTGTGGTTGGCTGCATTTTAGCCGAAGCGTTACTGCGAACCTTCATTGCACTTGCACCAGATGGAATGTCATTCCTTCGAAAAGCCACGCTCGATGTGCGTATTCTTCTAGCAATGCTGGTAGTATCTTTCGCCTGCGGAATCGTATGCGGCTTGTTACCACTTCTGGGACTGCGTTCCGTTGCGATTGCCGCGAGATCCGCGCGGCCGAGCATTCGCCCTAACCTTCGCCGAATTCTCGTTGTTACGCAGATTGCATCCAGCGCTGTTTTGTTATCCGGCGCAGTTCTTCTTTTGCGAAGCCTAGACAATATCGAACGGCAGGACATTGGTATTAACTCAGCCCACATTCTTACGGTATCTGCCTCATTATCCCTCCGTCGCTACAATACGGCTGAAAAACGTATGGATTTCTTCCGCCGTGTCGTAGCTGCTCTGCGTGGCATTCCGGGAGTTGCCTCTGTTGCAATGACGGACTCGGTGCCGCCTAAAGGTACTCGTCATTGGTACTCTTCAATGGCGATTCGAGGAAAGCCGCCGCTTTCGTCTGAAGATATTGTCAGCGAACGTGCTGTTACGCCTGATTATTTTAATGCTCTAGGTATACGCATCCTCCGTGGTCGAGGATTCTCGGATGCGGATGGTAGATCTACGGAGCACCTGATGGTTATAAACCAAGAGCTAGCCACGTTGATGTTCCCCGATCAAGATCCGCTGGGCCAGCAAATCCGCCCAGATAAGGATGAACCTTTTTATCGTGTCATAGGCATCGCGGCCGACGTGCGGAATGATGGGCTAACCGGGCGAACCTTACCTGAGTACGATACGTTGCTTGGAGTGATGCCGGACGAGTGGACAAGTAGAACTATTTATGGTGGCACGCTAATTATCCGAAGTGCGTTGTCTATAGAAACCGCCGCACCATGGATCCGCCAACGGGTCCAGGATATCGATCCTCTCATACCAATCGAAGTGCAAAGTATGCACGCTGAGATCAGAACGCTTGCTGCCCGCCCGCGTTTTGAGACGGCCCTGCTTGGCTTTTTTGCTGCAGCAGGACTGCTCATGGCCTCAATCGGCTTGTATGGCGTTACTGCGTACGCTGCCGCTAGACGCACTAACGAAATCGGAATCCGAATGGCATTAGGGGCTACTCGAGTCGACGTACTCCGTCTGATCATGCTTGAGGGACTGCGGCTAGTCCTTCTGGGAGGTGCCATTGGGCTGGTAACAGCTCTCTCCACTGCTCACGTTCTCCGAAGTTTGCTGTTTGAGGTTGGTCCTTATGATCCAATGAGTTTTGTTTGTGTCGCTGTATTACTGGCACTTATTGCCATCGCAGCGATTTTTGTGCCTGCCATGCGCGCGATGCGCGTCGAGCCCATGGTTGCGTTGCGATATGAGTGAGACCGAGTCGCTCGCGGGTTTTCGTTGAAAACTGATTACAGGTTTCGGTTCCAATTCGGCAGGGTTCGTATGCTTGAGGCGCGGCAACTGACAAAGTACTACGGAGCCGCGCGCGCCGTAGCGGACATCAGCTTCTGCATTCAGCCGGGGGAAGTGCTCGGCTGTCTCGGGCCAAACGGATCGGGCAAAAGCACAACCGTAAAAATGCTCACGAGCCTGCTGGGGCCGACGCACGGAGAAGTCCTTTACGGGGGTACGCGAATCCGCGATAACCTCGCCGGTTACAAGAAACTGGTTGGCTACGTTCCGGAAGAGCCCAACCTTTATCCTTATCTCTCTGGCCTCGAATACCTGCAGCTTGTTGGGAATTTGCGCGAAATCGAAGCGAAAGCCCTGAAAGAGAAAATCGACACGCTGCTGAATTTATTTTCGCTGAATGTTCAGAGGCATTCGACGCTGGGTTCCTATTCAAAAGGGATGCGGCAGAAAATCCTGATCATTGCCGCCCTTTTGCACGATCCAGAGATTCTGATTTTTGACGAGCCGCTTTCCGGTCTTGATGTGACCTCCGCGCTGATTTTCCGGAATCTGGTGCAGGAACTGGCGCGCTCCGGAAAAACGATTCTGTACAGTTCCCACGTGCTCGAAGCGGTGGAGAAAGTGTGTTCCCGTGTGATGATCATCTATCACGGCCGACTCATCGCATACAATTCCGTCGAGCGGCTGCGGCAGATCATGGCCGCACCCTCACTGGAACAGGTGTTCGCCGATTTGGTGCAGCAGACCGACACCGCAACTGTGGCGCGCGAAATGATTGAGGCGATGAAGCAAAAATGAAACGCGAATGGCGGGCATTTTCACACCTGCGCGCGAGTTTGCGCAAAAATCCATTTGCGTTGCTCGTTTGGCATTTCTTTTATCGGCTCTTCGCTGGCGAAGCTTTTTCGAGCGAAGACGATCTGCGCATGGGCATTGGGGGCATCGCGGCGATTCTGGCATCGCCGGGCGTGATTTTGCCGGTCCTTCTGCTGCCCAAGTATTCGAGTCTTCTGCGTTGGGCGAGGGGTGTGCGGCAATTCGATTACAACACGGCTTCGATCCCCGACAAGTACATGTTCGTGACGCTCACCATGGTAGTGGTGGGAATTGTCGCCGCGCTCAAATGGGACAACATGTTTCCTGACCGATTGGATTATGCGAACCTGGCGCCGCTTCCAATCGGCACGCGACGCGTCTTTGGCGCGAAGTTTATTGGGCTGCTGCTCTTTGCCGGATTGTTCATTTCTTCCGTAAATTGCACGTCGACGATTCTATTTCCGTTTGAGGCGACGGGCGATCAGACCAGAACGGTTTTGTGGTTGAGGTTTGTAGTTGCGCATGCTGTGGCGACCGCAGCAGGAGGCGCATTCATGTTTTTTTCTGTCCTTGCGTTGGCAGGACTGCTGATGACCGTGCTGCCTTACCGGCGCTTCCGACAGATCTCGACGATAGTGCAATTCACTGTGGTGATTACGCTTGTGATGCTGCTTTTCTTAACGCCTGAGATCGGCACGCTGATAGGGCGCGCCTTGGTGGACTGGTTGCCGACAGTATGGTTTCTTGGCCTGTACCAGGCATTGTCGTCGGCGCACGCTAGTGCGAATTTTGACGCCCTGACGATTCGTGCGATTTTCGGGCTGAGTACTGCGGCAGGAGCCTCGTTATGTGTCTGGATTGCGAGCTACCAGCGAGTTTTCCTGCGTATTCCTGAAATTGCTGAGGGTACGGCAAATAGAGAGGGAAAGCTTGCACAATTCAAGGAAGATTGTCTCAATGCGCTTGCGCCTCGGCAGGCGTACGAACGTGCGTGCTTTCGCTTTGCCGCAAAAACGCTGGCACGGAGCCAGCGGCATGCACTCGTGCTGGCAGGATTTACCGCATTAGGGACGGCCATCGCGATTCAGGATTTGACCAGCAGCTGGGCTGTACTGGGTGGGGCAACACGCGTCCCCACGGTAACGCTACTTGCGGCTCCGGCAGCAATTATATTTTTTCTGCTGACAGGCCTGGTTTTCGTTTTTGGCGTGCCGTCGGAGTTGCGCGCGAATTGGCTGTTTCAGACGATCAGCGAGCGAAAATGCGATGTGGCGCAGTGTGTGGCGAGGAGGTTGATGCTGATCTTTCTCGCGCCGTTGGTCGCACTCGTGACGGTGATCTATTCCACTGCCTGGGACCTGAGGCTGGGATCGGAGCATGCCACGTTCGTTTTGGTGAACTCGTGGATCCTGATCGAAGTGTTGCTGATGAGCTTTCAGAAGATTCCATTCACCTGCTCGTATTCATCGGCGAAGCACAACGTTGGGATAGTTCTGCTGGTATATTTTCTTTCCTTTTTGTTCTTCTCGCTGGGCCTGGCGAGCGTGGAGCATCTAGCGCTGACCTCCCGAAGTCTGGCTCCATTCTTGATCCTCGCGATTTTCGCGGCGGTCGCAATTGGAATCCGCTGGTACGTACGGGAATCGGAGATTAGAAAAGGGCCGCTCCTTTTCGCAGATGACGCCGATTGCGTTCAGAATCTGGGTTGCAGTTCGCTGGACGTATTCGAGGGTCTCGCTGAGGACCTTGGAGTATCCGCCATATGGACCGATGTAGTCTTGCTCCGCGTTCCGGTCTTCAGGTCGATTTCGCTGGACGCACTGCAATCAAGGGAAAAAAAGGGCCGCGCTGAAAAACCCGCCGGCCAGCCATTGAACGCCTAGCCTGATCCAATCAAATACATTCGCGCCCCAAATCGTTCATGATATCGAACGCAACCGTTCTCCCCTGAACCCCAACGAATCGCGGGGGACTCTGCCGTTGGGACGAGATTCCCCTAAAACTCCTGCGCTGGCCACTCCCTCCACTGCGGCCTAAACGCGCCGCCTACGGCGTCGCAGGCCTCCGTTCCGAGAGTGGCCAGCGAAAACAAATCATGCTCTAATGACGGAAGCGTCGGCGAGCGAACCGCACCCAGAGCTATTCCACTTAACATGTAGGAACATATTCCGGTGCCAGGATAGCCACGTCTGCCATTGGGGCTAGTTCCAGCGATTCCTTTTCCGATAGCCCAGCCCCGCGGCTGCTTTCGAGCACGGAAGCCAAACCGTTCCTCAAGGCATTTGCTGCGGCTGCTCCGGGCGGGCTCGATTCCACCTCGCACCTTAGGGCTTTCT
>QHZB01000315.1:0-1309 GCA_003224525.1 Acidobacteriota bacterium | reverse complement strand
TCCGAAAGGCTGTCGATATTCAGCGCAGCACACCAGTGGGTGACATCACAACTGATAAAGAGGTTTCCCGGCGGGTAGAACTGCATCTCCATAAACGCAGCGCCCAGATGCTTGCCAATGTAATCCGGTTTTGCTGGGTCCGAGCCATCGAAGACATTGCTGTCGCTATCCGGCTTGCAGGGGATGTTTGGAAAGGGTGAGGATCCCGCTGTTGCTGCCGTCGGGTTCGGCGCCGATTGGTCGTCACACATTGCCATACCGAACCAGAACGCCGGGTGGAGCTGGAAGTTGAACGTCCCACCGGTGCCGTCCTGTTTCGGAAGAGTCGGTGGGTCCTTCGGCAGCTTCAAGAAGTAACGGTTTGTGTTCCCCGAACCAGGAAGATTTGAGTAGAACAGAAGCGAGGGCTCGTCGTGACCGATATATTCGCCGCCGTATCCTATAGACTCAAAAACCTCCGTGCAGAGAATTCCGGTCTGGTCGTTGCATTTAAGCGCTTTTTGCCGGACTGAAGTGTTCTGTGCTGAGACAGCTGACCCAAGCAGCAATAGTACGGACCACGGAGCAAGCAAAGCTGGTCCACGCATAGTCTCCTCCTTATTTTATTTTTGGAGCGAAATACGGCCATGAATTCACTTGATCGGTAAGCGAGATCTTGTAAGCCGGAGTCTCGTTTTTGACTTCCAAAACGGCATGATCGTACACCCATTCCTCCCTGTTCCGCAAAGTTGTGAAAAGACTTTCACCCGGTACGCTTTTCGATGTCGCCTTGGGAGAGTTGTTTTGCCTCGCGCATTTCGCGGAGACGGTCGCCAATAATCACGCCGGAATTATTTCATCGATATATCTACACGGCAAGACAAAGAATCCATAATAAAACGGTTCAAGAATTTTAGATTTGCTGTCTGCTACTTTTCTGTGTCGATTCGTATCTGCTCCGGTTCGTCCACGACATCGCATTCGAGTCCCTGCCCGATTTCGCCGACGAATTTTCCGCTGGCATCGAACTCAAAAAGCCGCGTTTGAGCGCTTCTGGTAAAAACGAAGATGTGGCCTTTCGAATTCACGGCCACGCCCGCGGCTTCTCCCATGTACAGCCCTGTGCGAAGCTGCAGAAGATTCGGCACCGAGTCGAACGAGATTTCGGGTATAGGCTTCTCCTGCCCAACTGAGAGCAGAGGAATCGTCAAAGATAACAGCAGAAGCAGCACACAGCGTTTCATGACAGCCTCCTCACAAAACTCTGCCGTTGCGATCGAGCGGCGGCAGAAAGCTCAGGGGAGCGGTCCGTGCCAATGCCACACGGCCC
>QHZB01000061.1 GCA_003224525.1 Acidobacteriota bacterium | reverse complement strand
GACGTGTGCGAGTGGTATGACGACGCGGAGCGAGAGTTCAAGATCGAGGTCAAGGTAACCAATAAAGTTTGGGGGCGACTTTTCGGCTACAAGGGACGCTTTCAGGTGGATTGGCAGACAGTTCGCCCAGCGGAGATTCCCGCCGACATTCTTCCGCACCGCACTGAGAAGAGGGAATAAAGTTCACTTGGACACTTGGACGTGTGCGCTCAGCGGTGTTTGGCGCAGAGAGGCGCAGCCTCTTTTGGCGGGCACGCGCTTTTTGGCTGCTCTCTTTTAGAGATTCTCACGAACTTTCCTCAAGACGGATTGGTTTGAATTGTCAGAGGATTCCTGCTCCGCGATGTACCAAAGCCCGCAATAGGGAGTATAACCAAGGCATTCCGGAGGACCTGCCACGACTCAGGCTTCCCCTCTGCTATTCACAACAATATAGGAGAGAACCTCTCTAACCTCTCGATTGTGCAATGTCCCAGCCTTTACGTTTGACGACCTGCCCATGATGTCGCCGCCGAATCCTTCTATGCTCGGGTCAAGCGCAATTTGCAGTTGCCACCACAGCATCGTGGACATCATTTGAGCAGTCTCCTCCTCTGGAATCTTGAAGACCGGGATGACTTTGTTCAACAAACCTTCGGCATGTTTGAAACCATTCTTATTTGTGATTTCTATAATTCCATTTCGTAGCTTCCACCGATAGCCGTTGCCATTGAGCAAGATGGAATCAAGTGCTTGCCGAATCGTTTTGTTTTACAGGCTGACATTAATCGGCTGGTCCATCAATGCTTGGTCAACGTATTCGATGGCGATTGGAAGATCTCCTAGTGTGAGAACTTGAGGAGTGTTTCAGTCAGGCCAACGCCTTTCGAGTTGAAGCTGGAAGCGCGTCTTTCAAGAGGGCCGCTCTGCCCGTAGACGCAAGGTGAGAAGAGAACAAAGCCGCAGGCGATTGCACGACTTATCATCAACATTCGGACACCACAGAATTATAGGCGGTTCCTCAGGGAAGCGGCCAGGTCAAGTCCTGGTAAAACGCCGAAACCGGACAAGTTCCGATGATTTACCATTGGCCGTTCTGAGAGATGAGCAGAGCCACTCTGCCGGCATAGCACATGCCAAGGTCCTTTTTGTTGTGGTAATGAAGCGGCATACTTTCGAGAGAATGGTCCATCATAATGCGACCATAGGGGCGGTGAGTAATCCACTCGCCTTATTTACTGCTTAGCCGCACACCCTGGGAACAGAATAAGAGGCACTTGCAAATTTGAGATACTTCCTAATGGACCTCGTGCGACGGCTGTTCATTGTCTGGGGCTGAACGGATTCTCCTCAATACCGGCAAGAATTGACCTACGCCATCCTTCCTGTTCGGCGAGAACTCCGTTTAGGAGGCCATATGCCTGCTTCGGAAGGTCGTGAAGGAATCATCCTTGTAGCCGATGACAACGAAGCCAACCGCGAACTGGTCACCGCTCTGCTGAGCGCGGAGGGTTACCAGGTCGTCTGCGCAGCGAACGGCCAGCAAGCGCTGGCTCGCGTGGAAGGCGACTCGATTGATCTCGCGTTGCTGGATGTGGTGATGCCCCGCCCAACCGGATTCGAAGTTTGTCAAGCGATGAAGTTCAAGCCGGAAACACGCTTGATCCCCGTCATATTACTCACCAGTTTGAACAGCGACGCTGATCGCATTCACGGGATCATGTGCGGCGCCGATGATTTCCTCAACAAGCCCGTAAATAAGCAAGAACTGCTGGCTCGCGTGCATTCCCTGCTGCGCTTGAAGCAATTCACCGATGAGCTGGATAACGCCGAGACGGTGTTGTTTAGCCTCGCGCTGACTATCGAGGCGAAGGACCCTTATACCGAGGGTCACTGCGACCGCCTTTCGAAATATTCCGTCGCGCTGGGGGAAAAACTGGGTTTGCCCCAGGACCTGCGCGTCGCTCTGCGCCGAGGCGGTCTTATACACGATATCGGCAAGCTGGCCGTGCCGGAGCACATCCTGCTAAAACCCGGACCACTGACTCCGGAAGAGCGAAAAATCATGGAGCAACACACCGTGATAGGTGAGGGAATTTGCGCTCCACTCCGATCCTTCCGCCATGTGCTGGCGATCATTCGTCACCATCATGAAAAGCAGGACGGCTCCGGGTACCCGGACGGGCTGAAGGGCGCACAAGTTCCGCTGACGGCACGGATCCTTCAAATCACCGACATTTATGATGCTCTTACGACGGACCGCCCCTATCGCAAGGCGCTTCCTCAAGAAAAAGCCTTTGCCATCATGCGGGAAGAAGTAAAGCGTGGCTGGTGGGATGGGTCCATCTTGGACGAATTCGAGGCCGTCGTTCATGGCTATGAGCCGGTGCATCCGGCAGGGTCCGGTAGCTAGTGCCTTCTCCCAAGACTCCGTGGCAGGGCGGTGGAAAGATGAAATGGAAAATAGGAAATCGTCTGGTTTTTGGGGGATTCGTAATAGCAACGGGCATTCTAGTATTCGTTGGATGGCAATCGTACCAGAACACGGCCCGATTCGCTGAAGCTTCCGAGTGGCGGAAGCACACCTACGAGGTTCTAGGAATCCTTGATCAGACGGTAGCCCGGCTCGTTGACGCGGAAACCGGACAGCGAGGCTATCTCCTTACGGGAGAAGAGTCCTACCTTGAGCCGTACCGTGCTGCGATTAAGAATATCGACCAGACGATTGGGAACCTAAGGAGTCTCACTTACGACAATCCGAATCAGCAAAAACGCATCCAGATCCTGGAGCCACTGGTAGAAAGAGAATTGACTGAGCTTCAACATACGATAGATGTCCGCAAGAATGAAGGCTTGACCGCCGCAAACAAAATGGTCCTGGAGGGTTCCGGAAAGCGCTGGATGGACCAGATCCGCGTCGTCGTCGCGGAAATGGCAAATGAAAAGAAGGATCTCCTGAAGATTCACGCGCAAGAGGCCAACGAGAGCGTGGCCAGGTCGGTGCGCACGATCCTCGCTGGGACTCTTGTGAGCATCTCGTTGCTGGTGCTGTGTTTTGGACTGGTGTACCGCGAGCTGTCCGAACATAAACGGGCGCAAGAGGCTTTAAGCAAAAGTGAAAAGTGGCTCTCCACCACTCTCTCCAGCATCGGGGACGCCGTAATTGCCACGGACATGAACGGCGCCGTGACCTTCTTGAATCCCGTCGCCCAGTCCCTTACAGGATGGAGCCTGGAAGAAGCCCGCGGGAAGTCCACGGATATCGTCTTCGACATCGTGAACGCGGAAACGCGCCGCCCCGTCGAGGACCCGGTCAAGAAAGTCTTCCGCCAGCGAAAGGTTGTCGGTCTCGCGGACCACACGCTCTTGCTCTCCAAGGACGGCAAAGAATTTGACATTGAAGACAGCGCCGCGCCCATTCTCACGGATTCGGGGGAAGGGCTAGGCGTTGTGCTCGTTTTCCGGGACATCACGGATAACAACCGGACAGACGAGGAAACCAAACGGCAAAAAGAACTCCTGCAATTGATCCTGGCAAGTATCGCCGATGGCGTCGTGGTGGCTGATTCGAATGGCAAGTTTCTTCTGTTCAATGCGGCCGCGGAGCAGGTCCTGGGAATGGGTGCGACGGAAAGGGCTCCCGACCAGTGGTCCGATCAATATGGCGTCTATTTGCCTGATACCATGACTCAATATCCCGCCGACCAGCTGCCACTGGTGCGGGCGATGCGGGGCGAAAATGTTGACGCAGTAGAGCTTTTCATCCGTAACCCACAAGTGCCCGAAGGCCTTTTTCTGAGTATTAATGGCAGACCTCTCAAACGTGCGGATGGCGCACTTCAGGGCGGCGTTGTCGTATTCCACGATATGACCGAGCGCAAAAAGGCCGAGAAGGCCGTCAGGCAAAGCGAAGAACGCTTCCGTCTGCTGGTCACGGAGGTAACGGATTACGCGATTCTGATGCTAGATCCAGAAGGACGCATTGCCAGCTGGAATGCGGGCGCTGAGCGCATCAAGGGATACCGGTCTGAGGAAATCATTGGCCAACACTTCTCCTGCTTCTACCCAACAGCGGACATAGAGGGTGGCAAGCCTGCTTATGGACTGAAAGTTGCCGTAGAGCAAGGGCGATTCGAAGATGAAGGCTGGCGCGTGCGCAAAGACGGATCGCGGTTCTGGGCCAACGTGGTGATAACCACGTTGTACGACGAGACGGGGCGGCTGCGCGGATTCGGAAAGGTCACGCGGGACATCACCGAACGCAAACGGACAGAAGAGCTCCTGATGCACGCAAAGGAAGAAGCGGAACGCGGAAGCAAGTTTAAGGATCAGTTTCTGTCCACCATGAGCCACGAACTGCGCACGCCATTGAACGCCGTTTTGGGTTTTTCGGACCTGCTCGCCGATGAGCGTTACGGCCCGCTGAACGATCGCCAGCAACGCTACGTCGCCCACATACACACCGGCGGGAAACACCTTCTCAAACTCGTCAGTGATATTCTCGACCTTTCTAAAATCGAAGCGGGCCGAATGGAGCTCACCCGCGAAGATGTGACCGTGACGTCGGCGTTTGCCGAAGTGATCAGCGCCCTTTACCCGCTGGCGGAAAAGAAATCGCAGGCATTACTCCAGCAAGTTGAACCCCATCTGCATGTTCGTGCCGACCCTCTGCGATTTAAGCAAATGCTTATGAATCTTGCGGGCAACGCGATCAAGTTCACGCCGGAAGGCGGCCGGATCGAGCTGGCCGCCCGTCAGGTGGATGACCAAGTCAGGGTGGAAGTCCGCGACAATGGCCCGGGAATTCCAGCGGAACAACAACAGCGCATCTTCGAAGCATTCTTCCGCCTCACGGAAACGGGTAGCGCCACCGAGGGCACAGGCCTGGGACTAACCATCACTGCGCGCCTCGTCGAGCTGCATGGCAGCAAACTGGAGATCAAAAGCCAGCCCGGCGAAGGCACCTGTTTTCATTTTTCTCTGCCCCTCATTGCCAAAGGTCCGGATCAGCCCGCTCAAACGTCTAGATCCATTCCGAGGGCACGCAAAGCCCCGAGGATTCTTGTCATCGAAGACAATGCAGTGACGGGGCAGCTCATCCAATCACAACTCGCTTCTTCAGGTTATGAAACCCTGAGATGTGACCAGCCGCAACGTGCCATGGAAATGGCGGCGGAACACCAGCCTGATGCCATCACCTTGGATCTCATCATGCAGCCGGTCCACGGGCTGGAGGTTCTGCTGCAGCTGAAAAACGACCCGCGAACATCAAAGATCCCCGTCATCGTCGTGACCATTGTGGATCAGCCTGGCCTTGGAACTGCCCTCGGTGCCGACGAGTATTTGATTAAACCGGTGGACAAGGCGACGTTGCTGGCTGGCGTGGAGCGCTGCCTCCGTTCTCGCGGAGGCGCAGCGCCGGCAAGGACCATTCTGGTTGTGGAAGACGATGTATCCACCCTCGAGATGATTGTCGATTTACTCAAAGCATACGGCTACGCTGTGAGTACTGCGGCGGACGGTGAACAGGCCCGTGCGAGTGTGGCTCAGTCCCTGCCCGAACTGGTCATTCTTGACTTGGTTCTCCCCAAGATGAGCGGTTTTGAATTGCTCGCCGAATGGCGTTCCAACCCTCGCACAGCCGACCTTGCCGTGTTTGTGCTGACCAGCAAGGATTTAACGAAAGAGGAGGAAAAGTACATCCACGCCCATGCTGAATCGCTTTTCCGGAAGCAGAATTCCTGGCGGGAACCATTGATCAAGCAATTGGAGCGCGTGGTGACCTCCCCGGCTTTGGAGAACGCTTGAATCGTTGCATCCTCGTCGTCGAAGACAATCCGCTCAACCGCGAGCTGCTCCGCGACTGGCTCGAAGTGGAAGGTTACGAAGTCTGGCCTGCGGCAGACTTGAATGCCGGTTATGAGGTTTTTTCGAAGCGGCTTCCCGATGCTGTCTTGCTCGATATCAATCTCGGTAAAGACGACGGCCTCGACCTTCTCGCCTGGATGAGCCAAAAACCGGAGATGTGCGAGATCCCCGTGATTGCCGTGACGGCGCACGCCATGGCTGCCGAGCGCGAGCGAATCTTGAATGCGGGATGCAAAGCCTGCTTCTCGAAACCAATCGAGTTTCAACTGCTTCGAGAAGAACTAAACCGCTGGCTGCCAGACTCGAAAACGCCGCAGGTAAATTCTTAGGCTTGATACCACGGTGACGCCTCGAGGAACCATCGGGACGGAGTTGCGAAATCTGCTAGGGAACAGGCTAGGTGCCCGTATACCAAAGAAGAGGTTCGTGATGAAAGAACAACTAGCGCGCTGTGCAGAACATCTTTGCAAAGCAGTTCGGTATCTGGCCCTAAGTTCCGGCACACCTCAAGAGAGCTGACGAGCATGTACCACAACACCGGGCTTGGAAGCATTTACAAGGGCGATTTTCCGAACGGTTCTCTGAGACAAAATTTTCAGGCTATCACTGGCAAGATGAACGAAAACAGTGAGCCGCCCTCGAGTCGGGTTGCTCCGCCTTGCTTGATACCTGGCTGCGCGAAGCGGCCCCTGTAAAGGAGAGGACCAGCGATTCAGGTAGTCTATTTTGTGAAGGAGTGGCTCTCATGAAAAAGCTGCAATTCAATTAGCGGAAGAGGAACCAAGCAGCGGAACTGGAGGATCGAAGATGAGCTTAGCCAAACATGAAGTGGACGCCACTGCACGAGACTTCAAAGTGCTGGTAGCTGACGATTCACCAATCTACCGTAAACTTGTCGAGCACACTCTAGCTGAAAAGCAGTACGCGGTCCTGTTTGCCAAAAGCGGGCGCGAAGCCATTGATCTTTTCACCGAGCATCAGCCTTCATTAGTGATTACGGACTGGATGATGCCGGACCTAAGTGGAATAGATCTTTGCGAGCACATACGCAATCATTCTCGACAAACGTACACGTACCTCATCATCCTGACGGGAATCACTGAGAAAAATAAGCTTGTGAAAGGGTTGGCGGCCGGCGCCGATGACTACCTCACGAAGCCGTTCCATTCCGACGAACTGCTGGCCCGCGTGGGAGTGGGTCGCCGGATTGTAGAACTCCATCGGCAGCTCGAGGCCAAGAACCAAATGTTGGAAGAACTCGCACTCACTGATCCCCTAACCGGACTGCCCAACCGGCGAGCGATTGAAGAGTGGGCAACCCGGCAATTGAGCGGGGCGGCCAGGTATGGCTTTTCCTTTCTGGTGGTCCTGGCAGACTTGGACCATTTCAAGGCCGTCAATGACACACATGGACATGATGCAGGGGACACTGTCTTGAAGAAATTCTCTGAACTTCTCAAAGCTAATTCCAGGCGGAGCGACATCTGTGGTCGAATAGGCGGGGAGGAGTTTCTTTTTATTTTGACGCATACGACGAAGGAGAACGCGAACGTTGTAATCGAGCGAATCCGTGCAGCGCTTGAGGCCACGAAATTTGATTTCGCTGGAGGCAGCCTTACGGTGACGGCGAGTTTCGGCGTTGCAGGCTTCGAAGGAACACAGGCTGCAGATTTCAATCGGTTAGTCAGCCAAGCAGACGCGGCTCTCTACCTCGCCAAGCGCACAGGGCGCAATCGGATCGAAAGCGCAGCGACAGAAGTCCTTTGACCGGGAACATTCTTGGTGAGGAAGCGAAAAGAACTAGAAGCTATTAAGCTATTTTAAAACCCTCCACACGCAGGCGGTCCCACAGGCGACGCGGGAAGCACACGGTAAAGTAGTGGAAATGTTGTTGTCGATGCGGAAGGCGGGATGAGAAAAACGAGGCAGCTTTAGGGCAGCAATAAGCGGTTCCCACGCTGCTAAGTTGTTTCTTTCTGTTCCGTAGAATGTTTCGCAAGTCCTTGAGAACACTGGAAAGCGTAATTTCGACCCCCACCGCCCCTACCAAACTTTTTCATTTGCAACGACTTATTTTCCCTTTTAGCAACAATAAGCTGTTTAACAACAATTGAACTACTTTCCCCATTCGTGGTGCCAGAGAACTACTCACACTCCTCACACTCCTGTCAGCAACACGCCAACTACTCGAAAAATTACGCGTGTGCTGATTCGCATCGGTTTACCAACCTCATCCTTGGCGGCGGTCCAGGACGCCGGGACTATTCCACTTCAAGCGTGATAAAGGCACCAAATGCCCGCGCGCAAGAAAAGGTATCCGGTAGGCATTCAATTCACCGTGAACTGTTCGATGCGAACGATTCTCAACAGCGTCACGCTGTTGATTGCCGATGACGTGGCCTTAGATTCCCCGCGTGATGCGTGGGTCACTCTGCGTGAGTCGCTTCTGCACCACAGCCGGGGTTGCACCGTCTGCAAGCAGGGCAGTGGTTGCACCATGACGTGCCGCATGGAACCCGCCACACGGAATGCTCAACTTCAGCAACGGCGGGTGAAGCTGTTTTTCACGCAGCTTGTTTGCTGAGAACGGACGCCCACGGAGGTTGACGAACAGTAGGTCAGTTTTGCCTTCATGGGTCTGAAGGTGACTACGCAGCCGTGTTCCTAGCTGTGATGGCATCGGAACATCTGCACTGCTGGCGACGGGAGCCAATTCGAGCCCGTGAACGGTGGACTGGATCGCACCGCGCTTCAGCCGGCACTTATAGAATCCTTATGAAGCTCTCAGGACTTTCTCACCAGGCATTCGGTACAGTGTCCTTGATTGTGAGGACGATTCCGTTCGCTAAGTGCGTTGAACTCCGACAAACGAATTAAATCGTATGCCCCGGGTGGGCAGTGACGCTCACTGTCTTGGCAACGATTTGTTTCCTTGCATATGTCTTCTAAGTTTGCGTCCCGTTTCAATGGGCGCGAGACAGGAAGCGCAAGACGACAACTCGTACCGGAATGGATAACTATATGGGTAATGTACATGAGAGGAAATACATACACATCGCTGATTCCCGGAGGGTTGCCGAAATACATCATCGGATTGTGGTCCAGTCGCGCCAGGTCTCCCGAGAGTGACAGAAGGGTCGTGCGGTCGCTGGCCCGGGTGCAATGAGTGCGAGCGGATTGCGTACGAAAAGATCACGAGATCGTTGAGCCTGATCTAGAAAAGATAGGAGAGAATCGTGCGCATTGTCGCGCTGAATAGACTTGTGTCGTTTATGCCGGTCGGAGTGTCTTGTGGAAGTGTGGTTCCCGGTCTGTTGCACATTCTGGTCGACAATAAAGGCGAACGGAGAGGTTTAGCAGCGACCTACGAAAGTTGGACGGTAGGAGTCACACACCGGTTCAACGAATTGAACTCGACCGGTCCCGAAGTCAAGTATGTTTGCGGTCGACGCAATCCTGCGGTTTTGATTTCGCTGTGCTCGACGGTTTGAGCGGATCTCGGGCGCAGCTCAAGCGAGGAAGAGGAGCCATATGCTCGACGCCGTTTTTCTTGCCGCAACTGTGCTTTTTGTAGCTGTCGCCATCCTGTATGTCCGTGGCTGCGAAAGGCTGAGATAGGAGCGACTGTATGAACGCAGCCGACGCGATATTGCTGGGCGTTTGCGTGCTTCTCTGTGGTTACTTGCTGTACGCGCTGCTGAAGGCGGAGAGGTTCTGACCATGACTGCAAATGGCTGGTTTCAAATCCTTCTTGTGCTTGCAGTGATTCTTGCGGTCACCAAGCCTCTCGGCATCTTCATAACGAGGGTATTCAACCGGGAAAAGACGTCTCTGGATCCGGTCTTGCGGCCGATCGAGAAACTCGTCTATCGCCTAACCGGCGTGGACGAACGGCATGACATGCGCTGGACGGAATACACCGTCGCCATGCTGTTTTTCGGTGGAGTTTCCATGGCGCTCCTCTATCTGATCCAGCGCACCCAGCAGTGGCTCCCCTTCAATCCGCAGAAGATGGTCAACGTGCCGCCAGCGCTGGCCTTCAACACCGCCGTGTCTTTTACGACTAATACGAACTGGCAGAACTATAGCGGCGAATCGGCCATGAGTTATTTCACGCAGATGGCCGGATTGGCCTATCACAACTTCACTTCCGCGGCGACCGGTATTGCGCTGGCACTCGTGATCATTCGCGGCCTTGCACGCAAGGAAACCGACAAGCTCGGTAATTTCTGGGTCGACATGACACGCTGCATGCTCTGGGTTTTACTACCCCTCTGTCTGGTCGGCTCGCTGATGCTCGTGTCGCAGGGAGTCGTCCAGAACCTGAAGCCGTATACAACGGTTGCGCTTGCCGAATCGCAGACCGTGCAGGTGACTGGCGCGGACGGAAAGACCTCGGCGCAAGTTGTGCACCAGCAAGTGATCGCCCAAGGGCCGGTCGCATCGCAGGAAGTGATCAAGGAATTGGGCACCAACGGCGGCGGATTTTTCGGCGCCAACAGCGCGCACCCTTTCGAGAATCCCACTCCATTTTCGAACTTCTTCGAGATGGTGTTGATCTTCGCGATCTCCTCAGGCCTCACCTACACGCTGGGCCGCATGACCGGCTCGCCCCGGCACGGCTGGGCAGTGTGGGCGGCAATGGTGGTGCTGTTTCTGATGGGCGTGACGACGGCCTATTGGTCCGAGGCCAAGGGGAACCCGATGTTGGCGGGCGTGGACCAACGGGCCAGCGCCCTGCAACCCGGGGGCAACATGGAAGGCAAAGAAGTCCGCTTCGGAATCGCGAACTCCGCGCTGTTTGCCACGATGACCTCCGACACGAGTTGCGGTGCGGTCAACAGCCAGCATGATTCGTTCACTCCTCTTGGCGGCATGGTTCCAATGATCAACATCATGCTTGGGGAGGTCGTCTTTGGCGGCGTCGGTTCCGGACTCTATGGCGTGGTGGTCTTCGTGATCCTCGCGGTCTTCATCGCGGGGCTGATGGTCGGGCGAACGCCCGAGTACCTGGGAAAAAAAATCGAATGCTACGACGTAAAAATGGCCATGCTTTCGATCCTTATTATGACGTTTGTGATCCTCGGCTTCTCTGCGGTTTCCGTGGTGCAGCCATTTGGCACCTCCAGCATCTCCAATTCAGGGCCGCACGGGCTTTCCCAGGTCCTCTACGCTTATACCTCGATGGTAGGCAACAATGGCTCCGCCTTCGGCGGCCTGAACGGCAACACGACGTGGTACAACACCAGCGGAGCGGTAGCCATGTTGCTGGGCCGCTTCTTCATGCATATCCCCATACTTGCTATCGCCGGGAACCTGGCGAAGAAAAAGATCGCTCCTGCGTCTGCCGGGACGTTCCCCGTAACTGGCGCGCTGTTCACAGTCTTGCTCGTTTCGACCATTCTGATTGTGAGTGCGCTCACATTCTTTCCGGCTCTCAGTCTGGGCCCGATTCTCGAACACCTGCTGATGTCGGCAGGCAAGTCCTTCTGAGGTTCCCATGGATCCAGTCGCCCAAGTTAGAAAACAGTCCCTCGCTGACACGAAGATTCTCACTCGTGCAGTAACCGACTCATTTCGCAAGCTGGCCCCTCGCACGATGGTCAAGAACCCCGTGATGTTCGTGGTCGAGGTGGGTGCGGTATTGACGACGGTGCAGCTTGGGTGGAACGCCTTTCATCACGCAGGACAGATTAGCTTCGGTTTGCAGATCACACTTTGGCTGTGGTTCACGGTTCTTTTCGCGAACTTCGCGGAAGCCATGGCCGAAGGACGGGGCAAGGCACAAGCAGATACCCTGCGCAAATCACGGGCTGAGACTCAAGCTCACCTGCAGACGTGCGATAACACCATCGAGAACGTACCCAGCTCGAAATTGCGCTCAGGGGACATCGTAGTTGTGGCAGCCGGAGACTTCATGCCCGGCGATGGCGAGGTGATCGAAGGTGTGGCTTCCGTAGATGAATCGGCAATCACCGGCGAGTCTGCGCCAGTCATCCGGGAGTCGGGTGGAGATCGTTCGGCAGTTACCGGCGGAACGCGTGTTCTCTCCGACGAGATCAAAGTTCGTATCACCTCGAATCCCGGCGAAACCTTTCTGGACCGGATGATCAAGCTTGTTGAGGGAGCCTCGCGTCAAAAAACTCCGAACGAAATTGCCCTCAACATTCTGTTGGCCGGGCTGACCATTATCTTCTTGTTGGCAGTCGCGACGCTTCAGCCATTTGCTATTTATTCTGGTGCACCACAGAGCATCTTCGTCTTGGTCTCACTTCTCGTTTGTCTGATTCCCACGACCATTGGAGGTCTTCTGTCCGCTATCGGCATTGCCGGCATGGACCGCATGATTCAGCGGAACGTCATGGCCATGTCCGGGCGTGCTGTCGAAGCATCGGGCGACGTGGATGTGCTGTTGCTGGACAAGACGGGAACGATTACCCTAGGAAACCGGGCCGCCACGCAATTCTTTCCGGCGCCCGGCGTCGAAGAGCATCATCTTGCCGATGCCGCGCAGCTTTCTTCGCTGGCGGACGAAACTCCGGAAGGCCGATCCATCGTCGTGCTCGCGAAGGAGCGGTACAACCTTCGTGGTCGCGACCTTTCTTCCTACGCCGCAAGTTTCGTCCCATTCTCAGCCCAAACCAGGATGTCAGGCGTCGACCTTGACGGCCGCGAAGTCCGCAAGGGAGCACTGGAGGCAATTACCCGCTTGTGCGAAAACCGCGGTCACGGCATCCCTGCCGAACTGCAAGTTTGTGTTCGCGACATTTCGAATGCGGGCGGAACGCCTCTACTGGTGGCAGAGAACGGTCGCGTGTTGGGCGCGATCGCGCTTACAGATATCGTTAAGGGCGGCATGAAAGAGCGTTTCGACCATCTTCGTGCCATGGGGATTCGCACCATGATGATCACGGGTGACAATCCGCTGACCGCAGCCGCCATTGCTCGCCAAGCGGGAGTCGACGATTTCCTTGCTGAAGCCAAGCCCGAAGACAAGATGACGCTTATTAAGCGGGAGCAGGCGAAGGGGAAGCTGGTGGCTATGACCGGCGATGGCACCAACGACGCTCCGGCACTTGCTCAAGCCGATGTGGGAGTGGCCATGAATACCGGAACGCAAGCCGCCAAAGAGGCTGGAAACATGGTCGATCTCGATTCCAATCCGACGAAACTCATCGAAATCGTTGAGATAGGCAAGCAACTCCTAATTACTCGCGGCGCTCTGACCACGTTTTCGGTCGCGAACGACGTGGCCAAGTACTTCGCGATTATTCCTGCAATGTTTGCGGGGGCATTTCCGCAATTGAATGTCCTCAACGTGATGCGCCTTGCTACGCCTCAATCGGCCATTCTATCGGCCGTAATCTTCAATGCACTGATTATCGTCGTTCTGATCCCGTTGGCCCTTCGAGGCGTGCGGTATCGGCCGGTGGGAGCGGCAGCGCTGCTTCGGCGCAATTTGCTGATTTATGGTCTCGGCGGGGTCATTGCTCCCTTCATGGGAATCAAGCTCATCGATGCGTTGCTGACGTATCTCCGATTCGTCTGAGAGGCTTTCATGAAAAACAATCTCTTCATTGCCATGTGGTTCACCCTGGTGACGACAGTCATGTTTGGTCTCATTTACCCACTCGGAATCACCGGACTGGCACAGGTATTCTTTCATGACCGCGCGAACGGACAACTCATCGAGAAGAGTGGAAAGCTCATGGGGTCGAGAATCATCGGACAGGCGTTCACCGGACCTGGTTATTTTCACTCGCGGCCGTCTTCGGCAGGAACCGGATATGATCCAACGTCCAGTGGCGGCTCGTATCTAGGACCCACGAACAAGCATTTGATTGAGCGCGTGAATGGCGACGTGAAAAGACTTCAGGAGGAGAATTCAACTGCTCCGATCCCTGTCGACTTGGTGACAACCTCGGGCTCCGGCCTGGACCCGGACATCTCCCCTGCGGGTGCTGAATTCCAGATTCCTCGTGTTGCCCATTCGCGTGGCATGAAAGAAGAAGTCGTGCGCGCGCTTGTCGAGAGACATAGGAAGGGCCGCGACCTCGGATTTCTTGGCGAACCCCGCGTAAATGTTTTGGAACTGAATCTGGACCTCGACAGCCTTCATACCGCGCGTTAAAGGTCATAACTGCCAAACACCGCCTAAAACCTTGCTACAAGACAAACAATGATTTGGCGGATTGATGAAGCGTTCGTTCCCGAAGGGCAGTCTCTTTGCGTATCTCTTCTTCAGCCTCCTGCGCGTGCCCTTCGTGAGCTAATGCTCGTGCCAATAAAAGATGATAGTTCATGGCTTGAGAATCAAGGTTCACTGCTTCGCGCAGACGTTCAATGGCCTGTGCATAGTTTCCGTTTTTCACTTCCAGGTCTGCCAACTCATATAAGATTAACGCCCGAAAGCGCGGCTGTTTCGGGAGGAGGATCAACGCACTCCGAAATTCCGTCATGGCCTCGTCATCCCTCCCAACTTCAAGGAGGGCTGCTGCGTAGGCTTGGTGAGTCATGGGTGATTTCGGCGCGAGTTGCAAAGCCAGACGGTGTTCACGTAAGGATTCCTCGTATCTTCTCTGATTCCCCAGCGCAATTGCATAAAAGTGGTGTGCAATCCAATTGTCAGGCGCTGCTCGAATTGCGCTAGGGTAAATAGAATTGGAGTCTTCGAAGCGAGGCACGGAACCGACAGTTAGTAGGAGCAAGGTCAGAGAAACGAATGACCCCGCAAGAAGAGAACCCCGAAGTGTAATTCCTGAATGGGTCAGCAAGGTTGCGGCCAGGAGGCAAAACGGAATGGACACTACGTACATATGCCGATCGTGAACCCAGTCTCCATTCCGGAATATGGAAACTCCCGAGACCGGAGTCAGGAATAAAATTGCCGTCCAAATCAATAGCAATCGAACGGCTGGCCGGTTTCGCTGCCGCCTCCATAGAATCCATACGGCCAGAAGGACAAGAACAAACGCGCAGCTTTTCACCGCAGTCCACCGCGAGGTCCATTCGACCGGATAGTAGAAGCTCAAGTGCAATGGCCAAAGAAAATTTCGGAAGTACAGGAGCAACACAAGGGGCGCCTTCAGGAAGGCAGCAAGCCGGCTAATGCCCTGAATGTCAGGTCCAGGCCCTAGGTTAAGAGCAAATAAGAAAGTCCTGACAGCTAAATAAGCCCCAACCAGCCCGAAGTAGGGAACCGACCAGAGGAATCGTCTATAACTGAGAAAGGTATTCTCCGGGCTGCCCTGAAAAACCTCGTATGCGACAACGAGCCAGGGAACCATCAGGCCATTTTCCTTGGAAAACATCGCCAGCGCACTGGCAATCAACGACACGATAAGCCAGCCGAAGTGACGGTCCTCCTGGCGGAAGCGATGGTAAGCAAGCAGTGAGGCGAGCGCAAAACAAGCAACCAGTAGGTCCGCGGAAGCGGATATGTAAGCGACCGATTCGACGTGGATAGGATGCAACGCAAAGAACAGAGCGCCCAAAGCAGCCGGCCATTTCTCTCTCAGCACTGCGGCACCCAAGCAATAAACCAGCAATGTCACCACCAGGTGTAAGAGCAGGGACGTTAGATGCCACCAGGGTGTGATCTTCCCGAAGAGCTGGCTGTTCATCATCAACCACATCATGTACACGGGACGGTAATGAATCGCGTTGATGATCACGCTGTGGGATGATTCCATGATATCGGTGAGAAAGAGGAGCTTCCAGTTATGCCAGGAAGCAATCGTCCCATTCAGGAGAATGAGCACTTCATCATCCAGAATAAAGTCGTATCGAAGATCGCGGCAATACGCGGCCAACGCCAGCATTGACCCTAGCCACACCGCGCGGTCAGGAGTTATCCATCGCTTGAGGTCCATAGAGCTCAAACAAACTATATACGTTGAAGAGTTTTGGACAGACTCACGCGCGGATGGTGTTGTTGAGTCTGTTAACTCCCGAGGCCACCAGCCATGGAAATTAAGCTTGGACAGCTCGCGCGCCTCGATTCAGCAGGCAAGTAGGGGCGCGCAATTCAATGTGATCGAGAGGCAGCCCCGATAACTCGGATTTCCCCGGTCGGCGCCTATAACGCACCGGTCACCATTTCTGGCTCGATGCCGCAGCCTTTCACTTTCTTGTGAAGAGTGCGGGTTCAGGCTTCGGTTCTGCCCAGAGCATCAGTACCGTAGCCTTCAATGGCATCGCGGCCACGACCGTCACGAGTGACCGCACCGAAGCATGATCCGAGGAAATGTCAATGTGGAACATCCCCCTTCAAATCAGATCGCGCTGTTTCCGGCCTTGTGACATCATCGGTCTATGATTACAGATGTAAATAGTTCCGTCGTGAATGTCGCTCCTATTCAAAAACGCATTCCTGGCTTGGATCGAGGAAATAGCGATGAGGCAGAAATCCCGCGACTGCTTCCTTCGTTCCGACGTTTTATTGTTCTAGCGTTTCTCGGAAGCGTGTTTCTGCCGCCCCTGGCGTACCTAGCGAGCCCATCTAGCGGTGCGGTGATACCTTCTCCCGGTGAATTTTATCTCAAGGTGGGCCTCTATGGGGTTCCCGCTCTTGCGGCAATTGTTGGCTTGTATTTGCTGCTGCTGAGGCTCGAACCTCACGTCTTGAAGGAATCGCTGGACCAAGCCGCGTTCCTGGAAACCATTCCCGACCGATCGCTCTCGATGGCCATCGCCGCGTCGGCTGCGCTCAGCCTGTTCTTGGAGTTAGCGATCATTCGCTGGCAAGGAAGCATCTTTGAATTCTTTGCGTTTTACAAAAACTACGGGCTTCTTGCTTGCTTTGCAGGTCTTGGACTCGGTTATGCTCTGTCACGCAGTAAAGAGGGGATACCGCTGATTTTGACCCTTCCACTCCTTACCTGGCAGTTCGGCCTCCTGATCGCTCTCCGGTGGGGGTTGCCGAACCGGCCCTACAGCCTTGAGGCAATTCCGTTTCGCGAACAGCTCAATATGGGCTTGACGGCCACAGGGAACCAGATTGGAGTAGTTTATTTACTTCTTACGGTTGTCTTCCTTTTGACAGCGCTTGCTTTTGTGCCGGTCGGCCAGCTCTGTGGAAAGCTGATGGAACGTAAGAGCCACCTTTCGGCATATGGGTTCAACCTCTTGGGCAGCCTGGCTGGTGTTTTACTGATGTTTTTCGTTAGCTTTCTGTGGGCGCCGCCTGCGGTGTGGTTCGGGCTGTGCTTTGTGATATTGCTTTTCTTTTTCGTGCCAGAGCCGAGAACTCTTTTTCTAGGTATGGGCATTGCATTGGTGGCCCTGATGACTCTTGCCTGGCCCGTGAATCCCCTCTGGAATAAGATCTATTCTCCTTACCAGTCGCTGGACATCGGTTACGGTCCAAACGGACTTATGCTCATCCGAGCGGCGGGGCACTATTACCAGAGAGTACATAACTTATCTAGTACCACCGTCGAGGCGAGTTCCGATCCGTCGCTCCGCGTGACGCGTGATTACTATGATTTTCCATACCGGGTTCGTCCAAGTGCAAGCGAAGTGGCCGTGTTCTGGCGCCCAACACGTGGACGCGATAGAGATCGATCCTGCGATCCTGCTTGCCGGCAAGACCAATCATCCGGAGAGACCATACGACGATCCTCGCGTGCGGCCAATCGTGAACGACGCTCGTTCCTTCCTTCGCACCACGCAGAGTCATTACGACTTGATCGTATACGGGCTACTTGATTCTCACACCCTGCTGAGTCAAGCTTCCAGCGTTCGATTGGATTCGTTTGTGTACACCGTCGAAGGGCTGCGCGAAGCAAGGTCGCGGTTGAAACCGAACGGCGTACTGTCGCTCTCATTCAGCGTCCTGAACGATGCTCTCGGGACCAAAATCTACCAGATGATGAAGCAAGCCTTCGACGGAAAAGAACCGCTCTGCTTCTTTCCCTCATACGACGGCGCCCAGGTTTTCATGCAATCCAAGAATGGGGACTTGTCGATCCCGCGGGTGGTGCTCCGGGAAGCCCACGTTGCTGAACGACCTGAATTCTATAGAAACTCAGCCATCAAGGTGGATCTGTCTACCGACGACTGGCCATTTCTGTACATGCCGCGCCGAGTCTATCCAGTCTCCTATCTGGTGGTACTCGGATTGATCCTGCTGCTCACATTTGTACTGTATGCGAGCTTCTTCCGCGAACGACCCAAGTTCTCACATCTTCCTTTCTTTTTTCTGGGCGCCGGGTTCATGCTCGTAGAGACCAAGGCAATCACGGAAATGGGCCTCACATTCGGCAACACCTGGCAGGTTATCGCAATTGCCATCGTGAGTATTCTAGTCATGGCCTTTCTGGCGAATGGGATCGTTCAGCGCCTCCGCGTAAGCGGTACTTTCTTTATTTATTTCCTGTTGTTTGTGAGTCTGGCTGTTGGCTGGTGGATCGCGACTTCGGGGGGCTTGTCCTCGACAACCGCCGGGAGAATCGAAACCGCGGTCATGCTCACCTGCCCGCTATTTTTCTCCGGCATTGTCTTCTCGACGCTTCTCTCCGCCGAGTCCCGGATCTCGAGTGTCATGTCAATGAATCTCATGGGCGCGATGTGCGGCGGCATCCTCGAATACAACTCGATGTATTTCGGCTTCCACTTTCTCTACCTGTTGGCGCTCGGCTTGTACGCGACGGCCCTGCTCTCAGGTCTGGCGTTTCGGAGCACACCCGTAGTGCCTGCGCTATGAGCATCACAGGTGGCTTATTAAGTTTGTTTTTTACAATAAATTAAATAAAGAACTGGGTCGCGTGGAGCGCGCCGGGTTGTTGCCTTAGCGTTCTCCAGCATTTCTTTCTAAGTCCTTGAAATTCCGTTCGGTATTGTTTTCGATCCCCACCGCCCCTACCAGCTTTCTCATTCTTTCCAAAGGACTTGCGAATTCCGCGAGGCAGCAAAAGGCAGCAATAAGCTGCGAGACGTCGGCGGTCAAGGTAAAACTTCGCGGCACGGATGGCAAGCCGGCGTGGCCTGAGTATTCTTAACGACCAGCAACCCAGCATTCGTCCAGGACGGTCAGGTCTGAAGGCGCTGGCTGCGCGCGATTTTTACGAACTTAAGAAACCTGCGAGCTAGCTCGCGAATTTGCCCTTCCTGTCCTTGCTGCAAAGCCTGCTTGGCGATCAACTCATGGCCTATACCAGTGCGACGGCTCCTGCGAGGATGAAATTGTTGCAGTTTGTTGATTGACTCCGCCGGCCGCAATCAGCGGAATCTGTGGCAATGGTCCCTTCAGCGCCCGAATGTAAC
>QHZB01000180.1 GCA_003224525.1 Acidobacteriota bacterium | reverse complement strand
CATTCCAGTCTTTCGCGCAATGTCATGGCACTGAGTCTCGAATTTCAGCTCCGAACCGTCAACGATTTCCTCTGCGGAATTACTCTTCCTCGAGGGACAGACTTCCGTCTGTCCCGGGGCGGATTGAAGTCCGTCCTCTCTTTAGTAAGAACCAAGAACTGAAAACTGAGCGAATTGAACACTGCTCACTTCTTCAGTGGCGGCGGCGGATAATCCGGCAACTTGTCCTTGCTGGTATCCGCTCGCTTTACTTCCAGCTCGTCGAAGAGCAGCGATGGGCTGATGATCGTCGTCGGCGCACCGCCGACCCGGTTGCTCACCAGCGGATCATTGCCCACGGCGATCAAATCGCTTCGCAGCGCGCGAATATCCAGTTCACTGAAAACCGCGCCTCGCACCAATTCTTCATGCCCGTCTTTCGCATACACGCGATACAGCAGCCGCGGCGAATTGGCCGGGCCAAGCGTCTCTACACGATAGCCATAAGCCTTGCCCTGATCCGTGACCATCTGGATGACTCTTTTCTTCAACTCGTCGGGCGATTGCGCCTCGGAACTCTTCACCAGCAGCACACCAAGGCTCGGCCCGGGAAAAGATCCCGGCGCGGCCCGTCCGTGTCCATTCGAGGTAGAGAAGTCACGAATGGGTTGGCGGCCCAGCAGATAATTCGTCAGCATCCCGTTCTCGATGGTATCGACGGCTTGCGCTTTCACGCCTTCGCTGTCCACTGCATAACTCCCCACCAGGCTTTTTCCCTGAAAATACTTTAGCGTCGGATCGTCCACAACCGACAGAAAATTCGGCAGCACGCGCGTCTTGTAACTCGTCGCGAATGCCCCGGTGGTCCGATTTGGTTTCCCAAGCTGAGGCTTTTGCCCCAGCACGTTCTGGCCGATCAAGGACGCTACGATGTCGTTCCCCGCATCAGCTGCGAACAAAACTGGCCCGCGGTACTCTTCCTCAACGATTGGCGCTTGCCGCAACGCCACCACCGTTTCCAGCATCTTCTTCGCCTCGCCCAACAGCGCGTCGCGCGTCGGCAATTCTTCCGGCCGTGCCACCATGAACGCCGGGCTCCGACTCAGCCGCATTCCGTCGGCCGCCTGCGCCGAACTGCTCAATTGCACGTTGTATGTCGTCTTTCCGCTCCGCGTGACCGTACCTTCCGAATTCACCAAATACTCGTTGACCGCCGAAAACCTCGCCGACGCGGTCACCGACTGCACGTCGGGATACTCCTTGTACAAACTTGTCACGTCCTCCAGAGTTCTCTTCCACGCCGCTTCGTCGATTTTCAGGGACGCCGTCGGCTCTATGGCAATCATTTGCGGCGCCTTCGCGAAGTCATCCACGGGATTCGGGTCAGCGCTGAATTGCTTCATCGCCGCCTGTTTCTCGGCCAGTGCCTGCCCCGCGGCCTTATAAGCGTCATCCGTTGCCAGCCAGATCTGGTGGCGCAAGGCAATCGGATCGTTGTCCAGCGGCAAGATGCTGGACTCGCCCTGACCCCTGCCGAAATAACTGTCTTGCTTGTAATCGCCGATGCGCACTACCACTCGCAGGACGCGAACGTGCATGTGCTGGTTTTCGCGCAAGGCTCCGAAAGCCGCCTCGGCTCCAATATCCTCGAGTTCGTTCACGCGGTACTCGATGTAGTACGGCGTCTGCACCTGATCCATTTTGAGCTGCGTCTTGGACCGGTCCAATTCCGTCAACAGCGCTTCGAGCAACCCATCGCCTTTCGCCGCCGTATGTGCCGCGACCATGGCCGCGTCCGGGGACGGTGGCGATCCCGTAGACGTTGCCCGGCTTGGCGTGGCGCCGAGCGCCAGCGAAGCCGCAATCGCAATTCCCGTCAATCGTCGGTAAGTACCCAAAGCCAGCATCTTCAAATCCCGGTGGCGCCAGTAATGGCGGGCGCTCATGTTCATGCGCGCGCTTCTGTACCTCCATCTCGGAGAAGAGCATCGACGGAGCCACCGCCGCGACCGGCACCTGCCCGCTCTCCGCGCCACATACGCCGTTAAATACGCGCGGCTGATCTCCGGTTGTCAAGATCCGCGTCAGCGCCGCCAGCGGCGTACCCACGATGTCCACCCCGCGCACCAATTCATCTGGACGTCCGTCGGCGTACACCTTGTAAACAAGCACCGGCAGCACCTGGAACGCCTGCGGCAGCGCCCGCGTCGTCAGCGTAAACCCGCCCTGAATATCGTCGAAGTACAAGCCGTAGGGTTTCCCCTGCTTCTTGGCTTCATCAATCAGGTGTTGTCGCATTTCCGACTCGGGAACGGTTTGGGTTGATGTCACGATCAGGTTCCCTTGGCGTCCCGTGGGCATCCGTCCGGGCTGGTTTCGCCCATGTCCATTGGATTGGTCAAAATTCTTCACCGGCATCCGCGACATCAGAAAATTCTTTAGCACTCCGTCCTTGATCACCTCCACGCGCTGCGACGGTTCGCCCTCATTGTCAAAGTCATAGGTGCCGGCCAGCTTCACGCCGGCCATCTCGTGTACCGTCGGGTCGTCGATCACGCTCAGGAATTTCGGCAGCACTTCCTGCCCGATCTTCTTCGTGAATGTCTGTCCTTCTTCTTCATCGCGCTGTCGGTGGCCTTCTAGTCTGTGGCCCAGCACTTCATGGAAAAAGACCGCCGCCGCGCGCCCACTCAATACCGCCGGTCCATCGTATGGCTCGGCCACCGGGGCCTTGCGCAACGCGCTCAAATCCGCAGCCATTTTCTCGATCTTGCCGATCAGTTCCGTTTCGCTCGGCAAACCACTGGCTGCCGGTGCCTGGAAAGTTTCAACCCGTAACAAGTCCATGCCGTCGTCGGCGCGCGTCTGCGCTTCCATGATCAATCGAGCAGAGGTGCTGGGCGACACGATCGCGCTTCCCTCGCTCGAAACCATCCTCGCGTTCGAGCGCTGGAGCTGCATCATGACCGTCGCGTAGTACACTTCCGGGTATTTCCGGAACACCCCGGAAAGTCTCTTGATTTCCCCTTCCCATGCCGCGCGGTCGAATGACGCAGCCGGCTGCACCTCACCGATGTGCGTCTGCGGCTTCTCCTTGGAGAAATCCGGTGATTTATCTTCCTCCTCAGCGCGAACCGCCGTGTTGGTGCGCACGTTCAGCAACGATGGCACGGCGCGCTTGTATTCGCGATCCGTCAGCTCCCACAAGACGCGCGCGATGGCGTCCTGGTCGTTTCCGAGCGGCAGGCTGCCGGAATTCACTCCGCTCGGTCGGCTCTGTCCGTGCGTGTTGTCCAGTTCCGGTAAGCCCACACGCATGTTCACGTCCGCGAAGCGCCTTTGAGCAACGGTGTCGGTCAGCAGACTGCCGTAAGCGCCCACCAAAACGACAAAATCTTGGTCGTACACCGTATAACTCAAGTAGTAAGGCGGCTGCTCAGCTTTGCCAAGCTCCGCAGTCGCTCGGGTGATCTCGTTTTGCATTGCTTTCAGGACGGGATCGCCCGCCGTACTTACCGGACTTGGTGTCGGGGTGGACTTATCGGCCGCAGCCCGCGCACCAGACACTCCCGCAAGCTGCGCAATCAGCATCCAGCATGCTGCCGTGCGCCGCAATTCCTTCCCGCGGAAACGCACCATTCCGCGTCTTGCTGAGGATTCAGAGATCTTCATGTGAGGTGAGCTCCCGTTACTACAGTCCGCCAAAGGCTGTCCGCTCTTAAGTGCCAGGCGCAAATTTCAAGTATGTCCTAGTGGTTTGCGTCGCGCAATCAGCTGTCGCCAAAGCGTTCACCGCTTTTCAATCGCGCGCCGTTGGCAAAATCAGTTGCCTTTACCCGCTTGCGGCCCTCCACTTTGACGATGCTGACGCACAAAACGGTTGCGTCGCCGCACCACACGAACAATCCATGCTCTTCGCCGAGCAAAGTTCCGGGCGCACCGCCGCCCATACCGCTGGGCATGCCAACGAGCCCCGCTTTCGACACCGGCTCGGCCCACACCTGGCAGGTCTGCCCGCGAAACGAGGTGTAAGCCCCCGGCCACGGCGCAAATCCGCGCATCCGGTTGTAAATCTCTATCGCCGGGCGCTTCCAATCGATGCATCCGTCTTCCTTCTTCAGCATCGGCGCGTAGCTGGCTTCCGCGTGGTTCTGAGGTTTTGGGGCGATGGTTCCGGCGGCCAAACCGCGCAAGGTCTCTGCCAGGAGCGGCGCGCCGGACTCGGACATGCGCGCCGCGAGTTCGGGTGCAGTTTCTTTTGCGCCAATCTCGATTTCGCGCTGCAACAGGGTTTCCCCACTATCCATACCCGCGTCTATGCGCATCGTCGTCACACCGGTTCGCGTCTCGCCGTTCACGATGGCCCAATTTATAGGCGCCGCGCCTCGGTACTTGGGGAGCAGGGAAGCGTGCAAATTGATCCAGCCAAGTTTCGGAACCGGCAGCAATCTTGCCGGGATAATTTGGCCGTAGGCGATGATCACCACGCAATCGGGAGCGAGTTTCTGCAGAAGCCTCTCGGCTTCGGGCGACCGTATCTTTTCCGGCTGATGCACCGGCAGATTCGCAGCTAGCGCTGCTTCCTTGACCGGCGAAAAGGAGATTTCCTGCCCACGTCCCCGCGGCCGGTCCGGCTGGGTGATTACACAAATCACTTCAAATTCGGATTGTGCGAGAAGATGTTGGAGTGTGGGAACCGCGAAGGAGGGCGTGCCGCAAAAAACGATTCGCATCCTTAAACCTGCAATTCTCACCATGCACGACCTTGGGAGTGAATTTCTCTTGTACGGGCGCACCGCTTTTCTAGTGGTGTGCCCCACCCTCGGTTGGCGTTTACTCTGACCGGGTCGTGGAAAGTGGAGGTCCTGCCGGCTCCGACACTTACCACTCGCCCTGTTTCCTGAGTTTCTTGATTTTCCGCTTGATCAGGTCGCGCTTCAGCATGCCGAGGTGCTGCAAAAACAGGATTCCGTTGAGGTGATCGATTTCATGGCAAAACGCGCGCGCCAGCAGGTTTTCACCGCGAATTTCAAACGCCTCACCCTTAGCGTTCTGTGCCTTGATGGTCACAAATTGCGGCCGCAGCACGTATCCGCGGAACCCCGGAATTGACAGGCAGCCCTCTTCTTCCCGAACTTCGCCTTCCGCGTGAACGATCTCCGGATTCGCCAGCACGATCTTGGCTTCGGGATTCTTTCCCGCGGTTACGTCCACCACCGCGATCCGCACGCTCAATCCGATTTGCGGCGCCGCCAGTCCCACGCCCTGCGCCGCGTACATCGAGGCGAACATATCCTCGACGAGTTGCTCCAGCTCCGCGTCGAATTTCCTGACGGGCGCGCCCGGCTTCTCCAGGATGGCGTCGCCGTACTTAACGATCGGATAGATCTTGCGCGCGGGAGACGGTGTTTGCAGCGTCTCGGTGGCCGCCGAGGCCCGTGCGTCAGAACTCGTCGATTTGTTGGACATAATTGTCGAAGTTCCGCCGCATCTCAGCGAGCGAGTCTCCCCCAAATTTTTGCAGAAAAGCATCCGCCAGCACAAGGGCAACCATGGCTTCCCCGGCCACCGCGCCGGCCGGCACCACGCACCAATCGGATCGCTCGTAGGCGGCCTTCACCGGTTCCTTCGTCACCATGTCCGTGGTGTGCAGCGGTTGGCGCAACGTCGAAATGGGTTTCAAGTAGCCTCGCACGACCACGTCTTCGCCGTTGGTGATGCCACCTTCCAGTCCCCCAGCGCGGTTCGTCGAGCGCCGAAACCGTCTCACTGATTTTTCGTAAAAAATCTCATCCTGCACTTCGCTTCCGAAGGAGCCCGCCCCCGCCACGCCTCCTCCGATCTCCACCGCTTTCACCGCTTGCACGCTCATCAGTGCCTGCGCCAGCCGCCCATCCAGCTTCTCGTCCCATTGCGCATGACTGCCCAGCCCCACGGGAACATGGTGCGCGACAATTTCAAAAATCCCGCCCACGGTGTCGCCCACCTTGAGCACTGCGTCAACTTCCGTTTTCATTTTTTCCTGTACGGCGGCGTTGATGCATCGCAACGGAGAATCCAGGTCTGCGCTCACCGCTTGAATCTTCTTCCAAGTGGCTGGTTTTTCCAGACGCACATGCCCCACCTGAATCGTGTGACTCGCGATCTCCGTGCCGAATTCGCGCAAAAGCAGTTTTGCAAAGGCGCCCGCCGCCACGCGTGCCGCGGTCTCGCGGGCGGAGGCTCGCTCCAGAACATAGCGCGCATCGTGGTAGTTGAATTTCTGCGACCCCGCAAGATCGGCATGGCCGGGGCGAGGTGCCACGAGCTTGCGCATGCCCGGATCTTCTTCCGCGGCCTCCACCGGCAGCATCTTCTCCCAATTGACCCAGTCGCGATTTTCAATCCGCAAGGCAATCGGCGCCCCGATAGTCTTCCCGTGGCGAACTCCGGCAAACACATCGGCAGTGTCCTTTTCGATCTTCTGCCGCCCGCCGCGTCCATAACCAAGCTGGCGGCGGCGCAACTGGTGATTGATAAACTTCACGTCAATAGGGAGTTGCGCGGGCAACCCAGAAATAAACGCCAGCAGCGCTTGACCGTGCGACTCACCCGCGGTGAAAAAGCGAAGCATGCGGATTCATTCCCGCGCACAAATTCGCGCGCGATGGATTCAAAAACAACTGCAAAACAAACAGTGTAGCCGCCGCTGCGCTCTGCGTCCAGCGCGCCTCCCAGGCTCGCCTGCGTTCGTCCGGGTTCTTAGCCACGAGACCGTCCGCCGGAGCCGTTGGCGATGAAAATTCATTATCTAGGCCACCGCCTTAGGCAGGTCAGACGGCACTCTAGTGGGTAAAGCCCGAGAAGGATTGCCCAGCAAATTCTGAGCGCGTCGGTGCGCCCGCTGGCCTGACCGGTAGCGCGCCTCGGATTGTCGCTAGCCAATGGGAGCTCGGTGACGATCGACTCCTTGAAGCGTCAATAGAACAGCACCAGGCGGAATTGGGCGACATTCACGAGTCTGCTGGACATGGGAACCCGCCGGGGCTGAACTGCGTAGAGTAGGAAGAGGTGTTCAATGCAAAACCTGCCCGGCAATTTTCGGTACGCCCTGCGACAGTACCGTATGTCGCCTGTTTTTACTGCTGCAGCGGTACTAACGTTGGCCTTGGGAATCGGCGGGACCACGGCAATATTTACCTTGATCCACGCGGTGATGCTCCGCTCCTTGCCGGTTTCGGATCCTGGTAGGCTCTACCGCGTCGGCGAAGGCGACGAATGCTGCGTGGAAGGGGGTCCCCAGGACCGCTGGGGCATGTTTTCCTTTCCCTTGTACGAGCGGCTGAAGGCAGAAACGCCGGAATTTGAGGAAGTTACCGCCTTCCAAGCCGGGCGTGCCCGCCTCAGCGTGCGACGTCAAGGCATCGAGTCTACTGCCCGGCCCCTGCGCTCGGAGTACGTCACCGGCACCTATTTCTCAACCCTTGGAGTCCGTGCCTTCGCGGGGCGGGTGTTTACACCGCATGACGACCTGCCGGCTGCTTCGCCGGTTGCCGTGCTTAGCCACCGCGTCTGGCAGACCACTTATGCTTCCGATGCTTCCGTAGTGGGTTCAACGTTCGTCGTAGAGGGCCATCCTCTGACCGTAATCGGCGTCGCGCCCGCCGGATTTTTCGGCGAAACGCTGGAAAGCGACCCTCCTGATATCTGGGTACCCCTCGAGCAAGAACCCATGATGAATGGTGAAGGTAGTCTGTTGCGTCAGCCCATCTCTGCCTGGCTGCGCATGATCGGCCGCTTGCGCCCGGGGGCTTCGACTGACGGTATGGCTCCGCGCCTCACCACAGTGCTTCGCCAGTGGATGCAGAACGATTCAGGATACCCCTCCAACTGGATGCCTGACGTGATTCGCCTGCTCCCCAAGCAGGTGGTCGGGGTGGTACCCGCCGGAGCCGGCGTGGCCGTGATGAGGGAGGAGTACGGCCGCAGCCTGCAGATCCTGCTTTCGGTGTGCGGCTTGGTCCTTCTGATCGCCTGTTCCAACGTGGCGAACCTGCTGCTCGCTCGCGGAGTAGCGCGTCGAGGCCAAACGGCGATCCGACTTGCCGTAGGCGCCACACCCAGGCAAATCGTTATGCAAGCGCTCACCGAAAGTATCCTGCTCGCCATTGGCGGCGGCATTTTCGGCCTTCTCGTGGCCATGGCGGCGGCCCGGCTCTTGCTTGCCCTCGCGTTCCACAGCTCACATTTTCTTCCCATTAGCACCGCGCCATCGCTCATGGTACTGGCGTTTGCCTTCGGCTTGGCGCTGCTGACCGGAATCATTTTCGGCGCGGCTCCCGCGTGGCTTGCCACGCGCACCGATCCAGCGGAAGCTCTGCGCGGTTCGGGCCGCGGCACCCAGGATCGTTCTTCCTTCGCGCGTAAGGCCCTGCTGGTTGTTCAGGCCAGCTTGTCGGTTGTCCTGGTCGCTGGCGCCACCATGCTGGCGCGAAGCCTGAACAAGCTCGAACATCAAAATTTCGGATACCAGGTGCAAGGTCGCGTGGAGGTGGATATGAACAATCCTCCAGCGACCTACACGCAGCCCCAGTTAGCCTCGCTCTACCGCCAGCTTGAAGAACAGCTCAACCGCCTCCCCGGCGTGCAGGGTTCCGGACTAGCCCTCTATAACCCGCTTACCGACAACTGGGGCGAGCTCATCATGGTTGCCGGCCATGCTCCCGCCAAACTCAACGAGGAAGCAGGCGCGTCCTGGGATCGCGTGAGCGCCAACTATCTTCAGAATCTTGGCATGCCGATTTTGCGTGGACGCGCGTTTACCGCAGCGGACAATGAAACCACCGCGCCCGTGGCCATCGTCAACGAGGCTTTCGTGAAGCGTTTTTTCAAGAGCGACGAAAACCCCCTGGATCAGCACTTTGGCCTCGACGTGCCCGAGTATGCTGGAACCTTCCGTATCGTCGGCGTCGTGCGCGATGCCAAGTTCGCGGGGTGGGGCCTGAGCAGGCCCGCGCGTCCGATGTTCTACGTTCCCCTGGCACAAAATGTCGCCTACCCTGACGAATTGATGAAGAAAATTGAGCTTCGCTCCCACTTTATCGGCGGAATGATGCTGGTAACCAGTATGTCCCCAGGCGCGCTCGAGGCCCTGCTCACCAGGATGCTGGCGGAGCTGGATCCCAACCTGACGATCAACAGCATCAGGACCTTAGAGCAGCAGATTGAACTTTCTTTTGATCAGGAGCGCGCTGTAGCCAGCCTCGCCGGTTTGTTCGGGATTGTGGCTCTGGTACTGGCGGCTGTTGGACTGTACGGCGTTACGGCATACACGGTTGCGCAGCGAACCAACGAAATCGGCATTCGCATGGCGCTTGGGGCTGACCGCCCGAAAGTGATTCGACTCGTACTGGGCGGGGCATTCAAGCGCGCCTTTGTTGGACTCCTCCTGGGCTTGCCTCTGGCAGTTGGCGCCGGGCGCTTGATCTCCGCCCAACTGTACGGCGTTTCCTCATGGGACCCGCTCGCGTTGACCGTAGCTGCGGGGGCGCTTGCGATCTGCTCATTCTTCGCGGCCATCATTCCCGCAAACCGCGCGGCATCTATTTCGCCCATGAACGCACTGAGAATTGAGTAGCGCAGCGTGGTTCAGAAGAGCGTTAGACCGTACCAGGCCAGGCCACGCCGATTGACCACTTCGACGGGGCGGGATAGCATGCGCCGGTTCCCAAATGGCAGACGCTGGCAATCCCGCTATGGTTTCCCGGCCGCGCTACCGCACTTTACGGATTCTTTCCGTTGTCGCTGTCAGCGGGCTGCTCCTGGCCGTGGTGATCTTCTTCGGTGTTGGTCGTTGGCTGGTCGTGGAAGACCCGCTTGTGAAAGCGAGAGCGATCGTGGTGCTCAGCGGCGCAATGCCTTTGCGAGCCATCGAAGCAGCGAAGCTCTACCGCGAAGGGTACGCGCCGGAAATCTGGCTTACCCATTCTTCGGAGCCAGGCGAGATGCTGGAAGAGATGGGCATTCCTTTCGCCGGCGAGGACCATTACAACTCTCTCGTTTTGATTCACGAAGGCGTGCCGGCGGAAGCGATTCACGTCCTCGAACCGCCGATTGTGAATACCGTCGACGAAATCAAAGCCGCCGCGGCTGCCCTGGCGCGAGAGAAGGATGGCATGGTGATTTTTGTTACCACAAAAACCCATACTCGCCGCGTCGGCCTGCTCTGGCGCAGGCTCGCTCCCGGCCAAGGACGAGCCATCGTGCGCGCCGCCGGGGGCGATCCCTTTGATCCCCGGCATTGGTGGCGCACCACGAGCGATGCTCTCGATGTGGTGCGCGAAGTCCTGGGCTTGTTGAACGCCTGGGCGGGTTTGCCGCTCCGTCCAGCTCATTGAGACGCAAGTTTTTGCTCGGTGGCAAACGGCGTGCTTCTTTAGAAAAAGAAAAAGCGCTTGCGACGCGGCGAAGGCAATTCATCTTCTACTTCTGGAATGTGCGGCAACGGTCGCCCCTCGAAGGCCGCGAGCGGATTATCCTGGAACAAGGCGCGCGCCTTCTCTTCGCCAAACCGATCGACGACTACGTCGTAGGCAGGCTGCAGACGGAGCGGCCGGCCGCGCGTATTGTGCGCATCGCTAGCCACGAAATGGATGAGGCCCTCACCGATCCAGCGCAGCGCAACCTGCTGGGAGCCGGCGCCGAAACCTCCCGTCAGAGAGCCTCCGGTCACCTGAGCGAAGCATCCCTGGCGTACCCACTTTTTCAGGCGCTCCGGTCGCCAGCGCAAAATGCCGTTCCGCTCCGGGTGAGTGATCACGGGCTGCACACCGGCGAGCTGAATCTCGTGCAACGTCTGGTCCATCGAAGGCGGGATCGAAAACTCGTTGAACTCCAAAAGCAGGAAATCGCGCTGATTGATGCAATAGGGCGGGGCATCCTTGCGCAACGATCCGAGATTCTCCGGATTGAGATGAAAATCGCAGCCGGTGGCGATTTTCAGCCGGTCGCCGATCTTGGTTTGCAGTTCGTCTCGAAGCTGGCGCACGTGCGCAAAATCGAAAGAGTATTCGTTGCTGGAGTGCGGCGTGGCGACGACGTGGGTGATCCCGTCGGCAATCGCCGATTCCGCCATCGCCACCGATTCTTCCATGGTAGCCGCGCCATCATCAAGACCCGGCAGAATGTGACAGTGCAAATCGACCATTTGGATTAACCGCCCTCTAGCGCCACCATGCACCCAGCGCCTGCCACGCGCCGAGTAAAACCAGGATCACCGCAAAAACCCGACGCATCCTTCGTGGCTCGATATTCTTCGCGAGCATCCCCCCCGCGATGCCGCCCAAAAATATTCCCGGGATCAGCAGCAATCCGGTTTTCCATGAGACGAATCCTTGCTTCGAATATGCCATCAGCGCCAAGGCTCCGGTAGGAAAAATCAGCGCAACCAAGGATGTTCCCTGCGCGCGATGCTGGCTGAAGGCAAACAGCAGCCCGAGGAGAGGCACCAGAAGGACGCCACCGCCGACCCCGAACATGCCCGACGCCACACCGCAAACGCACGCGGTCGCGAAGATGCCAACGCCTCGGCCAAAACCCTTAGCCTTAGCCACGGCCTTCCCCTCTACTCGGCCGATGGCACGGCCCTCAAGCTGCGCCTTTTTCCAGAGCAGAAATCCCGCCAGCATGAGGAAGCAACCGAACAATCCTCTCAAGTTCCGGGATGGCATGGGGAGGGCCATCAAGCTCCCTGCATAAGCGCCGAATAGCATTCCCAGCGCGCAGAAAATCCCTGCATTCAACTCCACCTGGCCCTGCTTCCAGTATTCTCGCAGGGCGCCGACTCCAATCGGCGGCAACAAGATGAAAAGCGAAGTGCCTTGCGCCAGGTGCTGGTCCATGTGGAGCAAATAAACCATGGCCGGCACCAAGACGACGCCACCCCCGATGCCCAAGAGCCCCACCAGCACACCAACGCCAAGTCCCAGCAGAAGAATCATGAAGATCATGGTGACCGGACTGTTTCGCGGGTATCGCCCCGGTGATTCGAATCAAACTCATCTATTTTCCTCCCTCCGGCCTGCTGCAGCAACCTTCCTTGAACAAGCTGTAACACCGGAAAATGCGCATCGTTTTTTGTTTATGCAGAACCTGCTATATTTACTTGTCTCTGTCACGTCGGTCCTGTGGCCTGCTGGCGGCTGTGCGGTCGCCCGCAACGCGGTATCCCCGAAAACGTGAATCCCTTGACCGCTCGAAGGTCAGACATAAATAGGAGTGCGACGGAACTCATGCCCATCGACCGGAAACCCGAGTTTTTCAAAGGCGCCCAACTCAAAGTGGGAATCATTGGCTGCGGCTACGTGGGCTTGCCCCTGGCGCTACGCTTCGCCGAAGCGGGGCACAAAGTCACTGGATTTGATACCGATTCCAACAAAGTGACGATGCTCAATGCCGGCAAGTCCTACATCGAGCACATTCCTCAGAACAAGATCCAGCAGTTCGTCAACAGCAGGCACTTCAGCGCAAGCAACGATTTCGCGAAGGTGAGGGAAGCCGACGCCATCCTCATTTGTGTTCCCACGCCGCTCGATGAGCGCCGCGAACCGGATCTGAGCTACGTGGAGCAGACCGCCATTTCCATTTATCCGCATCTGCAAAGGGGACAGCTAGTGGTTCTCGAATCGACGACTTACCCAGGCACAACCGAAGAGCTGGTTCTTCCCATCCTGGAGAAAAGTGGTTTGCGCTGCCCCATCGCGGCGGGCCCGGAAAATGAAAATGTGGCGTGCGATTTCTACCTGGCGTTTTCACCGGAGCGGGAAGATCCAGGGAACAAACAGTTTGGGCTGGCACAAATCCCGAAGGTGGTTGGCGGATTGAATCCACCGAGCGGACGCGCGGCGCAAGCGCTGTACACGCAGGTGGTGTCGCGGGTCGTGCCGGTCAGCTCGACGCGCGCGGCGGAGATGGCCAAGCTGCTCGAAAATATTTTCCGCTGCGTGAACATCGCGCTCGTCAACGAGCTCAAACAGCTCAGCCTGCGCATGAACATCGACATTTGGGAAGTGATCGACGCCGCAGCGACGAAACCCTTTGGTTACATGCCGTTTTATCCGGGCCCGGGTCTCGGCGGCCACTGCATCCCAGTGGATCCGTTCTATCTTTCCTGGAAAGCGCGTGAATATGATTTCGCGACGCGCTTCATCGAGCTGGCCGGCGAAGTCAACACCGCGATGCCGTACCACGTCGTTGACGCAGTCGCCAATTCACTGAACAATGACAAAAAGAGCATGAAAGGCTCCACGATTCTGATCCTCGGCGTGGCGTACAAGAAGGACGTGGATGATCTGCGTGAATCGCCGACGCTGAAAATCATGCAGCTTCTTAAGCAGCGCGGCGCGCTTCTCGATTACAACGACCCGTATTTCCCGCGACTACACAAGATGCGGCACTACAATTACGAAAACATGAAATCGGTGCCGCTCACTCCGCAGACCATCGGAAGCTACGACGCCGTAATTATCGCCACCGATCATTCGAGCTACGACTTTGCCGCGATCGCCGATGCCGCAAAGCTGGTCATCGACACGCGCAACGCCACGCGCCGCGTGGTGCGCCACCGCCAAAAAATCGTGCTGTGCTAGGCTATCATGACCTCGTCTGCCGAAGAGATTCGCCGCCAGCTCGAGGAAAGCGCTCGCGTCAAGCAGAGTTTTTCCGGCGAATTGATCGTCCGGATCGCACAATTCGCGGAGAAATCCGCTGCCGCTCTGCGCGGAGGCGGCAAGCTCGTCTTTTTCGGGAACGGCGGCAGCGCCGCTGATGCCCTGCATCTCGCTGCCGAACTGGTCGTGCGGCTTCGAACGGAACGCCCAGGCCTGGCGGCTCTGGCGCTTACTACGAATCCTTCGGTATTGACTGCGGCAGGGAACGACTACGGATTCGAACGGATTTTTTCCCGGCAAATTGAATCGCTGGTCGCAAGGCAGGACATTCTTGTGGCGCTTTCGACGAGCGGCAATAGCCCCAACGTGATTCGCGGACTGGAAGCCGGGCGCGCTCGCGGGGCCTATCTCGTGGCCTTCACGGGGGAGACGGGCGGGCATCTCGCCGGCAAGGTGGATCTTCTCTTGAATGTGCCTTCAGAAGACGCGCAGCGCATCCAGGAATGTCACATTACCATCGGCCACATCGGTTGCAGCCTCATCGAAGAGCTCGCATGTAAGTGAGCGTCGGCTTGTTTTATGCTTGTAGCTATGGCGCAGCGTTAAAAGCGGCTGCCTGACTGCCGCACTCCATGAACGGCCTTTACTTCGCTTTTAACAGCTCGACGCGGGCGGTGGCGAAGGGCATGACGGCCTCAAGCAGCGCCGGTGTTCGCGCCGCGTCATTCGCCACATACAGCGAGAAAGACGCGTCCTTCATCTCCACGCCGTCGTCGAATACGCGAATCCCGATCTTTGACACGGTGTAGTTTCCCGCCGGAACATCCACCTTCTCGGAAGCGGCCAGGAGCTTGGCGCGAACATCGTACAGCTTGTGGCCGTCGTAAACCGGGCTGCGCACCTCCGGCGTTTTTGTCCAATCGACATTCCGCAGGTACTGCATCATGCCGAGCGGATCGCGCGTTCCCGGCAGCACCCGCGCCTGCGTGGCATCCGCGGATGCAGGCTCCTTGCCAGTCGCCGTCATGCGCTGGACGGACTCCACCTTCTCGCCGCGTTCGCTCAGGTGCATCTCATACTGCAAGCTCGCCAGCGTCCCGGCATCGCTGTAGGAGTCGAACTGATCATCAAGCTCGAAAACCATTCGAAACGGATTCTGCGTGTGCGCAAACGCCTGCAAATGCCAGGTGCTCTTTCCCAGAAAATTGCCCCGCCCGGCAACCTGCAGCCTCAGAGTTGCCACATCGTTGAGCTTGGAAACGTTAGCGGTATATTCGAGAACCTCGCCGGCCCGCAGAGGCAACCCGGCGTCAACGGGAGATGTGACCTTGTTCGAACCAGCCGACGATGGTGACTTCTCGGCCGCGACGCTTGCGGGCTTTTCCGCAGGGAGCGCTTCACGAAAACCGGGCGGCTCAGCCGATACAACCTCGCGAGCGCGATGTTCCCCGCGCGAGTGCAGCCAGTAAAAAACTCCGGCGGCGCCACTCAGCACCGCCAGCGCCGCAATGCCGACTGCTGTCCTGTAGCTCATGCGCTTTGTGTGACGCTCCCTTGAATGTGCTTTTTGCCCGTTGCGCTTTCGTCGTACAATATCTTTCCGTACGCGGAAATCATCCGGCTCCCCTTGCCGGCTCGCCGCGAACTACGAGAGTATCAAAACGCGGGCCGGTCGTCTTTCCCGGGCTCGCGTCACCTGCGGCGGTGGCAAGCCGCCGTTGGCAGAAACTATCCCCGGCCGCCTGGCGGCCGCAAGAGCTAGGAGGATTTCCTGAATGCGCTACCTGGTCACGGGCGGCGCCGGCTTCATCGGCTCAAACACGGTGGACGAACTCGTCCGCCGCGGCCATAGCGTTGTCGTACTCGACGACCTCTCTTCCGGCAAGGAAGACAACCTGGCCGAAATACGCAACAAGATAACTTTCATCAAGGGCAGCATCACGGACATTGAGGTGGTGCGGAAAGCGATGCACGAAGCGGAATACGTGCTGCACCTGGGCGCGCGCACGTCGGTACCACGCTCGGTCAAGGACCCCATCGACACGAACAAGATCAACATCGAAGGCACATTAAACGTTTTGGTCGCCGCAAAAGAGCTGAAGGTCAAGCGCGTCGTCTTCGCCGCTTCCTCTTCCGCTTATGGCGAGACGCCAACCCTGCCTAAAGTCGAAACCATGCAGCCGCAACCGATTTCGCCTTACGGCGTCACCAAGTACGTTGGCGAGCTTTATGGCCAGACGTTCGGCCGGTGTTACGGTCTGGAAAACGTCTCGCTCCGTTATTTCAATATCTTTGGGCCGCGGCAGGATCCCAGTTCGCCGTATTCCGGGGTGCTTGCCAAGTTCTGTACGGCGTTTCTGGAAGATACCAAGCCCATGGTTTTCGGAGACGGCGAACAAACGCGCGATTTTACTTACGTCGAGAACGCCGTGCAGGCCAATCTACTCGCGTGTGAAGCGCCCAACGCTTCCGGAAAAGTTTTCAACGTTGGAGTGGGCGAGCGCATTTCCCTTAATGAAGTCCTTCGCGAGCTTGGAAAAATTAGCGGCAAGAGGATCGAGGCGAAGTACGAGCCGCCGCGTGATGGAGACATCCGCGACTCCCAGGCGGACATCTCGCAAGCGCGGGAATGTCTTGATTACGACCCTCAGGTGCGCTTTGAGGAAGGCCTGGCGCGCACCTTCGAGTGGTATCGCGCGACCCAGACGAGGGCTCCGGCAAAGGCAGAGAAGTGACTGGTGAAAACGCCGAGGACGCCGAGGCTTTACGGCCCACCTGGTCATGGCTTTAGGGTTGTTTGGTCTCACCGTAGTTGAGGGGTTCGCCCGGTTTTGGGACGTCGTAATTGTTCCAGAACCACAGCGGTTCCAGTTTTTTCTGTTCGGGCCACACCTGGTTCAGTGTGTCTCCCTCAAACAATTCACCGTTCTTCATGACCCAGTGAATGGTGTTGGTGTTGTGGATATCGTCGAGCGGGCTCTTGTCCATGATCACCAGGTCTGCCAGCTTGCCAGGCTCGATCGATCCGAGATCGGCAGGCCTGCCGATAATCTTCGCTCCGTTCACGGTGGCGCATCGCAGCACTTCGAGCGGCGTCATACCGCCGCTCGCCAGCATCCACAGCTCCCAGTGATAGCCGATCCCCTGCATCTCGCCGTGGCTGCCGACGCCCACCAGGCCACCGGCACGCTCGAGCTTGGCCATCTGCGCCGCAAGCTTCGGAAATTCATACTCGTCCTTGCGGAACCATCCCTGGCGGCGCTTGGTTCGCTGGTCGATGACCCGGTGTGGCATGAAGTGATTTAGTTTTGCATTGTCGTGCACTTCGCTGTTCTCGAACCAGTAGTCCTCGCCGAACGGCCCTCCGTAATTCACGATGAGGGTCGGTGTTTCGGCGATCCCGGACTTCGCGAACATCTGGATCACGTCGTTGTAAAGCGGTGTAATCGGCAATGTGTGCTCGTTGCCGTGGAAGCCGTCGAGGACGTGAGTCAGGTTGAGCTTCAGGTCCAGCGCGCCTTCCGTCGTGGGCATCATCTCCAGCTCTTTCGCCGCTTGCACCATGTACTGCCGCTGCTTGCGATTGCCGACGACGTAGCTCTTGATATTGGGCGTACCGTAATACTTCTTGTACTTGGTCAGCACGCCCTTCACTTCTTCGGCGGACTGGAAGTTGTTGTCGGAAAAAACGCCGGGGCCGGTTGAGAAGGCGCGCAACCCGATGATGTCGCCGCTATCGACGAGATCCTGATACGCGAACGTGTCGTTTGTGCCGGTCTGCACATCCAGGCCGGCCGTCACGCCGTAAGCCAGGTTCGCGAGGAACGACCAGTTTTGCGTGTCCAGAATGCCGCGCCGGATTTCGGTCCAATGCGCGTGCGTGTCGACGAAGCCCGGCACGATGGTCTTGCCGCTCACATCGAACACCTTGGCCCCTCCGGGCACACTGCCCTTCGCACCTACGCTCTTGATCCGGTTGTTCTCGATGGCGATGTCGGCGTTCTTGAGGACTTCATCTTCCTTGCCGCCCCTCATCGTCACCACGGTCGCGCCGCGCAGGATGATCGTGCCTTTCGGCGTTCTCCGCGGAAATTCCAGTCTTCTTTCTTCTCTTCCTTCTTTTCATCTTTCTTCGCATCAGCCGTTTGCGAAGTGGAATCCTTCTTATCCGCGTCCTTTGCGTCCGCATCTTTCTTTTCGCTTTCTTTCTTTTCGTCCTTCGGCGGTTCGAAAGAGATGGCGGTCAGGGGCTCGCGGAAAAGGCTCGCGCCGACGGCCCAGGTGATGGTCTTGCCGCCATCGGCCCATGCGAAATAATCCGCGCCAATGTCCGTCAGCCGCTTTGCCGGAACGGCGGGGGTGGTCACATTGACGGTTGGCGGTTCTCCACCGACGACGGGCATGGCAATAACGTAGAGTTGATTCATCACATGCGCGAGCACCCATTGACCGTCGGGGCTCGGCACGATGTCATCCGCCGGAACCGGCTCCTCGAAGAAATACAATCCTTGTCCTTTGACCACAAGGTGCGTGCGGCGGTCCGTGCCGTCGTAGCGCAGCGAGACCAGCCCTTGCGGCGTGTAAACGTAGACGCGGTCCTTGTCGTTGGTGAAATGCGGCCCCCCGGCTCCGCGCGCGGGCAGAATCAGGTTTGCGTCTCCCCCATCGGCGGGAATCCAGATGAGGTCAGCGTTCTCCGTCTGGCCGCCGTCGAAGGTGCTGTTTTCGCGGTCGTAGGCGTTGCCACGAAGCAGGACAATTTTCGTGCCGTCCGGCGACCATGCCGGATTGCTGTACACCGCCAGTGACTTCGACAACGGCACCGGCTTTCCACCCGCTGCGGGAATTTTCCAGAGCTGACCGCCGTCGCTCGACCAGGTCACGTATACGATGGACTTTCCATCCGGCGACCAAGCCGGCTGAAATTCGTGCGCGCTGCCAGTTGCCAGCCGCTGGGGTTTGCCGGCGGGCAAATCCATCGTGTAGAGGTGCGTCATGGCGGAAAAGGCCAGCTTCTTGCCGTCGGGCGATTCCACCGGGTTCATGATCAGCCGCGCCTTCACCGGGCCTTGTTCAACGGTCTGCGGGAAATCCAACTTCGGCCCCAGTTCCTGCGATACCTGGGCGGTGAACGGAATAATTTTTTCCGTTCCCGTGGCGAGATCGAGCCGCTTGATCTTCCCATCCTGGTTGTAAACGATTTCTTTTCCGCCAGGCAGGAAGGCGTAGCCCGGAAAAACATCGCGGGTAAAAAGCGATTCCTGATCGTCGCGCGTGACCGGATATTTCACCCAACGGTCCTCGCCGCTTTCGAGGTTGCGCAAACGCAGGCCGGACTCCGTTTCGTAACGCGTGACGTAGAGAACCTGCTTGCCGTCCGGCGAAAGCACCGGGCGAAACGCGCTCTTGATCTGATGAATGAGGTCGTCTTCGTCGCCGGTTTTGCGGTCGCGCCGGGTAATGTGCCACGACGGAAACTGCTGGTTGTAGGACAGCGAGCCTAGCTTCGCCGCATAGTAAAGATACTTTCCGTCAGGGGAAGCCACCACGCCCATGGCGTTCGGGCGCTTGTTCCTTTCCGTGGTCGGGGTTGGCTTCGATTTGGTGATCTGCAAGCCCGAGCCGCCGTCCACGTGGTACATCCAGATTTCGCTCGAGCCGATTCCGAATTGCGCTTTCGAAACAAAAATGTATTTGCCGTCCGGCGCCCAGCCTGGTGAAGTGAATTCGTCATTGGGGTCCTTCGAAACCTGCTTCACGCCAGTTCCGTCGGGATGCATGATCCAGATGTTCTCGCTGCCTTCGCGGTCGGAGAGGAAGGCGATCCACTGCCCATCCGGCGAAAACTTTGGCTGGCTGTCGAATGCCATTCCGCCGGAGATCAGCTTTGCCTGCCCGCCTTCGACGGGGAGCGTGAAAATGTCGCCCACCAGTTCGAACGCGATTGACTTTCCGTCCGGCGAGACGTCGAGGGAGAGCCAGGTGCCTTCATCGGTGGTGAATTCGATCTTCCGGCTGGACTTCAGAGGCAGGCCTTTCTTCTCGTTCTTTTTTTCTTCCTTTTTGTCCTTCTCCTGCTCCGCGGCGTCCTGCCGTATTGCGCCGGCGTTCAGCGATGTTGAGGTTCCGAAGATGAACCCGAGGAATATTGCCAAGACAACAAACCACGCGGTCAGACCGCCGAGACTGGGCTGCTTCACGCTCATGCTCGATTTCCTCCGCACCTGCTATCGAAAACTTTGAACAGGAATTCACGGATCGGCCGACCCATGCCTGTCAGCCTGCCGATCTACACGCCCTTTTCTGGCCCTTAGACGCAAGCCCTTCGGAAGCGTCTCGGTGACACAGAATCCAGAGCCCGTGCTATTGTTCTAACTGCCTTCGCCGCCCCGTCCGGCCCGCGGCTGCGGCGGTGCGGGAACGATGTGCGGAATGCCCGCTTCATTCATTTTTTTATTCAGCGCGGGCAATTCCTCGTCGGCGATTTTCTTGACCTGCGCCGAAGCATCGTTGACCAGCGGCGTCAGCTCCGCCAGTTTCTCTTTCTGCTGTCCATCGGGGGCGGCCGCAAACCCGTCCAGGTCATCCAGCAGGTTCTGCACTTGGTTCGGCAGTGGGTCGGGCTTCCATTCGAACGACGGGCCGGCATTTCCCAAGCCTTCGCGTTCACGAATAAACTTCTCCGCTACGGCGTCTACTTTTTTCTGCAGCTCATCGGCGGCTTTGACGACGTCGTCCGGGATTTTCGTTGTGTTCGGTTTTCCCACATCCTTTTTCCACTGCTCGCGGGCAGCCTTGAGCACTGTCTGTATGCCTTCAATTGTTTTTCGGTCCTTATCCGTAATCTTGGCCATCGGGTAGAGCTGATCGATCATTTCGCGCCGCGCGGTGCGGTCCGCGGCCGTAATCACGATGCGCGTATCTTCTTCGACCACGACTTTTTGCGAGGCTTCTTTGTCTCCAGCCTTGATCTTGATGGTGTATTCTCCAGGCTCGACGAGCGGCCCGCGCGGCCCGAATCCGTATCCGGCCGCGATCGCTTCGAGTTGCTGGGGTGTCGGCTCCGCCGGCGCATTCGAACGCAAATCCCAGTTTGTGCGGTTCACGCCCGTGGCACCCGGCCCGTCAAGTTCCCGAAGTACTTTCCCGTCCTTGTCGAGCACGGTGATTTTTACTTTGCCTTCCTTTCTTTCCGCAGCGTCGCCTTGGGCCTCGGTCTTGGGCTTCTCCTCGCCCGCGTCTTTCTTGTCCTTTTCCTCCTTGTCTTTCTTTGGCGCTTCCGGGGGCACGGCTTCCTTCAGGTAGTAGCTCAAGATCGCGCCGTACGGCGGATTCTTTGCGGTGAACATTTTCTGACCCGCGCTCCAACGGCGGTTGCGCAGGTACCAGGTTATCGCCGGCCGCGGCGGGAAGAATGTCAGGGGTGATCCCGCCACGCTCGCATCCATCTTCTCGATCGGCGTGAGATCGTCAAAAACCCAGATCGATCGCCCGTGGGTTGCCAGCACCAGGTCGTTTTCGCGGGCCTGGATTTCAATGTCGTCCACCGGCACGGTCGGGAAATTGCTCTTCAGTGCGGTCCAATTCCCGCCGCGATCCCACGATAGCCACAGCCCGAACTCCGTCCCTGCAAACAAGAGGTTCGTGTTCCTAGGATGCTCGCGCACCACATGAACGCTTCCAGCCGAATCAGGAATCCCGTTGCGGATCGCTTTCCAGTTTTCACCATAGTCGCTCGTCGTAAAAACATGGATGCCGTTATCGTCCCCACGATGCCCGTCGAACGCCAGCAGCGCCGCGCCTTCACCAGTCTTCGACGCCGCCACTCGGCTCACGTAAGTTCCCTTCGGTACTCCCGGAACCTTCGATGCCACGTTCTTCCACGTCTTTCCTCCATCGCGCGTCACCTGCACGTTGCCGTCATCGGTGCCCACCCACAGCACATTGGGCGTCAGCGGCGATTCGCTCAGTGTTGTGATGGTTGGATATTCCTGCACGCCGTCGTGCCGCGACAAGGTGTTCTTGTCCGGCGTCTTCCCAAAAATCTGCAGCTTGTTGCGGTCCACCCCCGTCGTCAGCTCTCCGCCCAGCCTCGTCCAGTTGTCCCCGCGATCGGTCGACTTAAAGAGATAGTTCCCGCCGTAATAAATCGTCGTGTGCTGGTGCGCGGAAACCGCCACCGGCGAATTCCATTGGAAGCGGTAATGCGGCTCTCCTGCTTTCGCCTCCGGCCGGATGGAGCGCTGCTGCCCGGTGCGCAGGTCGCGGCGGTCGATGTGCCCGTCCTGCGACTCCGTGTAGACGATCCAGGGCTCCACATTGTCGATCGCCGCATAAAAGCCGTCGCCGCCGTGAATCACTTGCCAGTCTTCATTCACGATGCCGTCGCGCGTCAGAGTCTGGCTCGGACCACACCAGCTCCCGTTGTCCTGCAAACCGCCGCAGATGTGATACGGCTTTTCGTTGTCGAGGGCGACCTCGTAGAATTGTCCGATCGCGATGGTGTTGACGAAGTCCCAGGTCTTCCCGGCATCGTAGCTCCAGTGAATTCCGCCGTCCGACCCCGCGAGCATGTGGTTCGAATCCGCGGGATCGATCCACATGGCGTGATAGTCGCCGTGAATCCCTTTCACGCGCTGCGTCGAAAACGTCTTTCCGCCATCCTCGGAATAGAACATCGGCGCACCGAGTTCCCAGATCCGGAGATCGTTATTGGGATCGATCCGAATCTGGCTGTAGTAGGAAGGGCGCGGATTGGTATCGCCCATCTTCTTCCACGTCTCGCCTTTGTCCTCGCTGCGATAAGTCCCGCCCTTCTCATGCTGCACGATCGCGTAAACGATATTGGGGTCCTTGCGGTAAACGTCCAGTCCGATGCGCCCGGTTTCTCCGCCGTTCTCATAGGGCAGTCCTTTCGTGAGTTTTTTCCAGGTTGCGCCCCCATCGGTCGTCTTGTAGATCGCACTGTCCGATCCGCCGCCATTGAATCCATAAGGCGTCCGCCGCCGCTCGTACGCCGCGGCATACAAAGTGTCCGGACTCTCCAGGTCCATGGCGATGTCGCTGACCCCGGTGTCGTCGTTGATCTTCAGTACTTGCGACCACGTCTTCCCGCCGTCCGCCGTCTTATACACACCGCGCTCCGGATTCGCCCCCCACAAACGCCCCAGCGCCGCCAGGTACACCACATCCGGATTCTTCGGATGAATCACGATTCGCCCGATGTGGCGCGTGGCCTCCAGCCCCATCTTCTTCCAGGTCTTCCCGCCGTCGAGCGACTTGTACGCTCCATCGCCCCAGGAGGAGCTTTGCCGGTTGTTCGGCTCTCCTGTCCCGACCCACACCACCGAGGGGTCCGACGGCGCAATCGCAATGTCGCCAATCGTCGACACGCTCTCTTTATCGAATATCGGCTCCCACGTGGTGCCGTTGTTAGTCGTTTTCCACACGCCCCCCGAAGCCGTGCCCACGTACACGATGTTCGGATTGCTCTCCACGACTGCGAAATCGTCGATGCGCCCGCCCATCGTCGCGGGCCCAATCTCGCGGAATTCCAGATTCTTGAACTTATCGGTGGGATTTGGCTGGTCGCCGGGCGCGGCCAGCGCGCTCATCGACAACGCGCCAAGAATCGCCGCACAAGTCAGAATCGTCCACCGGGCATTCCCTGTATGCTTCATTTCCATCCCCCTGTGTGCAAGGCCCGGCTTATTACTCCGGCTGGGCCGCATAGCGCATCAAATGTTCTGAAAGAGCAAACCAACCCATTGCAAAGACAGACGTGCCGGGCGACCGCTCCGTTTCACGACTCCGTAATTCCGCTCATCGCCGCCCTGTCTCGGCATGCAACTAGAGCGCCTGCCCTTGCCTTCAAATCCCTACGACCGCATGCTAGGCTATCCAACTGTTTTCAATGACCGCATGCTCCGCGTGAACCGACATTCCCACGCACAGGTTCTACCCGCGCTCCGCCCTTTTCTTTTCCTGGCCGCGCTGCTCCTCGCGCTTGCAGTCCCGCCGCCGCGCATGGCCTCCGCTCCACAAACTCGCTTTCCTTCCGGCAAAGGCGGAGTCGCAAATCTAGAAGCGAAAACGCAGAGCCGCAAAGGCGATGTCACCACTGCTGAAGGCGACGTGGACATTCAATACGCGGACACCCGTCTTCGCGCCGACCACGTCGAATACAACAGCAAGACCTACGAAGCCACCGCTACCGGCCACGTTCAGCTCGATTACGGCAACGAGCACCTGGAAGCCGATGAAGCTCACTACAACGTCAGCACCGGACACGGTCTGTTTCACAACGTTCGCGGCAACATCAAGATCGAGCGGCGGCCCAATCCGACAATTTTGATTTCCGAAAACCCGCTCTACTTTGAAGCGCGGGACGTCGAACGCTTCCCGGGAGAGGTCTACCTCATCCACCGCGCCTGGATCACCATCTGCGATCCCCGGCACCCGAAGTGGCAGTTCTACGCGCCTAACGCGCGGATCCGCGTCAACAAAACCGTTGCACTCATCAACGCCAATTTCCGTCTTTTCCGCGTCCCGCTCATCTGGCTCCCTTATGCTTCCGCTCCCGCGGGCCGCAAAGTCCGCGAGTCCGGTTTCCTCATTCCCGACATCGGCCAGAGCTCGCGCAAGGGCATCATCCTCGGTGAAGCTTTTTATCTGGCTCCCACCGAGTGGATGGACGCGACCCTTGGTGTCCAGTACATGAGCCGCCGCGGGGTTCTCGAACGCGGATCATTCCGCGCCAAGCCCTTTGAAAATACGTCGGTTGAGTACACCTATTTTGGTGTCGACGACCGCGGCCTCCCCAACTCTGGCACACGAAGTCCTCAGGGTGGCGAGCAGCAGCGCCTCGAAATCCAGTCCCTGCTCCCCGGCGGCTGGCGCTTTGTAACGGACTACAACCATCTCTCCTCACTTACTTTCCGTCTGGCCTTCGCCGACTCCTTCGGCGAAGCGATAAACTCCGAAGTGCGCAGCGCCGTCTTCCTCGCAAACAATTTCGGGGGCTTCAGCCTGAATTTCGCGGGCCTCAACGATAAGAGCTTCCTCACGCTCCCCACGACCACGACCTCGTCCACCGGCGTTGTCACCGCAGTTCCCGCCACCAGCGTTACCCTCCGCAACCTGCCGGAAGCGCGTCTCGGCTCCGTCGAGCAAGCTCCGTGGGGCCGCGGTCCCGTCTATTTCGGCTTTGATTTATTTACCGGGGTGGTATATCGGCGCGATCAAAATATTCAAACCTCCAATTTCGTCGATCGCTACGAGTTGGCGCCGCGCGTTACCGTTCCATTGCACTTCGGTCCGTGGCTCGGCGTGACCGCTTCCGCTGTTTTCCGCACCACCCGCTATGGCGATTCCTACACTTCCGCTGGCCTGGCCAGTGGCGCTTCTATCTCCCGCAACACCGGCGAGTTCGCCGTCGAGCTCCGCCCGCCGGCGCTCGAACGATTCTTCGAACGCAGTTCCTTGAAAGAGGACAAGATTCGGCACCGGTACAAGCACACCATCGAACCGGCGCTCACCTACCGCAACGTCATGGGCGTGAATCGCTTCGCTGATTTTATTCGTTTTGATTCCGATGCCACTCTCACCAACACCAGCGAAGTCGAATATGGTTTTACACAGCGGCTCTTCCGGAAGGACGGTGATGGCCAACCTCAGGAACTCATCTCCTGGCGCATCGTCCAGAAGCACTATTTTGATCCCACCTTTGGTGGCGCCATCGTCGACGGCCAGCGCAATGTTTTCCAAGCACTCGACTCGATTTCGCCGTTCGCCTTCGCTTTCGGTCCCCGCAACTGGTCTCCGATCGTCAGCGATTTCAAGATTACCTCTGGCGGCCTCTACGATCTGGAGCAGATTCTTCACTACGATCCCCAACTCCAGAGGCTCGTGACCATCGGCACACTCCTGAAAGTAAAGCCTTATCGGGAATTTTTCGCCACGGTCGCCTACTTCCGCCTGAATGCCAACCCGGTGCTCAGCGATTTTCCTCTCCCCCCTCCTCCCCAGCCTGTTAACTTCGAGCAGCCGCTTTCGAACCAGATTCGCGGGCTGGTCGGCTACGGAAGCGAATCCCGCAAAGGCTTTAATCTCATCACCGGCCTAGGGTACGACTTCGAGAACAAGACTCTGCAGAACCAGATCGTTCAACTCAGCTACAACGGCGGCTGCTGCGGCCTGGCCATCGAATATCGTCGCATCAACCTCGGGCAGGTGCGCGCGGAGAATCAGTTCCGCCTCGCGTTCATCATCGCGAACATTGGCAACTTCGGGAATCTCCGTCATCAGGAAAGAATCTTTTAGTTTGGATTTTGGGCAGTGCCGGGCTTTAACCAGGGCATCTTCGCCTGCGATTTAATGTGACATCCATGAACAACACCGACCTTGCCTGCGCAACCATCGAGGAAATCGGAAAACTCTTCCGCAAACGCAAGCTCTCCCCCGTCGAACTCAGCAAACTCATGCTCTCTCGCATCGAGCAGATCAATCCCAAAATTAACGCTTACCTCAACGTCACCGCTGAACTTGCCCTCGCCCAAGCCAAAAAAGCAGAATCGGAACTTCTTGCACCGCTCGGCCGCAAGGGGCATCGCGATCGCGGCCCGCTCCACGGGATCCCCATCTCGCTGAAAGACAACATCAACACCAAAGGCATTCGAACGACAGCCGGTTCAAAAATCCTGAAAGATTTCATTCCACAGCACGACGCTCGAGTCGTTGTTCTCTTGAAAGAGGCGGGCGCAGTCATTCTTGGGAAGACCAACATGCATGAGTTCGCTTACGGCGTGACATCGCATAATCCGCACTATGGCCCGGTCCGCAATCCTTGGGACCCTGCGCGCATTCCCGGTGGCTCGAGTGGAGGTTCTGCCGCCGCCGTCGCCGCCGGCCTTTGCTACGGCAGCGTTGGAACGGACACCGGCGGCTCTATCCGCATTCCCGCATCCCTCTCGGGCGTCACCGGTCTGAAGCCAAGCTGGGGCCGCATTTCTTGTGAAGGCATCGTTCCGCTTTCTCCGGCCTTCGATTGCGCGGGCCCACTGGGTCGAACCGTCGGCGATGTCGCTATTTTGACGGGAGCTTTGTACTCCCGCGTGGACCGCGAACCAAACATGACAAGAGCTTCAACTTTACGGGCGGACGCGCGGAAATTTTGCCTAGGCATTCCACGTCAATTGTTCTTCGATGCTGTTTCTCCCGAGGTCCGGAACGCATTTGACCGCGCTCTGCCGGATCTTTGCCGCGGGGCCGTGACCGCGAAAGACATTTCCATCCCGCTGCTCGATGAAACCGAAGACGCCGGAAATCATATCGCCTGGACGGAAGCAGCGCTTTACCATCAGCAACAGGGGTATTTTCCTGCCCGGACCGCGGAGTACGGCGAGGACGTGCGCTCAAGGCTGGAGATGGGCTGCAAGTTGCCGGCAGTTGACTACCTGCGAGCGCTGGAGATTCAGAGACAATTCTTCCAACAACTGCATTTGGCGCTTGCGGAAGCGGATGTGGATGCCATCGTCTTTCCCTCGACCGCCATTGAGGCTCCGCTCTTGACTCAGGAAACGATCCGCATCGGGGCCCACGAGCATCCAGTTCGCGCTTTGCTGCTGCGCCACAACCGTCCGGCAAATCTGGCCGGTGTGCCAGCCGTTTCGGTTCCCTGTGGCTTCAGCCGCTCGGGATTGCCCATCGGTTTGCAAATCATGGCCGGTGTGTCGAGCGAACCCATCTTGCTCCGCATCGCCAGGATTTTTGAGCGTTCTCGCCCGCAGAACTTCCGGCCCCTACTGGCCGATTGAATTTCGCGGGCGAAATTTGTATTGAGAGTTTTATTGCGCTTCTGTCGCCACTGCGCCTGGCGTCTTCATCACCCATCTGCCGATCACGTAGCCCAGCGTCCCCGTGACCATCCCCGCGAAAACATCTACTACATAGTGATACCGCCCCCACACGGTCGAAAGGCACATGCACGTCACCAGCGGCAACATTGCCCAGAACAGCCAACGCCGGTGCCGCCACGCTCCCCACAACGCCGCGACCGACCCCGCCACGTGCTCCGAAGGAAACGCCGCCCCCCGTACGCGCCCAAAATGCTCGACGAAATTGATCACCGTCGTGAACAACCCGCCCTGCAACGGGCCGTTCCAGGAGCCCGCCATCGAGAACCATGGGCTCTCGATGGGAAAGAATATCGCGATGCCATACCCGATCGCGTACCCCGCGGCCGAATACGTCATCACCGACCAATACCCTCGCCAATCCCTCCGGTAATACAAGACCCCGCCCAACACCACCAGATACGTGAAGTAAGTGAGATACGCGAACTGCATGAAATCGTTGCGCGCCGGCGTTGCAAACTGTTCCAGCCACACTGTGGGATGCACGCCGGTAATCCAGTAGTCAGCGGCGATCAGCTTGGCGTCCTGCCAGCCGGGCGTGACCAGGTGTACGAACTTTCCCAACTCCTCAAAACACAACAGGAAAAACAGATGCGGATACCAGTGCCGCCAGAAGTGCCAGAACTTCGCCGAAAACGTGTCGCCTCGCCGCTCCGCGCGCTCCGCAACTCGGGCTTGTACAAGGCAGAAAACCAAGATCATCGCCGCCACCAACGCCTGCACACCGAACAACATCACCGGATGCGCAAGATTTTCCGCAAACACTGCGATCAGGGCGCTCGATGCCGCCAAATATCCAAGCGCCACCCATTCGAATGCGCCGCACGCGGTCCACGCTGCCGCCGCTTCCCGCGTGATCAATGCCGCGATTCCTTTCTTCTCCGCTTCGAAACTTCCCGCACGCTCCGCACCTCTCGCGGCATCCATTTCCGCACGCCAGGCCAGCGCTGCTTGATGGTACTGTCTCTGCACGTCATTCATTCGGGGTTCTCCGGTGTCACCAGTTCCCTCGGGCAATTCGATGCGCTCCGCGCGCAAAAAACGCAGCGCTAGGCAATTACTCTCAGGCTGCTTTTTCCTCACTCTTGCTTCTTAGTGCTCTCTGCGTCCCTGCGTTGGGCTTTCTTTTCCCTCCCAATCCAGAACCGGCCACCCATGCGTCCGCACCATCCCCGCAAGGTCTTTCGACGGATTCACCGCCGCCGGCCGGCCAACCGCCGTCATCAACCACCGGTCATTCAAGCTGTCGCCATACGCATAGCACCGCGCCAGGTCGAGCTGCATCTCCTTTGCCACGCGCTTGACTGCCCGCGCTTTCGCTTCCCCATACATCGCCTCGTCCAAAACCCGTCCCGTCCACGTGCCGTCCATTTCTTCCAGCCGCGTCGCAAACACGTGAAACGTCACCGTGATTCCGCGCGCAGCAAGTTCGGCTTCCATGGCGCGAGCGGCTCCCCGCGCCAACGGCTCCAGGGTCCCGCTGATCAGCACAATCGCGTGCCCCTGCTTCGCGTGCCATGCCATTTTCTCGATGGCTTGAGCAAAAAAGGTGGGAACAGGCAATCGCGGAGTGCGCCGCAGAGGAGCCGGCGCCTGTCCCCCGGCCTGGTGGCCGTCTTTGTGCCAAGAGGAGACATTTCCGTCTCCCTCGCCACGCTCGTCAAAAACTTGCAAACCGCACAGATACATTTTGTTCGCCTGCAAAATCGCACGAATCCCGCGCGGCACCAGCCGCATCGCTTCCCTCAGCCACAAGAAATAGTTCTTTGCCGGGATCGCCCTCTGGCCTCGCAACAGTCGAAAAAGCCTTCTCTCCAGCGATGGCAGCGCCACAAGCGTTCCATCCAAATCAAAAAACGCCGCCACTCCTCCGCTCTTCTCCTTTATCTCCTTTATCTCTTTTACTTCTTTTACTTCCTGTACCTTCATCCGGCACTTCACATTGCCTCCTGGGTCGCGCTTTTCGCTCCGCGCGCCGGCCTCACGTTTCCCGCAAAATATTTCCACCCTTCCACTAGCACCGGCAGCCCCCGCAACAGGCAGAACGCCGCCGTCATCCACGTCAATACATGCGCCCCCACACGAATCAGGGCGTGCGCATCCGCCGTCAGTTCACCCACCAGCGCTACTGGCCCGCGCGTCAGCGCCAATTCCAGTCCCAAATAGCAGAAGCACAGGCACTTCATTGCCGCATACAACCCTCGGCTCCAGCGCGATGCTACCAGCGCCTGCCCCCACCACGTCCGCAGCATCGCATTCGCGCCCCAACCGGAATGTCCCGCCTTCATGGCCAGCCCGCGCAAGAAATCCGTCGCCGCCCCGCGCGCAAAAAACAAAACTGGCAGCCACAGCGACACCATGCCCACCACCGCGAAATAGGTGAAGTACACGTTCTCGATCATCCGGTCGCCCAGGATGTCCAGTTGCGCACCCACCGGCGTCGCCATTTTTTTCTTCCGAGCAAGATGCCCGTCGAGCGCGTCCAGCACGATCGCCGCGACGGTCAGCCCCACCGCCGTGAGGTTCGCCCACGCCCCGCGGCCGAACAGCCACACCGCCGCGAACCCCACGACGACTCGCAGCAACGTCACTTTGTTCGGCGTCCATTCGATACTCACCTGCGGCGCGCCTCCGGGCACTTACTGAGGCAATGGCAACCGCAATGCCAGTCTCCGCTCCAGCAAGACACGTCTGTTCAGTCATTTACAGACTGATCCTTCATGCTTGTTCCCGCTCCACGCCAGCCAAATCCTTCATCTGTCGCCCATTTGCTCCCTCCTCCCAAGTTGTTTCCTTTCCTCGTTTTGCGCGTCTAACTAAGGGGCAATACTGTTCTCGCCCCTCAGACCCACCAGCGCGACGTTATCCTGAAGCGAACCGGTGAGGTTCGCAGAAGGATCTCAGCACGAGCACGAACAGGATTTATGGGAGAATAAGAGACAGGGTCTTCAAGTCTCCCTAGCTGGATGCAAAGCCGCAGCCGAGGATGAACAACGGATGAATGATGTTTCTCTAGCAGGAGCTTTTCTCGCCGGGCTGGTTTCGTTTCTTTCCCCCTGCGTTCTGCCGCTTGTTCCGGGCTACATCTCCATGCTCTCTGGCGTGGGCATGGAGCAGCTCCGCAAGGGCGAAGTCCCGAGTTCCAGCTTGTTGGGCTCCTCGCTCTCCTTCATCGCCGGCTTTTCCGTCGTGTTCATCTCGTTTGGGGCATCCGCCAGCGCCGTCGGCGTTTTCCTCAAACAGAATCGCAATGCACTCACGCCCATCGCTGGTGCGCTCATCCTTCTTTTCGGTCTGCATCTTCTCGGCCTGCTCATCAAGCTCAATCCCCGTATAGGGATTATTTTCGGCGTCATCCTCGTCGCCCTCGGTATCGCTTCTTTGCTTCGCCGTGCTCCTCTCTTCGCCGGCTTCGGTGCGCTTCACTTCTTCTCGCTTTCCATCATCGGCCTCTTCGGCCCCGCGCTGTCCCGCTGGCTCAACCGCGACGTCCACCTCCGCAGTTCCGTTGCACCGCCCACCGCATGGAGCGGCTTCTTGCTTGGCTTCGCCTTCGCCTTCGGCTGGACTCCCTGCATTGGCCCCATCCTCACGACCGTACTCACCATCGCCGCCGCGAGCGACAAAATTCAGCGCGGGGTTCTCCTCCTTGCCGTCTACTCCGCCGGCCTCGCCATCCCGTTTCTTCTCACGGCTCTGGGCATCGGCAAATTCATGACGTTCTATAAAAACTTTAGAAAATATCTGCACGCCGTCGAACTCTTCAGCGGGGCTCTTTTGCTTTTCATCGGCGGCCTGGTTTTCTTCAACAAGTTGACCTGGCTCACCGCAAAGCTGAGTTTCTTGAACGTGATTGTCTTGTGGCTCGAACATGCCCTCACTAGCGGAAGGGGCGGTACGACGTTTTGGCTGTTGGCCGGAATGGCAGTTGCCGTGGTCGTGGTGCTCGCCGTTATAAGGCGTTGGGAGAAAATTACGTCCATGCAAGGCAGCAAAACTATCTTGGCAGTGGCCACCGTCATCGCGCTCATCATCGGCACCTACTACGCTGATAAGGCCACGCGCGTCAAAGCGACAGGCCCGGAGAAGAACACCGAGCAGGCCAACGACAAGTCCATCGGCCAGCCCGCCCCCGAAGTCACCTTCAAAGATATGGACGGCAAAGACGCCACGCTTAGCCAGTACAAGGGCAAAGTCGTGCTCGTCAATTTCTGGGCCACCTGGTGCGAGCCCTGCTACGTCGAAATTCCCTGGCTCATCGAGATGCAGCAGAAGTACGAAGCGAGAGGGTTCACCGTTCTCGGCATCTCCATGGACGAAGAAGGCAAGAGCGCCGTCGCTCCCTTCCTCGCCAAGGAACGCTTCATCGTCAACGGCCAGAAACTCCCCATGAATTATCCCATCGTCATCGGCAGCGACGACGTCGCCGACAAGTTCGGCGGCCTTCTCGGCTATCCCACGAGTTTCCTCATCTCCCGCGACGGGAACATTGTGAAAAAAGTTCAGGGTCTGATTAGCTACGAAGAACTTACAAAGGCCATCGAATCTCAGTTCTAAGAGAGTGGGCGGTGAGTAGTGAGTAGTGGACAGCAACTCGCAAGATGACGATGACAACATAAGACCCAGAACGGGGCTCACGTTGGCAACCTCTTCATGAGCCTTATCCACACGTGCCAATTCAGCGATGCCAATCCCTTCCACTACCTGACCGCGCTCGAGGAACACAGCGAGCTGGTGGCCCGCAGTCCGCAGCAGTGGATGCCTTGGAATTACCGGGAAACACTGATGCAAAAATCGAGTTTGTAGCATTGGAGATAGGATGCCTCTCACATCAACATTTATTCCCTCTCCGGCAGATGTCGAGCGCTACAAGCGCTTGCGCGGACGCGCTCGGGATCTTAACCACAGAATCGTTCAGACGATTCCCCGGGAAGCCATTCCGCAGGTCGCAGAAGCCATCGGGGTGCTGCACGGAGGAGTGCCGGTGTTGGAAAGCGAACAGGAGTCCAACGTACTGATGGATTGCTGCCTCTACGACTGGATACGAGAGGAAAAAACCTTGTCGAGAAGTACGCCGAGAATCATCCTCCGGCGCCAGGGACCGAGGAACACGAACTTCTCGAGGCATATCTGCAAGCCAAATACCGGATTGTGGTTCCGCAATCCCGTGTGCAGGGCGCGGGTGCCTATTTCGTGGACCTATTGTCGGCCGAGGAACTCTTCATCATGGATATCGGTCTAAGCCAAACTCCACTCGACGTGGCCTATGCCATCCGCACCCTCCCTCTGGGCCAGTTCTGGATGACCAGTGGTGCTGGACTTCCGACCGGCAGTGGGGCGATAAAGAATGCCATGGATCGTTTGAGTAAACAGCGGCTGCTGGAGGAAGGCAGGTTCACCGAGCCGCACAAAGTGGCCCTGGTCTTCGTTCGAACGCTGCTTGAGAGTGGGGCTTCCCAGCACGTCGCCTATGAGACTGTGGAGAATCAACGGCGGCAGGAGTTTCATAGCGAATTTGATGGAGCGGATCTGCCGCAGCAGAAAATGTCAGCCTACGCTCCATCTCGCAATTCTCCCTGTCCCTGCGGCAGCGAGAAGAGATATAAAAGGTGCTGCGGGGCAAGAGTCTGACCCGTTCAAGTGAAATTCAACAGCCTTGCTGAAAGCACGCGATTGACTGCCAGCAAGCAAAGGTCCGTTGCCATGAATACCAATTCGTTCAACATTCCAGAATCATTACGTCACGATTGCCAGGAGATTTTTAAGCTGACGGACTCATTCTGTGCAGAGCATCTCGATTTGGAATATGGACAGCTATGCCGTAAGCTGATCGCCAAGTTGGCACGGAAACGCCCTTCGCCACTGGCCCGCGGCGATCTCCGAATCTGGGCGGCTACTGCGATTTACGCGGTAGGCAGCATTAACTTCCTGTTTGATCCATCCCAAGACATTTTCATGACCGGGGACCAGATCAGCGTTCTCACCGGTATCCCGAAGAGTACCCTCACGAACAAAGCCAAGCAGGTTCGGGATTCTCTGAAGCTGTACCAGTTCCATCCGGAGTTCTCGCGGCGGAGCTTGCTGGCCAATAGTCCTGTCGCATGGTTCGTCGAGTTCAATGGGCTCATCATGGATGCTCGAACCTTGCCCTCAGACGTTCAAGCTGAGGCCCGCCGGAAGCGGCTGATTCCTGACCTGGATCCCCAGTGAGTGGCCAAAGTTGTCGTTACGCAAGCTTGCCGGAAGCTTGCTTCTTTTCTTCGCTGCTCGCTATCCACTGCCCACTACTCCCTCTCTTTGGTTTTGCTAGACTGTTTTGGCCATGAGCGTCATCGACGAAGTCCTCGCCGCCAACGAAATCTACTCGCGCACCCATGAATTGCGCAAACTGACCCCGCGACCCGAACGCAAGCTCGCCGTCCTGACCTGTATGGATACCCGCCTTTCGATTCGTACCCTGGGTCTGAAAACGGGAGACGCTCATATTATCCGCAACGCGGGCGGTATCGTGACGGAGGACTCCTTGCGCTCTCTGGTCGTATCGCACTATCTCCTGGGCACCGAGGAAATCATGGTCATCAATCACACCGATTGCGGACTGATGCACACCACCGAACAGGACCTGCGCACCAGAATTCAGAACCGCACCGGAACCGCCGCGGTGGCTCCCGCCTTCTTCTACGCCTTCCAAAACATAGAAGAAAATGTCCGCCACCAATTGCAGAAGCTCCACACCCATCCCTGGATTCCCCAGACCGTCGCCGTCCGCGGCTTCGTCTACGACGTCACCAGCGGCTATCTCCGCGAAATCAAGGGCGCCTGATCGCAGCTCCATACTCACCCGTATCTCATCACTTCGGCGCAGTGTCCAACGAGCTTCGAGGGGAGCGAACCTGAGGGGCCACTTCTCCGCTCGCATCCTCATCTCATTACTTCCTTGCTCCATGGCTTCGGCTCCTCTCCCACTACTCACTACCCACTACTCACTCTCTTCATGTACGCTAAATGTATGCTCGATGAAAAAGACTTTCAGCGAAAAGCGGACGCCGCGTTCGAGGAACTCAAGCGCCGCATGCTCACCGCCGGCGATGAACACGGTTTCGACGTCGAAGGCGAATCTGGAAAACTCGAAGTTATCTTTGAGGAACCCGAGGAGGCCAAGTTCGTAATTTCACCCAACACGCCGGTCCGCGAAATCTGGGTCTCCGCACTTTCCACCAGCTTCAAGCTTGGCTGGAACGAACCGCGCAACGCCTTCGTGCACGAAAAAACCGGCGAGGATCTCCGCGCCGTGATGAGCCGCGTCATCTCCCAGCAACTTGGCGCCCAGGTGACCCTGTGAAATCTGCCAAGGCATTTTTCTTCATCGCCGTCCTGGCGCTGTCTGTGGCCCTGTCACCCGGGGCATCCTCCCAAGTTCCCTCCGGCAGGGACGTCGTCAAACCCGAAACCTACGTCTCGCTCGAGCCCGCCGGCCGTGGCAGCGCATTTCAAATCGCCGTTGTCATGAAGATTCGCCCGGGCTTCCACGTCAACGCCCGCGAAAAATCAGAAGACTACCTCATCGCCACCGATCTCAAAGCCGCGCTTCCCGCCGGCTTCAAAAACGGCGAAGTTTCCTATCCCAAGGGCAAACTCGAAAAATTCACCTTTTCCAAAACTCCGCTGAACGTCTACCAGGGCAGTGTGATTCTTCGCATGCCTGTCACCGCGCTCGAAAACGCCCCTCTCGGCGAGCAGCACATTCCTCTCAAGCTCCGCTACCAGGCCTGCAGCAGCGAACTTTGCCTTCCCCCGGTCACAATCACTCTCGACGCGACCCTCAACGTCGCTGCCTCGGCCTCCGCCGCCAAGCCCGCCCACGCGGAAATTTTTGGAAGACAATAAGCCGCTATATCCACCCCCAAAATTGATCTTCGACCAGGGCGGCAGACTTCGAGATTTCTTGAAGGGTGGCTAGCGCTAGGCTTTACCAAAACTGGCCACCGCATGGCGTAATCGGCGGACCACGCGCTGCTGGCCGAGAACCACCATGGTATCGAAGAGCGGAGGCGCCACGGCTTGGCCGACGATCGCCACGCGCGTCGCGTTAATCAGCAGTCCGGCTTTGACGCCGCTGGCTTCGGCGACCGCACGGGAGGCGTGGTCGCACGCATCGTGGTTCCACTCGGGAAGCGCTTCGAGTGCATCGGCGAGCTTCCCAAGGAGCTCCGGCACTTTCGGATCCTTCCAGAATTTTTCCTTCGCCGCGGGGTCGCGCGTGAATTCGTCGCTGAAAAATGCACGCGACCACGAAGAAAAATCCGGCAACAACCGGATTCGCGGCCGCAGCAAATCGACGGTCTTTGAGAACCACGCGTGCTCTCTGCCGTCCGGGCCGGGCGCCGCGCCCGCGGCCCACTCCGGCTTCCACAGGCCGCTGCGCTGCAATTCATTTTGAACTTCGAGGAGCAACTCCTCGATGGGAAGTTTCTGCAGATACTGGGTGTTGAACCACTCGAGTTTCGGCCGGTCGAACACCGCGTTGGTGCGGCTCACGCCCTCAAGCGAAAATTTCTCCAGCAAATCTTTCGTCCGTAGAAACTCTTCGTCTCCGCCCGGCGACCAGCCCAGCAGCGCGAGAAAATTGCGGAACGCCTCCGGCAAAAAACCTTCGGTGCGGTACATGTTTACATCCGTCGCGCCGTGGCGTTTCGAAAGGCGGGACTTGTCCGCGCCGAGAATCAGCGGCACATGCGCAAAAACAGGAGGTTCCGCGCGCAACGCTTGGTACAACAGCACTTGTTTCGGAGTATTCGAAAGGTGATCCGCGCCGCGAATCACGTGGGTGATGCGCATATCGATGTCGTCGACGACGACGCCCAACTGATACATAGACTGGCCGAATTCTTCCTCACCTCTTCCGGAGCGCAACAGGACAAAGTCCTCGATCTCCGCATTCGAAAACTCGCGTTCGCCGAATACCGCGTCGAGGAATTTTGTTGTTCCCCCAAGCGGAACTTTGAAGCGGACGGCCGGCTTCACACCCGGCGTTGAGGGCCGGCCATCGCGGCAGGAGCAGCGCGTCACGCGCCGCGGACCGCCAGCCTTCGGTTCCTCGTCTTGCGCAGGTTCGGCATAGTCGCCGCCGGCATATTTTTCCGCGGGGCAGTAGCACAAAAATGCCGCCCCGTTGGCCAAACATTTTTTTGCCGCCGCGCGATACAACTCCGTTCTCTGCGATTGGTAAAATGGCCCTCCGTCCCAATTGATGCCCAGCCACTCTAAGCCATCCAGAATTCCCCGCACCAGTTCGGGCTTGTTGCGCTCCGCATCGGTGTCCTCGACGCGAAGAATCATCGTGCCGCCGTGGCGCCGTGCGAACAGCCAGTTAAACAGCGCGGTCCGGGCTCCTCCCACGTGCAAATAACCGGTGGGCGACGGAGCAAATCGCACCCTCACGGCAGATGTGCTGTGAATGGAGTCACTCATTGTCAGGGCGTGTTTCCGCGTGAATTCAAACTCTCAGTGTAGCCAAACCATTTCTTTAGGTCCAATTGGCGTGTTTATGGGTAAAGATGAGGAAACGCCTTATGCCCCTTTGTATTGAATTGGTAACCTCCGCGATGCTGTCTCTTTGGCTACCAGTACGGCGGTAGGCTTGCTTCCTGAAAATCCCGTAATCCATAATCACAAGTACTCTGTCTTGTGTACGGGCGCGATATTCCTGCGTAGCCGCACGTCTGTCCTCTCGTGCGAGGAGCGGGATTGTGCCTACAGGAGCAGAGCACGAGGGATTCTTGTGCTTTCCTCACTTGCGGAATATCGTCCGCAGTGCGGGCGGAGAATCGAATGTGTTCCTGATGCATCAAAGTTTTATCTCACTGGCGCTGCTGATCGCTACCACTTTGGTGGCGGGCTTCTTCGCGTACATCCACAGGATCAAACGCCAGACGTATCTGCTGCTATGGACAGCGGCGTGGGCCGTGTTCGCGCTCCATTACGTGGGGCCGACTCTCGCTCCATCGGCGTTGGCAAACCCGCTGCAGAGTGCGTTGAATCATTGGCTTTTCGCGCTCTCCGGCGTGCTCTTTTTTCTAGGAGCACAGCTTTACTCGCAGCGGAAGGCCTGGAAAATTCCCGGGCTGGCGGTTGGCGTCCTCTTCGGATTGTGGGCTGCGGCCAATGCCGCCAACATGTTTTCCATTTCCGCGATCATCCCGGGTTCTCTGCTGTACATCGCGGTCGCGGTGGTGTTCTGGCAGGAAAGCCGGCGGCAGGAAACGCTAGCCGACAGACTGCTTGGCGTTTCCTTCGCTTCCTGGGGAGCTCTGTGGATTGCACTCCATATCCTGGACGCGACCCCGGAACTCCAGGGCGCAGGCATGAGCGTGGTTGCCGCTGCTCCGTGCGCGTTCGTGTCCATGCTTATGGTCATGGCGCTCTACGAAGAAGAAAAGCGCCGCATCGAACGCAACATGCTGGCGCTTTCGAATCTCAATCTGGCGACCTCCAGCTTTGTGGGCGGCGAGATTCAGCGCATGCTGTCGCAGGCCCTCGACCGCGTGCTGGGCGTTGTGCGGCTGCCGGCCGGCGCGCTCTTTCTGCACCACGGTGACCCGCAGGGGCCCACTTCCGTCGTTGCCGTGGGCTTGAGTGAGGAGTTCTGCCGCGTCGCTCAAAACGAAAATCTGGACGATTATCTCGTCAGCCTGGTGGCGCGCCTCGGCGGCCTGCTGGGATTTCGCGACCTTCGCGACGACTCCCTTTCGGCTCTCGAAAAGGAACAGTCCATCCGCCGATTCCGCCAGCTGGCGCTCGCGCACGGGCTTCGCAGCGTGGTGGCCATCAGCCTTCAGGCCAAGGAGCAAGCCTTCGGCGTGCTCCTTCTCGGGACCCCGGATAGCCGGCGCTTCACAGCCGCGGAGCTGCGGCTGCTGCTGGCGCTGGGGCACCAGATCGGCATGGCAGTTGAAAACAGCTACTTGATTCAGCAGACTTCGCGACGGAGCGAAGAGCTTCACGTATTGAATGAAATCGGCCGCGCGCTCAGCTCGACGCTGAACAAAGAAGACCTGACCAGAAAAGTGTGGGAGGAGCTGCGGCGGCTCTTCGACGTGGAAAACTTCTACATCGCGGAACTGGATGCGCTGCGCGACGAAATTCAATTCGACCTCGAGATCGTGGATGGCGCGCGCATGCCGAAGCGTGCACGTCCTGCCGGGAACCACATCACCGAGTACATCATTCGAACGCGGCAGCCGGTGCTCATCCGCGACAATTACGTGGGGGAGATGAAAAAACTGGGCGTCGATCCTCTGCGCACAAAAGGGTGCTTCTGCGGCGTACCGCTGGTGGCCTACGATCACGCCATCGGTGCGATGGCGGTGTACTCCGATCAGGAGCGCGTGTTTGATGAAGGACATCTGGAGCTTCTGCGGGTTCTTGCAAGCGAAGCGAGTATCGCGATTGAAAACGCCCGGCTGTTCAGCGAAGAGCGCACCAAGGCGCGGCACCTCTCGCTGTTGAACACAATTTCGCGGAACGCTATCGCCACGCTCAATCCGGACGAGATGCTCGCCAAAATCACTGAACAACTCGAAGCCGGCCTGACCTACGATCACATCGGCATCGGCGTGCTGGACTACGCGACACGAGAAGTGGTGATCCAAGCCGAAGCGGGCAAGCGTCGCGGGACCCTGGGGCTGCGTATTTCCATTGGCGCAGGCCTGATCGGCCACGTCGCTCGCAATGGCCACATGGCGGCATACCGCGCCGCCGCTCCGGCGGATGGAGCGATGAAACCACTATTACCGGATTCCGTGGCGGCCATTGCATTGCCGGTTTTTTACGCCGAACAGCTCCACGGCATTTTGTACATCGAGTCCTCCGTACCGGTGGACTTCTCCGAGGAAGAAGTTCTCCTGCTGCGCACGCTGGCTGACCTCATTGCCGGCGCGCTGCACAACGCCCTTTCTTTCCAAAAGGCGCAGGAACAGGCGATCACCGACGGCCTCACGGGCGTGAAGACACATCGTTTTTTTATGGAAGCATTGTCCGCCGAATGGAAGCGCTCCACTCGAGCGGGCCGCGCGTTTGCGCTGGTGCTCATGGACCTCGACCGCTTCAAATTCGTGAACGATTTCTACGGGCACCTCGAGGGCGACCTCGTTCTCCAGCGCGTCGGGCAGATTCTGGAGACCAATTGCCGGCGCTCCGACGTTGTGGCTCGCTACGGCGGGGACGAATTCGTCATTCTCATGCCGGAGACCAATATGGAGCATGCGCGGCAACTGGCGAGCAAGCTGCGCGGCTGGGTCTCCGCCGATCCATTGCTGCGCGAGAAAAACATCAGCGCCAGCTTCGGCATCGCGTGCTATCCACTCCATGGCTCGTCGCCGCAAGAGCTTATCCAAGTCGCCGATGCTTCGATGTATCTTTCGAAACATCAGGGCGGTAACGCCGTCTCAACAGCCGATCACTTCGATCCCAACGAAGCGAAGAAATGGAAGCGTGACGTCCTCGAAGCGTATCTGGGCGTGACACTCAAGCGGCTATTCTCGACGGGCCCCGAGGCGTTTGAAGAGATCTACCAGCGCCTGCGGCAATTCACGGAATCGCTCGCGGCGACCGAACCGAATGACGGCAAGCTGGCCACGGCCCCGGATCAGGGTGTGCAAGCACTGCCGCAGGCGGTGCTGGACACGGTCACTTCGCTGGCCTTTGCGATCGACGCCAAGGATCATTACACACAAGGCCACTCTCAGAAAGTCTCCGCGTATGCGGCGCTGATCGCGGAAGCGATGGGGATGAAAGACGCCGAAGTCGAAGAGGTTCGTTTGGGCGCCGTGCTCCACGACATCGGCAAAGTTGGTGTCCCGGAAAGTATTCTGAGCAAGAACGGCCCGCTCAATCCCGAAGAGTGGGAGACAATGAAAGCGCACGTGAATTTTGGCGCGAAGATCCTCGATCCGCTGACGCCGCTCGCGCGCATCCGAAAAATGGTGCTGCACCACCACGAATTCTTCGACGGCTCGGGCTATCCAGAGTCCTTGACCGGGGAACAGATTCCGCTGGGGGCTCGCATCATCGCGGTCGCCGATGCCTACGATACGATCACCAGCGACCGCACGTACAAGAAGGCCCGGAGTGCGACAGACGCGCTCGCCGAGCTAGAGCGCTGCGCGAATGCGCAATTTGACGGAGCCATTGTAGAACTTTTCGTCCGCACCATGCGGGCGCTGCCTAACCCGATCATTGAAGTTGCCGCGACCAGCGGCCCGCGTAACTCCTGAGCTGTGGTTTTTGGAGGACTCCCGCCATTGCTCCACGCTGCTCCGTCCAAGGAGACATGTCAGGTTGGCCCTATTTCCCGTCCATGCGTCTCGAGGCGCGGCACCGGCCGGGAGGCATTCCATGAGGCTACGCAAAATCGCGCCGCTACCCGCCCTTTTGTCATTGGCAACGGCGCCTCTTATTGCCAGAGAGTGAGAAGGAAAGGACGATCACCGGATGGCTGTAAAAACCAACTTCTGGGTGAGGGCGTCGAAAACTGCGCTCATCGAAACGCTCTCGCCCTCCAAGAGGGAAGAAATGATCAAGCTATACGGCGTGGCGCAAGAACGATTCCTCAGCGGGCATCCAAGTCCAAGTCCTTGATCGGCAAATCCCAGTGAGCTTCCAGAATTTCGAAGCGGCGTTGTTCCTCTTTCTTGTAGGTTTCCTGATCGGGATAAAGCTGCTTGAGCAGCGCAGCGCTGTCAAAATTGTCGTTGGCAATTGCCGCGTTCTTGAAGACGATGGTTACCCGGTAATCCCAGCGGCCGTCTTCCGTGGTGTGATAGCGCGGAACGGCCATGCTGACCTTTAGCATGCGGCCCAGTTCGATCTCTTTTTTCAGAAGCGGATAATGGTTATTTTTGAAGAGCGTCAGGAATTCTTCAGCGTGTCCCCACTTCGCCTTGTAGTAGTACTCAATCACGTAGGGTTGATCTTTTCCTTCGGCGGCCATACCGCCCTGCCGCGCTGCGACTCCGATGGTTGACGACCAAAGAAGCGCTGCCAGCCCAATCGCAGCCATCGCGAGCCGGCGCTTTGCCTTTGAGATTGGGATTTGCATTTGTTTTCTCCTCCCCGCGCTATTGAGAGTACAGGCCGGGCCACGCCATTTAAACCAAAAAACGATTCGAATGCCAATTGGAATCTGCGTGGCTCGTTTCAAGTTCCACGTCCTGCTATGCTTTCTCGAGGGGGGGCCGCATGCAGACTGGATTCGTGAAGTGGATTGGTGAACAGAAATTTGTGGCGACTAGCCCGTCCGGACACGCGATTACCGTTGATTCCGACCGTGCGTCGAACAAGGCGCCCGGCCCAATGGAGCTTGTGCTGCTGGCGCTGGGGGCCTGCACCGCCACCGACGTTGTAATCATCCTGGAAAAGAAGCGGCAGAAGTTCCAAGCGCTGGAAGTGATTTGCTCTGGCGAACGTGCGGCAGAGCCGCCTACGGTCTGGAGCAAGCTGGAAATGCTCTATCGTTTCCGTGGCCAACTCGACGACGCGGCCGTAAAGCATGCCATCCAGCTCAGCGAGGACAAGTACTGCTCCGTTGCCGCCATGCTTCGGAAAACCGCCACTCTTTCGTGGCGCTATGAAATTCTTCCGCCAGCCTCCTAGCTGCCGGGCATGGCCTATCTTGAGTGTTAGACGCCGTCGCACTAAATCGGACAACAGCTATATCACTTGCTATTTCCGCCAGGGAACAGTAAAGGTTATATAAAGACATCCTAGATGCGCCTAGATGCGCCCTGGCATCCGGAATTCTTTCCTTGGGATTATTATCGTTTTTGCCGCGGGGACGTGTGTTACCGCCCAGGTCGCGGCGCCGCCGCCACCAGATGCGGCCAAGATTCCGCTGTCGAAGATTCCGCGCGTGCATCGCGCGCCTCAACTGGAAGATTCCCTGGAAAATCATCCGCGCGAAGCGGAACTGACGGTCACCGATTTCCGCCAGAACACTCCCGGGGACGGCACGCCCGCGACGGAATCCACTACCGCATACCTCTCCTACGACGACAAGACTTTTTATGCCGTGTTCGTTTGCCACGATGAAGCGGGCGAGGTCCGGGCACATCTTTCCAAGCGCGAGGCCTCCGATCAGGATGACGGCGTGGGCATCCTTCTGGATACGTTTCGGGATTTTCACCGCGCGTATTTTTTTGGGCCCCCCAAACAATTCCACGAGCCGGCTTTTTTTCATCAAATTGAGTTTCTTCCTGCGGTTCTGAAAAGAACCGGCCTGCGCCTTGTATCCCCACGGGACTATCGCATAAAATTCAGGTTCTTTTAGTCAAGCAAACAATTGGCAAGGAGAGTCATGTCCCACCGCCTCGCGGCAAAAATCACGGGTGTAGCCGGGTACGTTCCGCCCAAGGTGATGACCAACGCGGATCTGGAGAAAATCGTCGAGACCAACGACGAATGGATCGTCACGCGCACCGGCATCCGGGAACGCCACGTTGTGGAGAAGGGCACCGCCACTTCGCATATGGCGACGGAAGCCGCAAGGGTGGTGCTGGCGCAAACCAAGACGAATCCCACGGAGATCGACCTGATCGTGCTCGCCAGCGTTACCCCGGACATGTTTTTTCCCGCCACCGCCTGTCTGGTGCAGGAACGCATTGGCGCGAAGAAGGCATGGGGCTTTGACCTGTCCGCCGCGTGCTCTGGCTTTGCCTACGCGCTGACTGTGGGCGCGCAGTTCGTCGGCGCGGGCACCCACAAGAAAGTGCTGGCAATCGGAAGCGATACGATGACTTCCGTGCTGGACTATAAGGATCGTGCGACGTGTGTTCTGTTCGGCGACGGCGCGGGAGCGGCGCTGCTTGAGGCTGCGGGTTCGAACGAAGGGATCCTCGATTTCGAGCATGACGTGGATGGCTCAGGGGGGGCATTTCTCTATATGCCGGGCGGCGGTTCGCTCCATCCCTCGAGCCAGGAGACGGTCGAGAAGCGTCTGCACTATGTCCACCAGGAAGGGTCGCAGGTTTTCAAATACGCGGTGCGGCGGATGACGGAAATGGCAACGCATCTACTTGAAAGGAATGGTTTTACAAAAGATGACCTGCAGCTGCTGGTGCCGCACCAGGCAAATCTGCGCATCATCCGGGCGACGCAGGAGCGGCTGGGCGTCGACGATTCCAAAGTGATGGTGAACATCGACCGGTATGGCAACACCACCGCGGCAACGATTCCCCTGGGGCTGCGCGATGCCGTGGAACAGGGGCGCCTGCACAAGGGCGACCTTGTCCTGATCGTCACCGTGGGCGCGGGGTACACGACCGGCGGTGTGCTGCTGCGCTGGGCGTACTAATGCAGAGCATTTTTAGCTTGGCGGCGCGGCGACAGTAGGTGTAAGCGGGGAGGGAACGTGATCGGAGCCGTGCCGGTGAGCTAAAAATGGATTGGACTAAACCGCTGCAAGGTGCGTGTGCTATGGGTTTTGATTGGTGAATTGGAGACGCCGAAGAGAGAGCGAGCTGTGGGTAATTGTGGAAATGGGCTGCAATGGGGGAACTTCAGCGGGCCTACACAGGGTAGAACGTGGGATTCTTGGCTGACCGCAAAGAGTTCGGAATTCCGTGAGACATGACGATTCCGTTGACTCGGCGGCTTCGAGTTTTTGGAGAGGACGATGTGGAGTCGCGCGGGATGGATCATGACGTGTCTTTGATGGCCGGCGAAGAACACCCTTCCGGCAGAACCTGGATAGTGATCATCCGACCTCGATGGCAGATGGGGCATTCCCGCAAAGAATGGCCCGTGAGTCTCTCGTATCGATCACGATAGTCCTCCGGTGTCGCAGTGACAGAAGAACTTTCACTCGGAGGAGCCATGCCGAGAAGTTGGCGGCACTGCTCCAACTTCTCCTTGCGGTGGCGATTGCCGAGGAACCCGTAGTAGCGAATGCGGTGGAACCCGCTCGGTAGGACATGAAGCAGGAATCGCCGGATGAATTCCTCGGCCGAGAGGGTCATGGTCTTCTGTTGATTGTTGTCGCGATAGTCTCTCCAGTTGAATTTCACATGACCGTCTTCGATATCGACGATCCGATGATTGGAGATGGCGACCCGGTGCGTGTAGCGGCCAACGTAATCCACCACTTGCTGTGGTCCGGCGAAGGGCGGTTTAGCGTAGACGACCCATTTCAAGTTTCGCACGGGGTCCAGATGACGGCTGAAAGCCTGCGGATCTTGTAGTGACGTGAGTGAAGAGAAAAACCGCAACTTGCCGGAGTCAAAGGCCTCTTGCAGATACTTCAAGAACAATCGGCGGAACAGACGGGACAGCACCCGCACGGGTAAGAAGAAGCGGGGGCGGCAGGAGATCCACTGGGTACCATCGGGAGAGATTCCGCCGCCCGGGACGACACAATGGAGATGCGGATGAAAAAGCAAGTTCTGCCCCCAACTATGGAGTACGGCAAAGAAACCGATTTCGGCGCCCAGATGTTTGGGATCGGCGGCGATAGTGGACAAGGTCTCGGACGTGGCTCGAAACAGAATGTCGTAAACGACCTCTTTGTTCTGGTAGGTGATGGAAGCGATCTGTTCGGGGACGGAAAAGACGACATGAAAATAGTGTGTCTGGAGAACTTCGGATGTTCGTTTTTCCACCCACGCGGCACGTGCGAGTGATTGGCACTTGGGGCAATGGCGGTCGCGGCAGCTGCTGTAACAAGGCCGCTCATAATTACAACAGTCGCAGCGTTCGAGATGACCGCCGAGAGCCGCGGTGCGACACACCTCGATCGCGGTCATGACGCGTCGCTGGGCCGTTGAGAGCGACCCATCATGCTGTTGACGATAGGCTTCGCCGTAGCGGCGGAAGATGTCCGCCACTTCCAGCTTCGGGCGATCCATCGCGCCCGGCGATTAGAAGTGTTGGGGTGGTGTGGGCTTGACCTCCATCGAAACAGGACGAGGCAGCAAATCCAGTGGGCTCGATGTCGAGCAGACTTTGCTGGTTGCAATGCGGAGATATTTTGCTGTCGTCGCCAGGCTGCGATGGCCGAGCAGCAATTGAATGGTACGGACATCGGTGCCCGATTCAAGCAAGTGAACGGCGAAAGCGTGACGTAGAGAATGCGGTGTGATCGGTTTGGAGATTTTGCAAATGCAGTGGGCCTTTTGGCACGCTTGCTCAACTGCGTCCTTGCTGATATGCCGGCCCGGAATGTCGCCTGGAAAGAGCCAGTGCTCAGGCCTTTCTACTCGCCACCAGGCACGGAGAATCTCCAAAAGCTTGGGTGAGAGCATAACGTAACGATCTTTCTTTCCTTTTCCTTGCTCAACACGCAAGACCATGCGCTTGCTGTCGATCGCAGGTGGTGTGAGGGCAACGGCCTCGGAGATGCGCAACCCCGCTGCATAGCAGGCTGTCAAAAGCGCGCGATGTTTCCTGCTCCTGACACAGTCAAGAAACTGGATGACCTCCTCTGGGCTAAGAACCACGGGCAGTGTCTGGGGCGCCTTCGGAGCCGGGATGATATTTTCAAAGACCCAGTTCTTCTTAAGGGTCACCTTGTATAGGAAGCGGAGAGCCGCAATAGCGAGGAGAATGGACTTCGTCGCCAGCTTCTTTTCGTTGGTCAAGTAGATTTGATAGGCACGAATCTGCTCGGGTCCCAATAATTCAGGTGATTTGCTGAAGTGGCGCGCGAACAGCGACACTTGTAGGACGTAAGACTGTTGGGTGTGTGCAGAAAGGTTCCGGATCTGCATGTCCTCGATCATGCGTTGTCGAAGAGATGTCATGGAAAGCTCCTTTGCGAAATGGACTATGCTGCAAGCAGCCACTACATGCTTTCGCAAAGGAACCTTCTCAGGAGAGGAAGATCTTCAATTTAGAACAGCAGCGAGCGTGACCCATCTACGCCGACACGACTGTCACACTACCATCTACCGCGTAGCGGTTTAGTCCAAAGCTTATTAAGACGGCTGGCAGCGAGAGAATCAGCAGGAGCGCAATGAGGCTACGAGGTCGAGATTGGCCTGAAGGCGGCGGTCGACCTGAACGGCGGCGTATCGGGTGCAGATGATGCGCTCGCGCTCGCTCCAAGAGGAGAAAATGGGAATCCTGTTGGCAAAGAAGGCATCGAGGCCTTCAATCGCCTGGTAATACAGTCGTACCAAACCCAATCCGCTGCGATTTGGGAAGAGATCAGGGGTCAAATTATGCAAGCCGGCCAGGGTCTGGAAATCCTGAGGTGTAAAGCGCCTATTCTCGAACTGGGCAGCAACCAGCACCCGGTCAGAAACCGGTTGGGCTGCAACGCCCGCCAGAACCGCCCGCCAATAATATAGGGCGAACTGGGACAGTGCCACGATAGAGATCGCGAGTAGCATGGCGCTAAACATTCCTCAACCTCTAGTGGAATTCTGGCAGTCAGGAAAATAGATATCAATAGCCCCGAAGTACCAGCGGACTAGACTAGAGTTTTGCACTTTTTAAGCCGGATTTCACCCCGGAAGCAGCCCACGGCCCGCGGTCGGAACTCGCCAGCAAGCCCTCCTCCGCTTAACGATTCTGATAAACTTCTGCGGGCCTGCATTTTTTTGCTTGACTTTGAATGGGAGGCAGCCTGTCACCTATCCTGCCTGTACACAAGGGTTTACAGAGGAGAGCGATCATGCGAACGACTCGGCCTTGCATATGGATGACAGTTGCACTGGCAATGGGTATCTTCCTCTTTGTGCGCAGACCGGCGTTCCCCAAGCCCGCCGATGAGCGCAAAGCTGACCGGGAGGCTATCGGCACCGTCCTGAGCGCGCAGCAAATTGCGTGGAACCGCGGCGATGTGGACACCTTTCTGGTGGGATATTGGCATTCGCCCGAGCTGACGTTTTCTGGGAGCACCGGGGTGGCGCGTGGCTGGGACGGCGTGCTGGCGCGATACAAGAAGAACTATCCCGACAGGGGGGCGATGGGACATCTGGATTTTTCGGAATTGGAGTTTCGGTTTTTGGGGCCGGACGCAGTGCTCGTCCTGGGGCGGTGGCATTTGAAGCGGGAAAAAGATGACGTCGGCGGAGTATTTACATTGGTGTGGCAACGCCTCCCGGATGGATGGAAGATCATTCACGACCATACGAGCGCCGCGGTCGTGGCGAAGTCGAGTCCGTAAGTGGGCTGACCTGATTGTGCAGAAGGGATTCTTCTACCGGAGACCGGTCCGGCCGATTCGCGACCTGCTGAGGCAGGGAGTGACGCCGGAGAAGATGGCATTGAGCCTGGCGCTCGGCGGGGCGCTGGGTGTGTTCCCGGCGCTCGGATGCACAACACTGCTTTGCACGCTCGTCGCGATTGTTCTGCGGCTGAACCTGCCGGCCATCCAGATCGTGAACTACTTCGTGTATCCGATCCAAATTGCGCTGCTGCTGCCGTTCTTCCGGCTGGGCGAGAAGTTGTTTCGCGCAGCGCCGCTGCCAGTTTCCATTGTGCAAATTCAAGGGATGATTCACGCCAATGCGTGGGCAGCGGTCAGGTTTCTGTGGACGACGACGTGGCACGCGATCGTGGCCTGGGGACTGATCGCGCCGGTGTTTGTTGGATTGGCATATTTGATTCTGACGCCGGTACTTCAGCGCGTGCTGCACAGAGAAGTGACCCCGACCGCGGAGACAGATTGACGGTTCCGCAAACTGAAGCAGCCGGCGGCCAATCCAGTCGGCTCTATCGCTTATAGATGAGTTTGCCGCGCTGAAAGATGACCTGAAAGATCGGAACTATCCCGCCAACTAGAGCGCCGAAGCCTGCTCCTCCGAGAGCTCCGAAAAACGCATTGGCGCCTGGTGAGGTTTGCTGGTGCGCGCAGCGACAGTGGCACCCGCGCCGGCTCCCATTGCCGCTTCAATCCATGCGTCCTTAGCCTGGTTGGGCTGGGGCAACCTACGTACCTCAAGTATCTCTGAACGAAGGATTCTCAGAGTGGACATTCGTAATGACCGGGGCAGGTGTCTTTCAAAGATCAGTTCCACGGAACACCGATAGCGATGTTGTGCCTTCACGAGGATATAGCTGCCCGGCTTGAGATTCTGTACTGCCTGCCAGTCTGCTGTCTGCGCCTGCGCGGTGAATCCAAAGAAGAGCGCGACAACCATCGAAGAAGGGATTTGTCGCTTGCGCTTTGCGGGAATTAGTGCCTGAACAACCGCACAGAGTGTCGGGAAAACCTTGTGCGATTTGCTCCAGTTCATGTTTCTCTCCCTTCCTCATCCTGGTGAGTGCAATTTGTAAACCAGATCACAGGGACGGAACTGAGCGGAGGGGAGAAATACGACTCGGGCAAGAACCGGAGGTACAAATGATTCTGACGTTGCAGAAGAAAACCAAAAGGATTCCGGGCTAAAGCCCGGCGCTACAGGATCTCCAGGATTTCTTCGTAGCGCTTGAAGGGCGGAATCAGATACGCGCCGGCGAGTTCGGTGCGGGACCAGTCGAGCATTTTGCGGGCAACTTCGAATCCGCGGTCGCGCGCGGCGGCCCCCGCGTTTTCCATGGACTTCAGCAGCGCCTCGGGAATGACGATGCCGGGGACTTCGTTGTTCAAGCGAAGCGCCTGCTTGTAGCTGTTGAGCGGCCAGATGCCGATCAACACCGGGATCGCCGGCTTGCCGCCAAGTTTCTTCAGGAAAGCGTGCCAGTGTTCGGGGTCAAAGAGCGGCTGAGTCATCGCGAAATGCGCGCCGGCTTCGACCTTGGCGTGGAAGCGCTCGATTTCGTTGTCGAGATCGTCGGCGACGGGATTCACGGCGACGCCGATGGTAAAATTCGTGGCACCGCCGAGAGTTTTTCCTGCCCAGTCGGTGCCCTGATTCAAACGGTTGAGAACTTTGACGAGGCCGACGGAGTCGACTTCGTAGACGCCGCTGGTCTCCGGGTAGTCGCCGACGGAGGGAGGATCGCCGGTGATGGCGAGAACGTTGCGGACGCCGCCGACGGTCCACGCGCCGAGCAGCGCCGCTTGCAGGCCGATGATGTTCTGGTCGCGCGTCGTGAGGTGCGGAACGGTTTCAATGCCTCGAGCTTCGAGAGCGCTCGCGACGATCAGCGCGTCCATGCCCACGCGCGCCATGGCCCCGCTGTTGATGTCAATGGCGTCGACCTTGCGCGAAGCCATAACCTTGTCGACCTGCTCGAAGATGCGGTCGAGAGAAAGTCCCTTGGGCGGGTCGATTTCCACGCAGACGGTGAATTCTTTTTTCTGAAGTTTTTTCCAGAATTTGCTTTCGGGAATACGATGCGTGACTGGCGCGGGCTTTGAAATGACTTCGGCCGCATGTCCGGCCGCGTGCGATTTCGCGGGGCGAAGCGACTTGACGGCTTCAGCCATGGCGCGGATGTGCGCCGGCGTGGTGCCACAGCAGCCGCCGAGAAGGCGCACGCCGAGCGCCGCCGCCTCGCGCGCGAAAAGCGCGAAATATTCCGGTGAGGATTTCGGATAGACGATGCGGTCGCCCTCGCGTTTGGGGAAGCCGGCATTGGGCATGCCGCTTGCACGGAGATCGTCCACAGCGGCAAGCTCCTGCAGAATCGGCAAAAGCGCTTGCGGACCAAGCGTGCAATTCGCGCCGATCACTTGAACATTCTTGTTTTTCAACTGCGCCGCGGCATCCGCGGGGCGGACATCTCCGTAGGTCGTGCCTTCTTCCGCATAGGTGAGCTGCGCCACGATGGGCAAACCAGAAAAGGAGCGAATCGCGTCGATGGCGAGGAGCAATTCTTCGATATAAGCAAACGTTTCGAGGATGTAGAAGTCCACGCCGCGTTCTTCGAGAGCGAGAGCTTGCTCGTGAAAAATGTCCAGGATCTCTTCCGGGAATGGATGGCGCGATTGCACGCCGATGCCCAGCGGGCCGATGGAGCCGGCGATGAGGACTTCGCGAGCGGCGGACTCGCGGGCTTCGCGGGCGATTTTCACCCCGCGGCTGTTGAGGCGCTGGACTTCCTCGGCGAGGCCGAGCGGCTCGAGCTTGAAGCGATTCGCGCCAAACGTGTTGGTCTCGATGATCTGCGCGCCCGCTTCGATGTAAGCCTGGTGGACGCGGAATACCGCTTCCGGCTCGGTAGAATTCACCTCATCGAAGCAGCGCTGTGTGCCTACGGCATCGTGGAGCATCGAGCCCATCGCGCCATCGGCGATAAGGATGGAATCTTTCAGCCGCTCGTTGAAATCAAGAATCTTCACAGTCCGTGTTTCCTGTCTGCTGAAAATTTTGCGCGGAAATGCGTTCAGCGTTTTTGTTCCATGAGGCTGGCGACGGTGCTCATCAAATCGTACTTGGTGAGGATTTCGAAGTGTCCGTTGCCCATCTCGACAAAAACCGCGGGATTTTCATGACTGAGGATGTGGGTGACGCGCTCGACGGGCGCGGTCCTGGGCACCTGCGGCAGAGGCTTGCTCATCACTTCGCGAACGACGAGCTTACGAAGATCCTTGCCCTGCAAGGCGAGGTTGAGTATCTGGTCTTCGTAGATCGTGCCGATCAGAACATTTTCCTCAAACACAGGTATCTGCGAAATGTCCTGCTCCTGCATGGTCTTCAGGGCGTGGAAAACAGTCTGGTAGGGCCGCGCGATGACGAGTTCGCGCACCTTGCCGGCGGCGTGTTTGGCGTTGATGACTTCCGCAGCGGTGATGGCGGTAGCCGCGTCAACGTAGCCGCGCTCGTGCATCCACAGGTCATTATAAACCTTGCTGAGGTAGCGCGTGCCGGTGTCCGGCAGCAGCGCGACCACGAAATCATTCGGTCCCAGATCCTTGGCGAGGCGCAACGTGCCGGAAATGCAGCCGCCGCCGGACCCGCCGGTGAAGAGGCCTTCCAGCTTCGCCAGTCGGCGCGCCAAAACGAAACATTCTTCGTCGTTCACCTGAAGGATATCGTCCAGGATTTTCAGATTCATGGTCGTCGGGAAGAAATCCTCGCCGATGCCTTCCACAACGTAGGTCTTGGCTTTGATGGTTTGCCCGGTTTTGACGAAATCGTAGTAGAGCGAGCCAAAGGGATCCACCCCGATGATTTTGACGCTGGGATTTTTCTCCTTCAGGTATTTTCCCACGCCGCTGATGGTGCCGCCGGTGCCTATGCCGCAAACGAAATGCGTGATCTTGCCTTGGCTGTCTTCCCAAATCTCGGGACCCGTGGTGCGGTAATGAGCTTCGGGATTGCTGGGATTGTCGTACTGATTCGGGTAGTAAGAATTGGGAATCTCGCGGGCGAGTTTTTTCGCCACCGAATAGTAGCTGCGCGGATCTTCCGGCTCGACGGCCGTGGGGCAGACGATGACTTCGGCGCCGAGCGCTTTCAGGAGATCGACCTTTTCCTTGGATTGCTTGTCGGTGGTCGTGAAGACACACTTGTATCCGCGAACCGCCGCGACGAGCGCCAAGCCCATGCCGGTATTGCCCGAAGTGCCTTCAATGATCGTGCCGCCGGGCTTCAAAAGGCCTTTTTTCTCGGCTTCGTCGATCATGCTGATGCCGATGCGATCTTTCACGGAGCCGCCGGGATTGGTGAATTCCGCTTTGACGTAGATCTGCGGCTTCAGGCCCTGATTGATGCGGTTCAGGCGCACCAGGGGGGTGTGACCAACCGCCTCTAGGATGTTATTGCACTTCATCAGTCGTCTCGGTTTCTCCGCCGAATTGCAAATAGTTTAGCATCATCGGAAGGAGTTCCCCTACTTAGCGGCGCCAACCATTATTCTTACGCCCAAACAAGAAGAGAGTAGATTATTCTTTCTAGGATTACGAAGCAGGGGAGACCAAGATGACGCGTCAGAATATTTCGAGCGGTGCGCCGTGGGAGCCGATCGTGGGGTACTCGCGGGCGGTAAGAATCGGCAATGCCATCACCGTGTCGGGAACTACGGCGACGGGACCGGATGGAAAGATCGTCGGCGCGGGCGATTTGCGCGCGCAAACGGTGCAAACGATCAAGAACATCGAGGCGGCGCTCGTCAAAGCAGGCGCAAGCCTCAAAGACGTTGTGCGGACGCGAATTTATGTGACCAACATAGCCGAATGGGAAAAGGTTGGCCGGGCGCACGGAGAGTTTTTCGGCGAGATCCGGCCGGCGACGAGCATGGTGGAAGTGAGCAAGCTGATTGCGCCGGAAATGCTGGTAGAGATTGAGGCGGACGCGGTAGTGGAATGAGGTAGAGGAGCTAAAGGACGCAGAGGAAGTAAAGGAGCCGGGGGAGAAGCGGTCTCGTCTCCAAAAGCGGGTTTGCAGTTAGCCGGAGAATTTTCATGGCGTCAGAGTTATACGATTCGTTTATCGCGGATTACTACGACGAGTCGCCGGTCGTGAGCGGGCGGTTGCAGGACGTGGCTTTCTATCGTGACGCCGTGCGCGAGTTCGGCGATCCCGTACTGGAGCTGGGTTGCGGCACGGGGCGCATCACCATGGCACTGGCGGAGGCGGGAAAGCGGATCACTGGGCTTGATCTTTCCGAGCGCATGCTGGAGCGCGCAGTGAAAAAACGCGCGGCGCTCCGCGTGGAGGCGCGCGAACGCCTTCACCTCATGCAGGGGGACATGGCACGGTTCGATCTCGGCGAAAAATTCCGCCTGGTCATCATTCCTTTCCGGCCATTTCAGCACCTGCTGGAAGTGCGGCAGCAGGTGGATTGTCTGGACTGCGCTCGCAAGCATCTCGCGCCTGGCGGGCGGCTGATCCTGGATGTGTTCCAGACGGATGCCGAGCGAATGCACGATCCCGTGCACTTGCGAGAGATGCTGGTGACGGAATACAAAACCGCGGACGGCCGTCTGGTGCGAATCACCGAGCGGATAGTCGCGTTCCATCGCGCGGAGCAACGGAATGACGTGGAGATGATTTTTTCCATCAGGCATCCGGACGGGCGTCAAGAGAGACTAGTGTTCGCTTGGACGTTGCGGTATTTCTTCCGCTACGAGATTGAACACCTCCTCGCGCGAGGCGGGTTCGAGGTTGCGGCGGAATATGGAAACTTTGACCGGACGCCCATCCGGGACGACTCGCCGGAGATGATTTTCGTTGCCGGGACGCGCCAAGCAGAAGGCAGGCAGACCACCCTGTAAGCCCCATTTTTTGTAAGTGTTGCATCTAAAGAACTTAGAAGTTGAAATAACTACGGAAACGGAATTGCGCTTTTTTTTGCGCGAGACCGCGGCTGACCGGGCTAAGGATGCCTTGCGCGGCGAGGACCAAGCGGACGGAAAAGCGGCAGCCGAGCCGGCGGGCTACCAGCGGGCGCGGATGCGGTATTTAAGGACCGACGTGCCGTCCTTGGCAACCGGCACCATGAACTGCGCCGCGAACGCCGCCGTCTTCGTGTACTTGTAGGTGGAAGAAAGCATCTCCCAATCGCCGCCGATGGGTTCATTCACTTGCACGGTGACGGGCGCGTCCTTGTGGTTGCGCAGGGTGATTTCAAATTCCATTTCCCAGGTGTGGGTGTCAATGCGCTTGTAGTCGGTCTGCTTATGCTCGGCGACGACGTCGAAAGCGTTGCCGATGTGGATGTTCACGTCTTCGTCCTTGGGGGTGTGATCGATGCGGTCTTCCCCGGCGAAGAGAATGCCGCCTTTTGAATCTTTCTGATAGACGCGAACGTTGCCGGCGGGAAGCGGGATGCCCAAGCCGTCCTTCTCTTCATTTCTGAATTTGTAATAAACCATGACGGGATCTTTCAACGGGGCGCCAGGAGTCTGTTGGTTGCGGTAGTAGTAGTTCTGCCCGTTCACGACGAAAATCTTCTTCACTGGAACGCCACTACCCTCGAGCAAGCTGATTTGTTTGGTTTCTTTGTCCTCGACTGAAGTCTTGCGGCCCAGCGAGTAGAGATGGTATTCGCTGAAAGCTTCTTGTTGGAACTGCTGAGCTGCCTTGGCCATGGGCATAGGCGCATTCATCTCCATCCTCGACCGGCCGGTGTCATTAGCCACGCGGTTTAGTTCGCCGGCGACGAGCTGCAGACGCGCATTGTGAAACGCGGTACCGCTGTTGTTGACGACGGTGACCCAGCCATCCAGGTCCGCGTTTTTATCGTCGCGCGCGACGGTCAGAACGTAATCGGCATTCCAGGACAAATTGCCCGCGAGGTAGGAAGCTTCAATCTGCTGATTTTTCGCACCGGAGTTTTCCAGAGACATTAACAGCGTTGGACGGTCGTAAAGATTTGCAGGGACTTCGGGAAAGCGGTAGCTCTCGGCGAACATTCCGGTCACGATGTCGTTGCCGATTTTCCAGACGGGGCCGTTGTTATCGGAAAGCAAGGTCGCCTTGATCTCTTCGCGCTTGGTCGAATTGTTCTCTTGATACGAGCGCACCAGCGTGACTTCCTTGCCGACGTACTTGTGCAGGAGTTTCGCGGGCTCGAGGAGGTCGTATTCGTAGTTCTGTTCGATGACGCCGAGTTTTTCTGGATCGTTCAGCGAACGGAAATGAACCGTAGCGGGATTGACGGTGGCGGCGATGTCCATGAACTTCAGGCGAAACGTTCCGCTGGGGAGGGTGAGCTGCCGAACGTCGCGCACCAACGCGATGTTGGAGTTGTAAACGGTGACGTTTAGATCGGTCTGATCGTTCAGGCTCGTGGATTGATCGCCGGCGGTGGCGCGGGCGGCCTCCTTCTCTTGTGACCGATTGACCTTGTTGGCGCGGGCCGCAGGATAAATAATTGTGGCGCTGGCGGCGATAATCACAACGGCAGGGATCATCCACAACGCTCGAATTTTAAACTTACTCCCGGGGATGTTCATCACTTTCACCTCGATCTGGACTTGCCTTCTCTCTTAGAACGATGCGTGGGGAATTTCTTGCGGTGGATGATTCGGGCTGGGGCCCTCCGCATCATGGATTCGGGACGGGCTTCCAGGTCAGACCACCATCGCTGGTTTCGAAGTTTTTGGTACTGCGGGCGTTCCAAATCGTGGCGCGCAGCGCATCGCTGGCGCGAATCCCGCCAAGATCCTCCGACAGCGGAGAAAGAATCAACGTCCAATGTGCGCCGCCATCGGTGGTCAGAAGAATGGCTCCGACGCGGCCGACGATCCAGCAGACTTTGTCCGAGGGCGCGGAGCCGGTCAGCAAATCGGCGAGCACGCCGCTGCTCTGGCGGGACCAGGAGGATCCGCCATCCCTAGAAAGCTCGATGAGACCACTCCGGCCGGCGCGCCAAATGAATCTTGAGCCCGGCGGTGAGATCAAATGCGGATTGGAAATCTCCCGTGCGACTTCCAAGGAAGCGGAGCTGTTATAGCTGGTTGCAACACCGCCAACCACTTCCGGCTGTGGCGGAGGAGCCGCCGGTGCGGCAGATGCAGCCTTCATTTTCTTCGCTTCCATCTGGCCGAGTGCAGCGGGACCCGGAACCTTGGAAGAATTGACATTTAATTGATTCTGCGATTGAGCATTCGCGGCTTGTGTTTGTAATTGCCCTTCAGCATTTTCTTGGATTGCGCCTGTCGCGGTCTTGGCGTCGCGATCCAACTGTTCTCCGGCACGGAACAAATCATTGGAGTCGCGGCGCTCTGCGTCTTTCCCTAAACGGTTCTCTTTGTCGGCCAGCGGTTCGGAAGGCGAAACCCTTGCCAGAGAATGCAATTTCTCAGCCGATTTCGTCATGTCCGACGCGCCTGGTGTGTTCACACCGGCAAATTCATCGGCTGCGGATTGCCGCTTCTTGAGGGCGGCCTTCGCCGATGGCGGGACCTCGGGCACCGCTGTCGGAACCGACGGTGTGGGCGGAGGGGCCGCCTGCTTCGTGGCCACCTGGACTTCCTTCAAGCTTGGAAGAGATAGCGGCTGGTTTTCCTGCAGCGCGATCCAAACAAGTAAGCCGGCAGCGATTGCTCCCGCGGGAGCAAGCCACTGCCAGCGCGCACCTCTCAATAGAAGAACCCGGCGTGACTTCTTCGGTGGCGCCGCTCCGGCTGCACCTTGGCTTTGGCCGGGTGCGGCCGCCGCGGGGAAGGCTTCCACGTTCCGGGGAGCGATCACCGGCTGGGATCCTTTCGCAACGCCTTCCTCTCGCTCAGCGGCTTCGAGTGAAATCTCGTCCGTGGCTTCGAGTTGCGCGAGAATATTCTGGCAATTAGCGCAGCCCACGATATGGTCTTTCCAGGAATTCAATTCTTCCGGGAGCAAAGAGCGCTCGTGATAAGCCGCCAGTGTTTCCGAGTCCGGACAAGAGCCTCGCTGCGAAGCGCGGAGTGCGGGCAAGCTCGAAGCTTCGCCCGCAGGCGCCGCGGAACGCAGATGGCGCGCAAGCGCTTTATCAAATCTCCGATCGCGTTCGTCAGGCGCCATAGGCTTCTCCATCTTTAGAACGAAACTCCACAGCTTTCTTGCACGGTGCGGTCAAGGCCTCCGCTTTCCGGCTGGCGGGCCCGGCGATTTTGAGCGCGGCAGCAATTTTTCCAAATCGATGGGGTTGTCCTCCGCACAGTATTCGAAACAGAGGGCGATTTCCGCATCGCTCAGTCCGGGCTGAACCGCGGAACCGTTCGCCGATCCGCTACCGTGGCGAAGAATATCTTCCACGGCATGCCGTAAATCGCGCCGCACGCGGTCCAGATGACGCGAGACGCTGGATTCATGCTCCCCGAGCAGCCGTGCGATCTCCGCGAGCGTTTTTTCCTCGGCGTAATAAAGGCGGAGCCTCTCCTTTTCCTGCGGTTCGAGGCGTTCGAGCGCCATCTGCAATGCCCGGGTGAATGAGGCGACGTAGCGCTCGCGATGCGGATCGCTGGGCTGCATCTGCGGTCCGAGCAGCGCCCTCGGCGGTCCCTCGCCAGTTTCATCTTCGCCAAGCTCCTCGAAGCGGCGGCCCGCACGGATGGAATCGATATGCCGCTGCGCAAGAACGGCGCGGAGCCAGGTCTTCAGTGAACTGCGCCCATGGAAGTAACGAAAGAGCGAACGTTTCGCGCCTTTGCCGGCGGCCAAACCGTACAACTCGGAAAAAAGGGAATCCGCGAGATCACAAGCTTCCGCGGAACCCGCGTTCGAGCGAAGAATCGCGGCCGCCGCCGCGCGAAGGTAAGCGCGGTACTTAGTGAAAAAATGCTCCCAAGCCGCCTCACCTCCTTCGGCACAAGCGGTGGCCAGCGCCAGATCTTCAAGGTGCAGCGCGCCGAGATATTCTTCGAGTTTAGGCGGAATAAGAGCTCCACTCGCCAAGCGCTTCGATGCGCTGCGTTCCAGCGCGACCGCGAAATGCCCACGAGAGAGCCCCCAGCGGGCAGCATTGGCCTGCGCGTACAGCCACTCGAGCAAGGCGGCGCGAACCTCAAGGGTCTTCACCGGGTCCACGGTATTCGCGTCTACGGACCGGCTTTCTTGATCTTTGTCCATGTGTATTTCAGGTGTTCACTGTATCCCAAGAAACCCAGCCCCAGGGTTAAATGCTGCCCTTGCTGCACTTAAGGATAAGCCCGCGGAAGGAAACTCGCGTGCAAAGCGTGCAAAAAAGAGGACGCAACCCAACGCGAGTTTAGGGTATCCTACTAGAATGTTGCGCGCCCCGCCCGCAACGAAAACTGCCTCGCCGGGTTAGAAGTGGGTGCGCTAGGATGCGCTCGCGGGAGCATTAGCGACTTCGCGACGCTAGTACGAAAGTCCTATTCGGGCTCCCCCAGCCTCGTCAGTACTCTGTACTGGTAGGGCACTTCCTATTATGCTGGCGGACTTGGGAGACAGCCCTTGTTCCGCGGCCGGAATTTCACGAGGCGGACCGCGGATGACACAACCATGATTGCAGATCCACCACGTAAGACCACGATGGGCGTCGGTTTCGAGGCCGACCGCAGCCGTTCAGGCGATCCACTGGCGTGGAAAAAAGCCATCGGCACCAAACCGATCGCAGCACGTCTTGCCCAGCTACCAGATTCCAAGCCACGTTGGGACCGCATTGGCCTGAGCGCCGTCGGACAATTTGCGATCCTCGGTTTCTTGCTCATGCTTCCCCTGCTCTTCCCAGAGCGGATGCAAACGGCTTTACATTTACGTGTTACGGAGCTGATGCAGCCGGTCACGGAAATTCCAGTTGCGCCACCGCCACCGCCTCCACCGACGCCGAAGGTGAAACCCAAGGTTGCGCCGCCGGAACCAAAGCCGGTGGAGCCTGAACCAGTGAAGCTGAACCCGAAACAGACGCACGTTTTTATCGCGGCAAAAGTCGAACCACCCAAGATAAAGACCTTGGATGCGAAACCCGTGGAACTCAATCCGGTTTTCGAGCAGGTGAAAATCGATACGCCAACGAGCCAGCCAAAGCGGCCCAAAGAAGACGTGAAAGTCGGCAATCTTGGAACAGGCAGCGCGGCTCCGGCGACGGTGGTGGCTCCGGTGAACAAAGTGCAAACCGGCGGCTTCGGCGATCCCAACGGAATCGCGGGTAACGGTGATCCGAACAAAGCCACGAACGTCAATCGTCTTGGTTCGCCCGCTTTGCCGGGTGGGCCTGGATACGGCAACGGCACCGGCGGCGAAAAAGGAATCCGCGGCGCGGTGGCGAGCACAGGGTTCGGTAACGGCACGGCGAATCCTCCGCCAAGCGCCAAGCGCGGCGTGCTGCAGTCCGCCGGGTTCGCCGATCAGACAACCGCCGAGGCGCCGAAGAAGAAAGCGCCGAGCGTCGAAAGCGCCACGACGGCTGTTGACATCCTGGAGAAGCCTCGTCCGGAGTACACCGCGGAAGGGCGTAGTCTGAAAATAGAAGGTGACGTGGTTCTCGATATGGTATTCCTGTCGAACGGCAGCATCCAGGTGAACCGAGTGGTAAGTGGTTTGGGCCACGGTCTCGATGAAGCAGCGACTCGCGCGGCGCAGCAGATCAAGTTCAAGCCGGCGAGACGCGAAGGTCTGCCGGTGGATTTCCCGGCTCGCGTGCGAATTGAATTCCGTTTGGCTTACTGAGGGGAGAGAGAAAATGCGTAAGGTAGCGACAACTATTTTCGTTCTGATCTTGAGCGGGGTGGGCGCCATGGCCGCCACGGAGGCGCCTAAGCCGGCCGATAAGCCGAGGACCATGGACGAAGTCATCGACCGCGTGATCACCAACGAAAACCGGGCCAACCAGCAGCTCAAGCAGTTTTCGCCGCTGGTCGAGACGTACATCCAGAACCTGAAGCCCGATAAGGATCTTGGCTACGCCCCCGCCGGCGACAAGTATTTCCTAGGCCGCGCGGACTTCTCGAAAGGCGTCTCGCTGGTTTCCTTGACGGACACCAACGGCAAGGGGAAGAAGATCTTCGGCGCCATCGGCAACTTCTTTTCTTTCGCGATGCAATTCCTGCCGGACGGCTTCCTGCAGATGATCTTTATCGACACCAATGGCTTCGATAAGCAGCACTACAAGTTCGATTACGTGCGCCGCGAATTCCTCGGCGAAGTGCGCTGCCTGGTGTTCGACGTCTCGCCTCAGGAGAAGTCCGGCAAAGGCCGGTTCCTTGGCCGCATGTGGGTCGAAGATCAGGACTACAACGTGGTCCGCTTTAACGGGGCCTACGGCGGCGCCGGGCACTCCAGCTGGTATTTTCACTTCGACAGCTGGCGCACCAATGTGCAGCCGGGCTTGTGGATGCCTTCCTTTATATACAGCGAGGAAAAAGATTTACACTACGCCCTGGCCAAGAAACTGGACTTCAAAGCGCAGACGCGGCTGTGGGGTTACAACGTCGGCCGCTCCAGCCAGGAACAGGAATTAAGCAGGATCCTGGTTGAGACGCCGGTGCAGGACGATACCAAGACATCGAACGATCTTTCCCCCATTCAGGCACAGCGCTCCTGGGACCGCCAGGCGGAAGATAATGTGATCGATCGCCTGGAGCGCATCGGCCTGATCGCGCCGCGCGGCGAAGTCGACAAGGCTCTCGATACGGTGATCAACAATCTGGAGGTCACCAACAATATCGACCTTGAACCCGATGTCCGCTGCCGGGTGATGATGACTTCCACGCTCGAGTCCTTCACCGTCGGCCACACGATCGTGATGAGCCGCGGGTTGATCGACGTGGTGCCTGATGAGGCCAGCCTGGCAACCATGCTCGCGCACGAACTCAGCCACGCCATTCTCGGCCACCGCATCGATTCCAGCTATGCTTTCTTCGATCAATTGCTGATCGACGACAAGGAGACTTTCCGCCATTTCGGATTTGCGCGGACTCCCGACGAGGAGAGGGCCGCCAACACGAAAGCGGTCCAGCTCCTGAATAATTCGCCCTATAAGAACCAGCTCGGTAACGCAGGCCTTTTCCTCACGGCGCTCGGGAGCCGCGAGAAGGAAATTCCGAACCTGATTAGCCCGCACCTCGGCGATCGCGTGCCGATCATGGCTGATCTCAAGTCCACGACGCCTGTCGATCAGAAGCAAAACCCGCAGATGATCGCGGCGCTGCCGATCGGCGGACGCGTAAAGGTGGATTCCTGGAACGATAAGCTGGAGCTCATCAAGAGCAAGCCGGTGGGCACGGTGGCGGAACGTGAGAAGATGCCGTTTGAAGTCACCCCCTTCATGCCGTACCTGATGCGTTACGGCGCCGAAACATCGAAACCCATCGCGGCCAGCGCCGCCACCACGCCTGCCGATCCGAAAACCGGCGCATCCGCGCCAGGCAAACCGTAGTAAGCCGATCAAACCTTCGCGAATAGTTCGGCCCGGGGATGACCTCTTCTCCGGGCCGGTTTCCATTGCCCGCCACCATTTATTTCCTGGGCGTGTTCCTCAGCGCGGCGAAGAGAGCTCTTTCATCAGCCGGTAGTTGAAGTCCACGCCGTCGTAAAAGTCCTGCACCCCGACGCGCTCGTCTTTTCCATGCTCGCGATTGTCATTGATGTCGAAAAACATGCAAGAGACGCCGTAGGTCGGGATGCCGGCGATGCGCGTATACTTCCCGTCCGTGGCCCCGGTGGACATGGTCGCGACCAGAGGAACGCCCGGCCAGGTGACTTTCAAGATTTTCTCCATGGCCTCGGTCACTTCAGGCAGCAGCGGCGAGGGGGGCACCGGCACGACAGGCACCACCTTTCCATCCGGAGTACGCTGCGGAACGATGCTGACCCTGACTTTCGGATCGTTGGCAAGCCGCTCAAGCGCCTGGTGAACTTCCTCGGGGTCTTCCCCTGGAAAAATCCGGCAATTGACGTTGGCTCGCGCGGTTTGCGGGAGCGCGTTTGGCGCATGACCGCCGGAAAGCATGGTGGCGACGCACGTGGTGTGCAAGAGCGAATTGTAATAGGGCACCGCCGAGAGCCGCTGCACTGCGGCAGGATCCGGCGGTTGCCTGGCCATGGCTTTCATGTCCGCTGCGACCTGTCCGGTCGTCAGCGCCGCGTTCCGTTCGAAATAACTCCGCGTGATTTCGTTGATATTTGCTGAGAATGAAAACGATTGCAATCGGGACAACGCGCCGGCTAAGTGATAGATGGCGTTGTCCGGGCTGGGGATCGAGCTGTGCCCGCCGGGATTCAGCGATTCGAATTGAAAATCCACATAAACTTTTTCGCTCGCTTGAATGCCCGCGAGCAGCCGCTTGTCTTTGTCCCTTTCGAATTCGCCGCCGTCCAGATTGATGCAGTACTCCGCATCGATCCAGTCGCGATGTTCCCTGAGGAGCCAGTCCACACCGTTGGAAGAGCCGCCCTCCTCATCGGCGGTCAGCGCGAGAATCAGATCGCGGTCCGGCAGATATCCTTCGTTTTTCAAGCGGATGAAATTGGCAGCCAGGATGGCATCGCCCTCCTTCATGTCTTCCGTGCCCCGGCCGTAGAAGTAGCCGTCTTTCTCGATGAATTCGAAGGGATCGGTGGTCCAGTCCGCTCGGAGAGCTTCGACCACATCAAGATGTCCGATGAATAGGATGGGCTTTCGCTTTCCGGTTCCGCGAAAACGCGCGACGAGATTTTTCTTCCGTTCGTTCGGCCCGGCTACCTTGACATCGCCCTCGGCGAAGCCTGCGTCACGCAAACGCTTGGCCATCGCTTCCGCGGCGGTGGTCACGTTGCCGACGGAATCGGTGGTATTGATCTCAATGAGCTCCTTGAAGATGTCCTGCGCCAACTGCTTCGTATGACCCTGACCTTGAGTTCGTCCTATAGGCGCACAGCTCGCGATTAGAAAAATTGGCAAGACCCAGCGTGTCGCTCTCTGCATTTACTCTCCTCGGAATGAAAGATCACGAAAAAGGCGGTTGTCCCCCGGGCGGTGCCGGCCGCGCGGCCAGCGCATAGCGCAGGCACCGCGACAGATACGATGCCGCCCAGAACAGCAGCATCATGCCAAGTCCGCGGTCCAGCACAAGAAACACGGCAAAGGCTATAAATACCCGCAGCCCCGTTTGATGGGGCCTCAGCAGCGGCGCTTCTAGGCGGCCGTTCACAAATCGCGCCAGTTCCCGCGGCCACTTGAAAACCCAGTACAGGCCATAGATGGGAATCAGATGAAACCACGCCGCCCGCAGCGGCTTAATCGGATATGCGCCGGCGGTCGCTTGCGCGAGAACGACATGATACTCATAAACGCAAACAAGCCAATAGATCAGACTGATGAAATTAGCGAGAAACAGATACAGAGGAGGTATGAGCAGCGGTTCTTTGGCAAGTTCCGGATGCACGGTGACCGCGATCATTTCCGCAATCATCGTCGCGACGCCCGATAAGTAACCAATCCAGACGCGCGGCAACGGAGCCAAGGCCTTGGATTCCGCTTGTTGCTCTTGTGATTGTCCGCCGGACCAATCCATTCCGCCCTCGATGAATCTGACTTGGGAGGGTAACGGCCCTGCCGCTGCCCCGTCAAACCATTTGGGGAGGGACCGCGTTCCGTCGTCACCGCGAGTTGCTTCGCCCTGCGGGGGTTACATAAACTGGCAGGGTTCCTATTGTGGAGGAAGAGATGACCTCAGCCATGAAACGCGCCTCCCAGATTGCCCTGGGCGCGGCCATATTCGTTGCGGGAATCGCGGCAGGCTCGCTGCACGCACCGAGCGCCGCGGTCGAGAACCGCTTCGGCCAGCCGAAAACGGTGCTGCACGTGGTGGTGTACAAATTCAGAGACAATGTCTCAAATTACGACCGGGAACACGCCATCAACGGCATCAAGGACATGGCTGGAAAAATTCCCGGCATCAAGAACGTGTGGCTGAAAACCGGGCGCAACCAGATCAAGGACTTCAGCGGCGTCTACGCCATCGAATTCACGAGCGCCGAGGCCGCCGCCGACTACGCCGAAAGTCCGGTTCATGAGGCGTGGTCCAAGATGTGGCAGGAGCAGCGCGAAAACAGTCTTTCCTTCCAGGTTTCGAATCCGTAGCCGCTAGGTTTCTCTTGCTCTTGATTCCTGTAAGTGTGAACGCGCTCACCCTTCGCGCATAATCCCGTACCTTCTGCGGATCATCGCGTCAATGGCGCTGTCCGGCAGCAGACGTTTCGCCCATTTGAGTGTGGCAGCCAGCGGGGTTACTCCGTAGCGCGCCTGAGGCAGGGGTGCTCGAATAGCCTTCAAAATGACTCGCGCGCAATCTTCCGGCGTGGTCTTCGACTTTCGGCGGCTGCTCTTCGCGCCGGACCAGGAGCCCGCGTACACTTTGGCGTACGGCCCACTCTTGATCTTTTCCTGGTACGGCTGAGCCACTTCGACGGCGATCTGCTGGATGTTCGTCACGATGTATCCGGGCTCGATCAAGATGGTCTTGACTTCGAAGGGATACAATTCGTGCCGCAAGGCGTTGCTCAATCCTTCCATGGCGTGCTTGCTGGCGCTATAAGCGCCTTGCGTCGGCGGGGTCACGAGTCCGGAGACCGAGCTGATCATGATGATGCGACCGGAGCGCCGCTCGCGCATTTTCGGGAGCACCGCCTGTGTCACACGCACGACACCGAAAAAATTGGTCTCGAACTGCCGCCGCCAGTCCTCCATGGTCATGTCTTCGACGGTGGCCACATAGGCCAGCCCCGCGTTGTTGATAAGCACGTCGATCGTGCCCGCTTTCTGATAGACCAAGTTGACCGCCCGCTGCACGGAACCGTCATCGCATACGTCCATTCCCAGAGTTTCGAGCGGCAGTTTTTTTTCGTTCGCCAACGTATCAAGCTGCGCGCGCTTCTCCGCCGAACGCCCCGCGGCGAATACCCGGAAGCCATTCTCAGCCAGCAAGAGAGCCGCGGCTTTCCCCAGTCCATCGGTAGCTCCTGTAATCAAAACCGTTTGGGTTCCGCGCTCCGCGTCCATTCCGCCCCCTTTGGCGCAGCCTATGGTATCGCGAATTTGAGTGTGTCGCGCTCGGCCTGTCGGCGTCCCGTTTTCGGCACAGGGCGCGGAGGTCCTGCTCTTTGGATCGACTAGGATTGCTAGACTAATTGAATTGCTTACGTTCTAATCGCAACGCTTGGGTGAGCGTGCATGCCGGTCGATGAAAGCCTCTCCATCCCTGAACCCGGAAAAAAGTGGCGGCTCGGCTTTTGGAGTCTGATGGCCACGCAGTTCCAGGGCGCCTTCAACGAAAATGGGCTGAAATTTCTCGTCATCTACCTCATTCTTGCGGTCGAAAAAGACAAGGCCCAGCGTGATCAACTTGAGTTGCTTGTCGGCGTTCTCTTCGCGGCTCCCTTCATCCTGTTTTCGCTGACGGGCGGATATCTGGCGGACCGGTTCAGCAAACGCGCTGTGACCATCTGGACGAAAGTGTTTGAAGTGGGCGTCATGCTGTTCGCAACAGCAGCCCTAATGGGACCCCATCTGAAATTGGCGCTGGCGGCGATCTTTCTCGTCTGCACGCAGGGAGCACTCTTCGGGCCGTCCAAGTACGGCTTGCTGCCGGAGCTACTTCCGCCGGAAAGGCTTTCGTGGGGCAACGGCGTCCTCGAACTCGGGACTTTCCTTGCCATTATCGTCGGGAGCGTGAGCGGTTCTTTTCTCGCCGAGGCTTTCAACGGGCGCCAGATTTATTCAGGGGCGCTCCTGCTCGGTTTCACGATTGCCGGTTTGGCCTGGAGCTTTGGAATCGGCCGCGTACCCGCAGCGGACCCTCGAAAGAGATTCCATCTCACCTCGCTCGTTGATGTCTGGTCGCCAATGACACTGATTCGCCGCGACCGCGTGCTGTGGCTAGCGGTGGTGGGCAACACCTACTTCTTCTTCGTCGCCGGGCTGCTGCAATTCAACATATTTATCTACGGGCAAGACGTGCTGCACATTCGTTCGACGCAGGGAGGCTTCCTGCAGGCGGCAGTGGCCATCGGTATCGGCCTGGGCAGCTTTGCCGCGGGACATCTCTCGGGCGGAAAAATCGAGTATGGATTAATTCCTCTCGGCTCACTGGGCATGACATTCCTCGGACTCTGCCTGGCGATACCGGACTTGTCGTTCCGCGCCGTGTTGTTGCTGCTGGCGGCGCTGGGCTTCTTCGGCGGATTTTTCATCGTGCCGATCAGCGCCCTGATCCAGCACCAGCCGGAGGAAGACCAGAAGGGCGTGGTCATCGGCGCAGCGAACTGGCTTTCTTTTGTGGGCATTGGCGCCGCTTCCGGTGTGTATTACGCTGCCACTCATTTTCTCCACCTCAGCCCGGGAGGAATTTTCTTCTGGTCGGCGCTTGCCACACTCGGAGCAACAGTCTATGTGTTGCGGCTGCTGCCAGATTCGTTGTTGCGGCTTTTTCTGTGGATTGCCACCAACACGCTCTACCGCTTGGACGTCGAAGGGCGGGAAAACGTGCCCACGCGTGGCGGCGCGTTGCTGACTCCCAACCATGTCTCCATGGCCGATGCGGTACTGCTCATCGCATCGCTCGATCGTCCGATCCGGTTTCTGATGTTCAAGGGTTCCTACGAGCACCCGCTGGTCAAACCTTTCGCAAAAATCATGGGTGTGATTCCCATCGCGTCGGACCAAGGGCCGCGCGAAATGATCCATTCTTTGCGGCTGGCCACCGACGCACTGAAAAACGGCGAAATCGTTTGCATTTTCCCGGAAGGGCAGATGACGCGGATCGGCCAGATGCTGCCCTTCCGCCGCGGCATGGAGCGCATCATCAAAGGCGTAGACGTTCCCATCATTCCCGTGAATCTGGACGGCGTGTGGGGCTCGATCTTCAGTTTTGCCGGCGGGCGATTTCTTTGGAAATTTCCGCGGCAGATTCCTTACCCCGTGCGAGTCACCTTTGGAAAGCCGGTGCCTCCGACAGCCTCTTCGCAGGAAGTCCGCCGCGCGGTGCAGGATCTCGGCGCGGAAGCCTTCGCGCGCCGCAAGGAGCACATGCGCACGTTGCCCGAATCATTCATCTACTCGGCGCGGAGGCATCCCTTCCGCTTCGCCATGGCCGACGGGCAGAGGCCGAACCTCGGTTGGTTTTCGGCGTTGGTGGGAGCTCTGGTCCTCGCGCGACGCTTGCGAAAGCAATGGCAAGGACAGGAAATGGTCGGCATCCTGTTGCCGCCATCGGTTCCCGGCGCGCTTGTGAATTACGCCGCCATGTTAATGGGCAAGGTGCCGGTAAATCTGAACTACACCGTTTCGAATGAAACTCTGGCCTCCTGCGCGCAACAGTGCAACTTGAAAGCGGTCGTCACCGCGCGGGTCTTTTTGGAAAGGGTCAAGATCCAGCCTCCCGGAGAAACGATTTTCATCGAGGACGCGGCCAAGGGTGCCAGCTTCGGCGAACGTGCCGCGGCTGCATTGGCCGCAAGCCTCTTGCCGGCGAAAGCCGTCGCGAGATTTGCAGGCTGCCACCGCCCCGCGTCGCTCGATGACATCGCCACGATTATTTTTTCCAGCGGCTCGACGGGTGACCCCAAGGGCGTCATCCTCACGCACTGTAATATTGCTTCAAATGTGGAGCAGCTCAACCAGGTTTTCATGCTGCACGCCGACGATCGCATCATGGGCATTCTTCCGTTCTTTCACTCGTTTGGTTTTACCGGCACGCTTTGCCTGCCCGCCGCCACCGGCATCGGCGTGGTCTTCCACCCGAATCCGCTCGATTCGCGCGTCATCGGCGCTCTTGTCAACAAGTACGCGGTCACCATGCTGCTTGCGACACCTACCTTCTTGAACGCTTACACGCGCCGCTGCACGCCGGAAGATTTCGGCAGCTTGCGCTTCGTTATGGCCGGCGCGGAAAAATTGCCCGACCGCATTTCGCAAGCGTTCGAAGATCACTTCGGTATTCGCCCGCACGAAGGTTACGGCTGCACCGAATGTTCGCCAGCGGTTACGGTGAACACCATCGATTTTCGTGCGGCGTCGTTCCGCCAGGTAGGGGCGAAGCGCGGCAGTATCGGCCATCCCTTGCCGGGAATCACTGTGAAAATCGTGGACCCCGACACCTTCGAGCCTGTAGGCGTGGATGAGCCGGGACTGTTGCTTGTCCGCGGCCCGAACATCATGCGCGGCTACCTCAACAAGCCGGAAAAAACCGCCGAGGTCCTACGCGACGGCTGGTACAACACCGGGGACGTTGCGAGGATGGATGAAGATGGTTTTCTGCGCATCACCGACCGCTTGAGCCGCTTCAGCAAAATTGGGGGCGAGATGGTGCCGCACATCAAAGTCGAGGACCTCCTGCAGGAACTGGCCGGCGCCACGGAGCAGACCTTTGTTGTCACCGCCGTGCCCGATGAGAAGAAAGGCGAGCGCCTCGTCGTGCTGCACACGCTGGATGAGCGTCGCTTGGAAGAATGCCTCGAGAAACTGGGAAAGAGCGACCTGCCTGCACTATGGCGGCCGCGGAAGGAGCAGTTCCTGCGCATCGAGACGCTTCCCTATCTCGGCACCGGAAAGCTCGACCTGCGCAAAGCGCGCGGATTGGCGCTGGAGATGATCGAACGCGCGCTTCTCGACTAACGGAACGCCGGCTGAGGATGAAAAACTCCCCAATGACGAAAGCCGCAAATTTGGGTCACCGGCGCGGCCTGCTCCTGCGGCTCCTTGTGTCTGGAATGGTCCTCGCGCTGTGGTTCTGGACGCAATCACTGATCGGCGCGCGCACCGCTCCTGCATCCGGTATCGGCGACGCGCTCCAAAACCTGACTGCCGGACTTAACTCCTACTTCGCTCAAAACACGAGAGCGGCCGATCGACTCCTCATCGTCAGCTCCGCGCTGATCGACGCCCTGGGCCTGTTCCTACTGGGACGCTGGCTCTTCGGCGGAAGCGTTCGCCCATTCCTCGGATTATTCTTGCTGATGACCCTGCGCCAGCTGCTCGAAGCCATCTGCGCGTTGCCTCCGCCATCGAACATGATCTGGCGCTACCCGGGTTTCCCCTCGCTGTTGGTGACCTATCAAGTGGCCCATGACTTTTTCTTCTCCGGACATACCGCCATCGCGGTTTTCGGGGCGATCGAGCTATCCCGCTTGCGCCGAAATTGGCTCACGGCCGGCGCCGTCCTGCTCGTCGTTTTCGAAATCACAACCGTTCTCGTCCTGCGCGCGCACTACACCATGGACGTTTTTGCCGGGATCCTGGCGGCACTCTGGATCGCCCACCTTACCGAACGCATCTCGCCACGCCTCGATCATTTGCTCTCCCCAAAAAATTAGAGCTTTTTTCTGGCTGCGGAGGCGGCTGTGGCATGGGCGAGGGGAGATGCCGTCAAGTCCACCGCTGCCATATCCATCGGGAACAAGACGACTCCTGCAATTCTCTTGGCTCCCGTCGCAGTGATCAAGGACAACATCAAACAGACCGTCATCAAGGACGGTTTTTGAGAATCTGGAAACCATTGAGAAGCGCTTGCCGAAGGAAAAACGGACTAAGTAGATTCGCATCGGCCGGCGCGTAGCCGATTATTTAGAGACCCCAGAAGGTAGCATCCGGCTTTACCAATTCGAAGCCTGCATCCCACGCTTCATGGCTGCGCCAGACAACCTCAGCCTCCGCTTTGCGGCCCGTTCCTGGATGGATCAGACGGACGCGTTTGTGCAGCGGAAGATCCGCTCCCACCACCGCCATGCAGCCGGACTGGCTCACATCCACGGTGACGGCGTTGGCGCGTTCCCTCCCTCCGCCTTGCTCCCACTCTACGAGGAGCTTAACGCGCGAGATGATGCGCTTGTGGCTTCTTAAACTTTCCCATCTTTCTTGTACGGTCCTGTCTAGAAGAGGGTGGGGGACAATGTTTACGGTCATGGTTGACCTCGCTCTGGATGAATTACGACGCCTGGGGTGAGATAGCAACTTTAGTCCCGCGAATTGTCGGGGTCAATAGTACTTTTTCGGATTCGCCCTGCTTATCGGTAACTCCCCAGTTTTCGGAACATCTTCGCCTCAAAACAAAAAGGGCCGCTCTGAGCGATCAGGACGGCCCTTTTTAATTTAATCCCGGCGGTGACCTACGTTCCCACACAGTTGCCCGTGCAGTATCATCGGCCCGGCGAGGCTTAACTTCCGTGTTCGGGATGGGAACGGGTGTGACCCTCGCGGTATGACCACCGGAAACTCGAAACTCGCGTACAGATTCCCCGTGCTCATCCCGGGCATGGGAACGCGAGTGCGACAACAGAATTTGGCTGGCATTACAAGTTCGACTCGTGGTCGAACTCCACTGTGCAGAAAAGGCGTCTTACTCCTGACTCCTAAGAGTCACATGTGCTCTTCCTCAAAGACGGTTTGAGAAAGTTTTATGATTAAGCCGAACGGGCGATTAGTACTGGTCAGCTTCACACATTGCTGTGCTTCCACCTCCAGCCTATCAAAGTCGTAGTCTTCGACTGCCCTTCTTAGGTCATAAACCTTGGGAGAACTTATCTTAGGGCGAGCTTCTTGCTTAGATGCATTCAGCAATTATCTCTTCCAGACTTCGCTACCGAGCGATGCCCCTGGCGGGACAGCTCGTACACAAGAGGTCTGTTCATCCCGGTCCTCTCGTACTAGGGACAACTCCCTTCAATTCTCCTGCGCCCACACCAGATAGGGACCGAACTGTCTC
>QHZB01000314.1:464-6059 GCA_003224525.1 Acidobacteriota bacterium | reverse complement strand
TGAGACAAGCTTTAGAAATGGTTGCGGGGGTCAGATTTGAACTGACGACCTTCGGGTTATGAGCCCGACGAGCTACCAGGCTGCTCCACCCCGCACACCCACTATATCGGACGTGCGCGCTTCCGTCAAATCAGTGCAAGGTGCAGGCAAACTGGCGCAATGATTCTGCCAACCAGGCAGGAATCAGCTACCACTCATTGTAAGGCGTGTTCTCGAAGGGCGAAACCCGGGGCGAATTCGAATGAACGTCAACCATCCCTGTACTCGATTGATCCGGGCTCAACACAACACTATCGTATTGCGGCACCCAGTCCGCCGCCACAGTAATCGGGTCTACTGGCACCTTGCGCAGGTACCCCGCTTGCACCAAATCTTCCAGGGATTGTGGCGCAGCCTGTTTGTCCAATGTGTAGTTATCGATCGCCTGCCGCATGACCTGCAGGTCATGGTGCAATGTTGTTTCGCGCGCGTGCTGCACGGTTTTGCCGTAATTCTGCGCCGCCATCCCAATCAGGATAAGGATGATCGTAATGACGATCATCAGCTCGATCATCGTAAATCCCGCCTCGAACAGCACGCCGCGGCGTTTCCTCAACGATGGCCTGCCCGTTCGAATTTGCGACATCATTTCCATTTCGAATCCTCGTGCGAACTACCAATCCGAATACTTCGTCCCATCGAGCGCCGTACCCGTAGACTTCGAGTATACGTCGAACACGTTCTTGCCGCCCCAGCTCGTCGAATCCGGATCGTCCTGAACGGCACGCAATCCCCATTCGGCCTGCCCGGTCATGGGGTCCACCGGAATTTTCCTCAGAAAACGAATCTTCATATCGCTGCCGGCGCCAAGCTGTATGGGTTTCACCAGCGTTTCCAGATCCGGCGGATAGCCTTCGCTCCCGATTTCCACGCGGATCTGGTTGCGGTCGGCCGCATCTTTGTAGCGGTCGATCGCATCCTTTATCTCCCGGAGGTCGCGGTGAAGCTCCGCTTCTTTCTGCCGAATGACGGTGTACTTGGCGATGGGCAGTGCGGCGGAAGAGAGAATGAGCAGTATTGCGCACGCAATGATCAACTCCAGCAGCGTCATCCCGTCCTCGGAGAGAAACGTCCTCCGGTGGACTCTTCTGCGGCCTGGCCCGCGGTTTGAAATGTTCGGCAACATCGCTCGCATAATTCGGCTACGGCTGGACTTGCAGCGCCGCCTCACTGGTTATCAACGGTATCAACTTCTGCTGCGAATCTTTCGCATTCACCTGCACGATCGACAGGTTCGATGACCCCGGTGCCAGTGCCTTGACCACGATTCCGATCAAAGTTCCGCTTCCACTCACCCCTGGCGTGTTCGGCCGGCGCGTCGCGGAAACAATCGCCTGCCCTTTCTCTTTAAAGACCTGATGCACGATAGCAATTTCCTGCGTTCCGCCCGAGAGGAACCCGCCGTGCTGCACTTCCTCCACGCTGATTACCGCTGGGTTGTACTGCAGCAAAAGTGGGATCGAGAAGAGGTCACTCACGTTCTCGACTACAACGCCGATCGTGGCCGTCTGCCCAGCCTTCAAAGACAAGCTCTGCGGTTCGAAGCGAATCTTGGCCGCGGCCGCTGGCGCAGGCGTCGGCACTCCCGCCCCCATGTTTTGATTCGTCTGAGCTTGTGGCGATGTTGCCGGTTGCTGCACAGGTGCGCGGATTTCGCTCTCCCGCTTCACTTGCACGTTCGTCTCGGAGCCTGAATACAGCGGCCGCAAATTCGCCTTCGTCCATTCGGGAATGCGCACGATCCGGGGCGTCAGGACGATCAGCACTTCATCCTCTTGGTGGTCCTTCTTGTCATGTGAGAAGAGATATCTCAGCAGGGGGAGCTTGGCGAGACCCGGCCAGCCTTCTAAGGTTTTGCTGTCGGTCCGCTGGACCAGGCCTCCAAGAATACTGACCTCGCCTTCCTTCAGACGGATGTCATGCTCGATGACCCGCTGGCTGATGATGGGCTGCGTGATCCCGCCAATTGCCTGATCGCCGGTATGCGAAGAGACTTCCACTTTCAATTTCAGGCTGACGTCGCGGTTCGGATGCACGCGAGGCGTAAGGTCTATATTCACGCCAACATCCAGATACGTGAATTGCGTATTCACCAGTGGGTTTACAAAGCCTGCGCCGCCGGTTGACCCGACGCCTACACCCGCCTGAAAGCTGCCTGTTGCGATAGGGATGCGGTCGCCGATGCGCAGTTTGGCGGTCTGGCCGTCCACCGAGCGAACTTCCGGGTTTTGGATAATCCTAGTGTTCGTATCACTCAGGACGGCGTTCGCCGTCAGGCTCGGCAAGGTAACGGCGTAAGCGTTTCCAGTCAGGTTGCGCAGTTGGTTTAGAGTGGTTGCGGCGGTGGTCGTCGTCGTCGAGGAACTGCTGCTGGTGGTGTTGTTTGGGTTGATTGCGATGCTGGCAGTTTGCCCGGGAAGGATGCCCAGGTCCCGCAGGCGATCGGTGCGAGCCTCCAGCACTTCGACTTGCACCACCACCTCAGGCTTGGCCTTGTCGATGTCGTGAATGATCTTCTCTGCGAGCAGCAGCTTGTCCGGTGTGTCGCGGACGATGATGGCATTTTGCGAGTTCAGCTGCTGGATGCGCTTCAGGTCCAGCAGTTGGCGCAGCCCGGTCATAATTTCTGTAATGTCCTGGGGCTGGAAGGTGTTCGAAAGATAGATGGTCTTGACTACTTGCTCTTCGTAATCGCGGCGTTTTTGTGGCTGATCCGGAATCACGAAGATAATATTCTCCGTCACCGGCTTCACGAAAGCCTTGCTCTCCAGCGACACGATTTCCAGTGCCTGCTCCATCGTCACATTGTTCAATTCCACCGAGATCCGCCGGGCAGGGAAGTCCGGGTCATAAATCACCGTCAGCCCCGCGAGTTTCCCGATCGTGTCGAAGATGATCTTCGCTTCCTGATTGGGCATTTTCAGATTAATGGGAGCTCGCGAGAGAGGCTTGATTTCCGGCGGCGATGCCGCCAGGGACGCCTCGTTCGGGTCAACCGGCGGCTCAGCCGCTGCATCGGCCGCGCGATTTTTCTCCGCGATCATCTCGACCGTCTTGCGTAACTCCTGGTCCGCCACCGGGCTCGAAGGATCCATCGCCTGCGCCCTTTGGAATTCGCCCGCGGCGCCCTGGAGGTCGCCTTGTTTCCGCAGTTCAACGCCGTGTTTAACGTGCAATTCGCTCGCTTCAAAGCGTATCCGGTTCAGCTTAATTTTGTAATTCGCGTTGTACGGGTCTGCTTTGACGGCTTTCTGATAGTAGACGAACGCGGCGTCGTAATCTTGAATCGTTTCCGCTTTCTTACCTTGGTTGTAGTCCGGTTGGCCCTTCGGGCAGCCCGCGACGAGCAGTCCGAAACCAACACACAGGAATAGGCTTCCCCAGCGGCGCATGCACTCTCCGAGGCCTCGAAACGAAGCCTAAACAGTCTAACATTCGCTTTAGAGGCGCGGCAAGGATGCTAAGGTTGGCCGTCTTGCATGAAATAACAGTGCTCAACTGCGACCGCGCCCAGCCTGGAGCCCCCGTGACAAGTCTTAACACAGCAGTTATGATGGAAACTTGTGGCCAAGCCTGCGAAAAAAACAGAGAAGTTCGCGAAGTCCGGCGAGCAAATCGTTGCACAGAACCGCGCCGCCTCGTATAACTACCTTATTGTTGAGAAACATGAGGCCGGGCTAGTCCTTCATGGCACGGAGGTCAAAGCCCTCCGCGAAGGCAAAGCCAACATTCGCGATGCCTACGTCGATTTCAAAGCTAACGGTGCGTGGCTCGTTAACGCACACATTGCACAGTACTTACCTGGTGGTCCGTGGAACCACGAGCCTTTGGGATCGAGAAAGCTCCTTCTTCACAAGCGGGAAATCGACAAGCTCTCCGGCCGCACCGAGTCCAAGGGGTTGACCGTCATTCCTTTGCGGATCTACTTCCGCAACGGCATCGCCAAGGTCGAAATCGCTCTGGCACAAGGCAAGAAGTCCTGGGACCGCCGCCAGGACGAACGCACCAAGGAAGCTCGCAGGGAAGTCGAACAATCCATGTATAACAGTCGGAGGCGATAGAGCACCATGCTGATCACGCTGGAAACCAAGCCGTTTGCTGCATTCGAAACCGACGCCCTGGTTTCGTACGTATTCGAAGAAACCGACCCCGTTCAGGGCCGCGTCGCGGAAATCGATCAAGCCTCTGGTGGACTGCTGCGCAAACTCGCAAAAAGCGGGGAGTTAACCGGCAAGATGCTGGAATTCACTTTGATCCACGTGCCCGCCGGCCTAAAGGCCGCACGCTTGCTCCTCGTCGGAGCGGGGAAGCGCGAGCAATGGAATGGCGCGGCGCTTCGCAAGATCGTCGGCGCCGCCCTGCGATATCTGAAGGCGCGCTCCGTCAAGAACTTCGCTCTCCTCGTTCGAGAGGGCCACGCCATCGAAGAAACCGCCCAAGCCATCGCCGAAGGCGCGCTCGCCGCGAATTTCGAAACTGACAAATACAAGACCGACAAGAAAAACGACAAGAACATCGAAACTGTCCTGGTCGCTGGCTTTTCCGACGCGGAGCGCGCTGCGGGAGACAAAGGCCTCTCAAAAGGCCGCATCATAGCTGATGCGCAAAATTTCACCCGCGACCTCGTCAACGAACCTTCCAACAAGCTCACGCCGCGCATCCTGGCAGAAAAGGCCGAAGCCATGGCCAAGGAAGCCGGGCTTTCGGTCGAAATCCTAGATGAAAAGAAAATCGCCGATCTCAAGATGGGCGCGCTCCTCAGCGTGGCCCAAGGTGGTCCCGAGCCGCCCCGCGTCATGGTCGTCACTTATACCCCCGCGAATTTGAAGCCCGGCGCGCCGGTAATCGGACTCGTCGGCAAAGCTGTCACCTTCGACACTGGCGGCATCTCCATCAAGCCCGCCGACGGCATGGAAAAAATGAAGTACGACATGGCTGGCGGTGCCACCATGCTTGGCGTCATGCGCGCGCTCGCCGCTCTCAAGCCCAGCGTCAAAGTGATTTGCGTCGTTCCGTCCACCGAAAACATGCCCGGCGGCAAAGCGCAAAAGCCCGGCGACATCCAGACCGCCATGTCAGGCAAGACCATCGAAGTCCTCAACACCGACGCCGAGGGCCGCCTCATCCTCGCCGACGGCGTTCATTACGCCAAACAGCTCGGCGCCACGCATCTTGTCGACGCAGCCACCCTCACCGGCGCCATCGTCGTAGCGCTCGCCAACGTTAACGTCGGCGTCTTCGGCTCCGACCAAACCTTCACGGACAAACTTCTCGCCAGCTCCAAAGCCGTCGGGGAAAAAATGTGGCAGATGCCCATCGACGACGACTACCGCGAATTCATCAAGGGAACCGTCGCCGACATCCAGAACATCGGCAGCGGCAAAGGCGGCGGCGCTATTACCGGCGCCATGTTCATCAAGGAATTCACCGGCGACACGCCTTGGATTCACCTTGACATCGCCGGCACCGCCTGGAACGACGACGCCAAGCCCTGGCTCGCCAAAGGCCCCACCGGGGTAGCTCTCCGCACCCTCGTCCACCTCGTCCTATCTTATT
>QHZB01000314.1:0-428 GCA_003224525.1 Acidobacteriota bacterium | reverse complement strand
GACCTTCGGTTACGAGCTTGGATCCGAGGGGGCAGGAGCGACCGCATGAAAGATGTCCTCATTATACTTCTTAGCTTCGCAACCCTAGTCGGCCTCTTCTATTTGCGGGTGCGGCAGTCGGATGCCAAGAAACAAAATTTAATCACTTTTCAGCGGCAAGAAGAAAGATAAGGGCTCAGGATAATTACGTTACATCTTCTCCGGTGCCTCAATCCCCAACAATCCCAGCGCCCGCACCAACTGAGCTTCCACCAACTCCGTCAACCGCAATAAAAACGCCCGCTTCTGCTCATCCGCTTCCGACAGAATATGGTGCTTGTGGTAAAAATTATTAAACGACTGCGCCAATTGAAACGCATACTTGGTCACGAACGCTGGCTCCTGCGTGGCGATCCCCGCGTCCACCGCATAATCCAGCGAGCCCGCCG
>QHZB01000060.1 GCA_003224525.1 Acidobacteriota bacterium | reverse complement strand
AATTATAGCGCGGTGGTCCGGAACTCACAGACGAAGCTTACAGTCTCTGCGGCTGTGGCTGTGCTGCGATCATCAGGTCTGGAATTAATCCGCAAGCTGCGTGACTGAGCCCCGCTTTGCCGGCTTGGTGAAAAGAGCCGGCCTTTCTCAGTAAGCTTACGGGCAGACCAGAAGAAACTGTCGATTACTCAGCAGGTTCCTCCCTCGTCGAAGGTGGGGTTGCCAGGTGCAATTCTCTCAACTCAAATCTCTAGGGCGACAACTCACAAATTCGTATGGTTGCGGAGGCTGGATTTGCACCAAGGCGCAAATTTAGTCTACCTGGGCGGAGGTGAGAAGTGTGGCGAAGAAAAAACAAAACTGGTGCCGGGGGCCAGAATCGAACTGGCTACGCCCGCCTTTTCAGGGCGGCGCTCTACCAATGAGCTACCCCGGCTTTACTGAACTTTTCAATTTTAGAGACGATAGCCAGCACTGTCAATTCGGCTTGTGGGATGGGACGGAAAGTGCGTAAGTTCTCGCTGAACTGTTTAGTCCATTACACTCCATCCCAGATACGGTTGTGAGATGGACTCGATAATATCGTCCGGGTTTTCCCCCAGCCCCGGACTTTCGGTAGTCGCTGCCTTGAAGCGAACGCTTACTCTGATGTACGAACATTCGATGTACACATACGTTCGCTGTGTTGGATTCGAAAGACCGCCTTCCGTTTTAAATACTCTGAGCAAGTCGCTCCTGCGCATGCCGGGCTCGATCGTGCTGATTTGCCTTAACCTTAAGATCTTCCCGATCCATTTCGTTCGCTCTTCGTTGAGGGCAGCGGACATGGGAACAGACTCGTCTCGTATCAGCGCCTGGCCCTTAGCCCATTCAGGAAGCAATCTCTCGTCGGATGGCTCGGCCAGTTTCTCGATCAGGCGAGCGGTTGCTGTATCGTACAGACCATATGTTCCCTGGTGAATTGCGCTCCATAATAGACAGCTATCTCTTTACCGTCTTTCCAAAAATGCCATTCCAGAATCAGTGCTCCCGGTTGAATGATTTCCTTATGGCCACCTTTTCGATAAATTTCCAACTGTAGCGACGGCAAAGAGTTGCTGTGCTCCTGACCTTGCATTGCTCGACACCCAACCGTCTGTTGATCGTTGGCGACACGAGCTTCCGAGCAATGCTTCGTATCTCCCACCCAAATGAGCTTCCCTTGATCTGAGCTCACGTAGATGTTTCCCTTTTCGTCAAACTCCGCCTGCTTGGCGTACTCGAACTGTTGCCCCTGCAGCGGCCCGGGCGTTGATGCCACTGCCAGTCCGATTAGGAACGTTGCGATGGCTGGTTCCTCATGGTGGACCCTCTTATGGGTGGACTGGATACGGAACACTGAACACCGGAAACATTCTCTTAATGCGCGGAATCGTCGAACTCTTTCATCCAGCTGCGGTTTTTCAGGACCTCGCGCGGTTTAGTTCCGTCGGGCGGACCGACGATGCCGTCCTTTTCCATAAGGTCGATCAGGCGTGCCGCGCGCCCGTAGCCAATTCGCAACCGGCGCTGCAACGTGGAAGTGGAAGCGCGGCCGGCGTCGCAGACCACGCGAATCGCGTCCTGGTAGAGATGGTCGTCGACATCTTCGCCGCCGTCGGGATCGCCGGCGGCCGCTCCTTCGGCCTTGCCGCTCTCATCCTTTGGGGCCGCGAGCAACTCTTCCTGGTACTTCGCCTGGGCCTGCTCACGCCAGAAGTCGCAGACGGATGTGATTTCATCTTCCGTCACCAGCGGGCCGTGAATGCGATGGAGCCGCGCCGAGCCGGCGGGCAGATAGAGCATGTCGCCTTTTCCCAGCAGCGATTCCGAGCCGTTCGAATCGAGGATGGTGCGCGAGTCCACTTTGCTGGCCACGCGAAACGAAATGCGGGCAGGGAAGTTCGCCTTGATCAAACCGGTGATCACGTCCACGGAGGGCCGCTGCGTTGCGAGAATTAAGTGGATACCCACAGCGCGGGCCATTTGGGCAAGCCTGGTGATCGATTCTTCCACGTTGTTGGTGTCCACCATCATCAGGTCGGCCAACTCATCGATCACGATGATCAAGTAGGGAAGTGGCTTGTGCTCGGTCTCTTCCAGATTGTCGAAGAGCGAGAGCGATTGCTCCTTCTTGAACGTGCGGTTGTACTGGTCGATGTTTCGAACACCGCGCTGCGCCAGCAGCTTCAAGCGGTTCTCCATTTCGCGCGTCGCATTCCGCAGCACGTTGGAGGCGATCTTCGGATCGGTCACCACCGGCGCGATCAAGTGGGGAATGTTCTCGTAAAGATTCAGTTCCAGTCGTTTCGGATCAACCAGCACCAGCTTCACTTCATCTGGACTCGCTTTGTAGAGGATCGACATCATCAGCGAGTTGATGAACACGCTCTTGCCGGTGCCCGTGGAACCGGCGATCAGCAAGTGCGGCATGGCCGCGAGGTCCGTCACGCGAATCCGGCCGTGCAAGTCGCGCCCCATCGCCAGCGTCAGCTTGCTCGGGGAATTGATAAACTCCGGCGTCTCGATGATTTCCCGCAGCGCAATCGTCTGCCGCCTGTCATTCGGAACTTCGATGCCAATGGTTGATTTACCGGGGATGCGCTCGATCAGGATGGATTCCGCCTGCAACGCAAGGCAAAGATCCTCGGTCAGCCCGGTAATCCGGCTGTACTTGATGCCCGCTTCCGGTTTGAATTCGAACGTCGTAACCACCGGTCCGGGATTGATTTGCGTCACGCGCCCTTGCACGTCAAATTCAAGGCATTTTGCTTCAATCGCCCGCGCGCGCAGTTTCAGCTCGTCTTCATCGAGCTTCTGGCTGCGCTCGCCCTCGCGGAGCAGGGAAGGGGACGGAAGTTTGTAATTCGGAGTGCCCTTCGTAATCTTGGGCTCGCCGGCTTTTCTAGCCACGGTCTTCTCGGCTTCGCGATAGAGGCCGAAGATCGGCGTCTTGTGGGCCGCGTCCTTTGTCTCTTTCTCGTCCTCTTCTTCGGTTTCGCTCCGGCCCTTGAAAATGCTGCTCTCGTCGGCAATTCGAAGTGTCTTGGGAAGTTCATTCAATACTTCGGCTTTTCCAATTAATTGCGGCGCAACGGGTTTTCTTCCCGAGAGGCGGGACTCTTCCACACGACGGCGCATGCGGCGCTGCTCGCGCTCTTCGCGCCAGGCATGCCAGCGCGCCTGGGCCTTCTGCAGAATACCGAGCTTTTCCACTTTTCCAATCGGCCCATTCGGTCCGCTGGCCCAGGCGTGCGCACCCGCAAAAGAAAATCGAGTCGTCATGAAAATCGCAACTACCAGCAAGGCCGGAGCGACTAGATATGCGCCCCGATTCAGGCTCGCCAGCAATCCGCTGGAAACCAGTGCTCCCACAAAGCCACCTGCGGGTATGGCTCCGCGGATGGCGGGAATGAAAGACAGAAGGGAAATTAGCGCAGGAAGAGAGAGGAGAAGCAATCCGTATCCGGCGAGCGTCGCCACCTGCGAATCAATCGCCCGGCTCCGAAACCAGCGCCAACCTAGAACCAGGATCGCCGCCGGCAGCAAAAATGCCGCAAACCCGAATATTTGGAAAAAGAGATCCGCGCCATACGCGCCGACCGGGCCAATCCAGTTTTTTGCTGCGCCGCCGTCGGGTGGCAGCGCACTCACGTTAAACGCTGCATCTTTTGGGTTATATGTTAGCAGCGCGAGCGCCATCAGCAGCGCCACCGTTAAACACAAAAACCCTACCAGCTCATTGAGCCGTTTATTTCCAGTTGGAGTCAGAATACGCACAAAATCTCCTCAGCTTTTTGGGGAAGGCTGAGTGTCGCGGCGGGGGCTGGCGCTAGCGTAATCCCGCCTGGAGGACCTCCCGAACAGCACGATGATACCAAACGGAAGCCCTTCGATAACAAATACTTTCAAAGTGCGTGTTTGCAATTACCACAAGAGAAGGAGGGTGAATGCCGTAGCCAGCTATCCCCCCAATCGCGATGCCCAATATAAAACCGCCGTGCCCAAAATAATTCGGTATAGCGCAAACGGTGCGAACCCGCGCCGCTTTACCCATCCCATGAACCATGCCACCGAGCCATAGGCCACGACGAACGAAACCACGAACCCGATCGCCAATACCACCCATCCATGCGCGTCAATCTGCGACACGCCAACCGGATTCTCTCCCTTCCCGAGAAGTGACTTCAAAAGGGTATAACCCGTCGCCGCGACCATCGTGGGAAAAGACAAGAAGAACGAAAACTCCAGCGCCGATGCCCGCGACATTCCGGCCAGTTGGCCGCCTGCGATGGTCGACATCGATCGCGATGTCCCCGGAAAGACGGCCGAGAAAATCTGGCAGACGCCTATCCAGATCGCCTGGGCCATGCTCATGTCCTCCATGTGCCAGGTGTGAATACGCGTTCCCGTAGCGCCCAATCCCGCTGTTTCCGACTCGGAGTTCAACTCGTCCACAATCCACATGCCGATCCCGCCGATGAGCAGCGAGGTCCCGATAACATAAGGGCTTTCAAGGTGCTTACCGATGATCTTGATCAACAATAGAGACGGGACAGAGGTCACAACGAAAGCCATCAGCACCAGGCTGAGTGGGTGAGTCAGGAAAGTGCGGTCGCCGCGTTCACCTCTCGGAAACGTAGACATGAGTTTGACGAAGCGCTGCCAGAAATAGATCGGCAGCGTGAGAATGGCGCCGAGCTGAATCACGATCGAGTACATCTTCCAGTAGCCGCTGGCAAGATCGATATGCAGCAGCGCTTCCGACAGCCGCAGATGTGCCGTCGAGCTCACGGGCAAAAATTCCGTCAGCCCTTCAACGATTCCTAACAGCAGGGACACGACGTAATCATTCAATTCTTTTCTCCCGGACGCTTATCGGTTTTAGACGCGGGCGGCAGCAAGAGCTTGCGCATCTCGTAAGCGTCAAGGCGGCCCAAATAATAGCGCTTCAAAGTCGCTTCGATACGATAGCCGTGGCGTTGCCAGAAGGCAACCGCCGCTTCGTTGTCGATGGCGGTCTCCAGCAAAACCGACCGCACTCCCCGCGCGGAAAGATTCGACTCCAGCCGTTGTAGCAGGGCGGTCCCGACACCGTTCCTCCTCTGCCGCTCGTCTACATCCAGCGTGATGATGTGCGCCAATGGCGGGTTCTCTTCCGACAGGACGAAGCCAGCGACGTGAATTCCCTCCACCGCGACGACGCAGTCCGCTGACGCCAGCGTCAAAAAGTAGCGCAATGTCGTCTTCGAGTAGGAAATTCCTGCCGGGAAGCACGCTTGGTCCAGTTTATGCAGCGCGGCGAAATCGTGCGGCTCGTACGAACGGAGCGTGAACGCCATGGCGGGATTGTAGAACAGAACGCCCATTCGCAGGTTTGTCTGTGAGCTTGGAGAGGGCCTTCTCGAAATAGCGCCACCCCGCACTTCTAGTGGCTCGCTGGCGGCATGATTCGCCCGAGCGCTTTCACGGTCACTTCATCAGGCACGGGTTGTCCGTCTTGTTTCCTCACCACGCCGAAGCCGCCGCTGTAATCCCACATCGTCCAGCCGATGGAATATTTTTCCAGCGTCGTGCGCACGTCGGAAATCCACGCCGCGCGATCCTGCGGATTCGCTGCTTTACGATAGACGCCAAACTCGTTGCAGGTAACAGGCACCTTCCAGCGCTTAGCCCACGCGGCCACCTGGCCGATTTCGCCGTCGATGCGCGAGGCGTTCCAGCGGTCTAGTCCGTAATGAATCGCTTGCAAACGATTCACCGCATCAGGCAGGAGCGCAGCGGCCTGCTGCACATTCTCGGGAGTCGAAGGATACGGCAGTTCTTTCAGGTAGTGCACGTAATTCGTGCTCCAGGTCGCGCCTTGGTGCGTGAAGATGTGCGGATCGTAGAAATGAAAGTTGTAGATGATGTTCGAATCTCGCAAAGGATCGAAAAACAACAGCTCATTCTCCGAAGACCAGTACGCTCCCGCAACAATAATCGTATGCTGCGGCGCCCCTTCGCGAATCGCCACCGCCAGCTTCGATTGAACTCCCTGCCACCGATAGCGATCGTGAAATTCCGGTTCGTTCAGAATCTCGAAGGAAACGAGGTCGGGATTCGTGGAAGAATAATGCCGTGCGAGCTGACGCCAGTAATCCTCGAACTGTTCGACAAAGCTATCCTCCGCAACGAGTTTCTGTTTGAAGTCACTTTCGGGATGAACGTCAATAATGACGGCCAGTCCACGGTCGAGGATCATCTGCAGCGCACTGTCGAGATACCCCAAATAATCCGCAGGAATTCGGTCGGCCTGTCCGCGCCGGAACATCGGCTGGGGATTCACGCTCAACCGCACGTGATCGAATCCCATCGATTTAATGAGCGCGATATCCTGCGCGGTATTCCACGTTTCAAAGTGTTCCTTGGTGTAGCCCTTCTGGTCGTAAACCTGCGCAAACCACTCGCTCAAATTAATTCCATGGCGCAAATGTTGTAGGTGACGCTGCGCAATGCCCGATTCTGAATTGGATTGCCCATAACCGGCTTGTGCCACGAAAAAGTACGATGCTGCCAGCGCCCCAGCAGCCGCAAGAAAACGCAGGGGCACGATAAATCGTGCCCCTGCGGGTGCTTCGAGCCCTGTCGGTTCGCTCATAGTTTGATGGTGACGGTCTTTACCTCGGTGTAATTCGCCAATCCGTATTCGCCGAGTTCGCGCCCGATTCCCGACTGCTTGTAGCCGCCGAACGGAGCACCCGCGTCGAACACGTCGTAGCAATTCACCCACACCGTTCCCGCCCGCACTCTGTCTGCGATGGCATGCGCCTTGGTGATGTCTTTCGTCCAGACCGCCGCCGCGAGTCCATACATGGTCTTGTTGGCGCGCTCCACGACCTCGTCTAGGTCCTTGAACTTGAGAATGGTCATGACCGGCCCGAAGATCTCTTCTTGCGCGATCTTCATGTTGTCTTGCACGTCGGCAAACACCGTTGGCTCGATGAAGTAGCCCTTATCGCCCACGCGGTTGCCGCCGGTCACCAGCTTGGCCTTCTCCTTCTTCCCGGCGTCAATGTAGCTCATCACTTTGTTGAACTGGTCTTGATCTACCTGCGGTCCCTGCTCGGTGTTCTTGTCGAAGGGATTGCCGACGGTGCGCTTCTTCGCACGCGCCACGCTCTTCTCCACAAACTGGTCGTAAACTTTCTCCTCGACGTACAGACGCGACCCCGCGCAGCAGCACTGTCCCTGGTTGAAGAAAAGCGCAAAATGTGCGCCCTCGATGGCCTGGTCCATGTCCGCGTCGGCAAACACGATGTTCGGGCTTTTTCCGCCGAGTTCCAGGGTCACGCGCTTCAGGTTGGTATCGGCCGCCGCGCGCATGATCAAGTGGCCCACTTCTGTCGATCCCGTGAACGCCACTTTGTCCACGTCCATGTGCCGCGCTATCGCCGCACCGGCCGTTGGTCCGTAGCCGGGCAGCAAGTTCACCACGCCTTCAGGGAACCCCGCATCCAGCATCAATTCGCCCACACGCAGTGCCGTCAGCGGTGTCTGCTCTGCCGGCTTCATCACCACGGTACAGCCGCAGGCCAGGGCCGGCCCAAGTTTCCATGCCTGCATCAGCAGCGGAAAATTCCACGGAATAATTTGCCCCACCACACCCACGGGCTCGTGCTTAGTGTACGTAAAATAATTGCCGCTAACGGGAATCGTCTTCCCCTGATTTTTGTCCGCCCAGCCCGCGTAGTAGCGGTAGCACGCGATGGTCAGCGGAAGATCGGCCGCCCGAGCCACGTGGTACGGCTTGCCGTTGTCCAGTGACTCAAGCTGCGCCAGGTCATCGGCGTGTTTCTCGATCAGGTCCGCCAGCTTGTTCATCAATACGCCGCGCTGCGAAGCACTCATCTTTCGCCACGGCCCCTTGTCAAACGCCGCGCGCGCTGCCGCCACCGCCTTGTCCACATCCGCCGCGTCGGCCTCCGCCACTTGCGTAATTACTTCACCCGTCGACGGATTGATCGTCGCGAACGTTTTTCGCGAAGCGCTGTCCACCCATTTCCCGTTGATCAGAAGTTTTGTCGGGCCAATCTTGACATTCCGTTCCATCACTGTCGTTGCGGTAGCCATTTTTGAATTCCTCCTTATTAGATGGTGCTCTGCCAGAAGGTGGGTGCGGAGCAAGACCCCTCAAGCCCCGCCAGGCGCGAGCATGCTGCAAGGAAGAAGCCTATACCCGCGGACGGATGGAGGCAAGGACGTCTAAAGGGTTATCGCCGCTCTTTCCAGTAGCCCGGCCGCCGATGCGCGCGGGCTACTGCTAGCACTTGGATTAAGGAGGGAAGTTCGCGATACCAGCGTTATCGTGCCTCAGCGATTAGGGCAATGGCACAGTTGAGTTCACCGTCAAAGCTAGCTTCTTCAGTGATATTCTCTTGTCAAACATGAAGCCCGAGAACAAGATGACTGCAGCAGTGGTGGTCCTTGGCGTCGTCATCGTGACGGCCGCGGCCGTGGTGATGAATTCGCCGCGCTGGAGGCAAAAGGCCAAGGAGCAGCATCAGGAAAGTGTTCTCCAGGGCATGACTCCCGACAAAGCTATCGCCCTGTGTGGGCATCCCGTCTTGGACGAGACCCAGACCACCCAGCCCACGGTCACGAGGCGCTTGGTCATCAGGAATGACTACGCCTTGGCCGTCGAGCTGGATTTCGTAGCCTCTTCCGCCGAGCCCCAACAGTGGCGGCTCACCGGAATTCAAGATCCCTCCGGCGAAATTAGGTATCAAACTCCTGCCAGCCAAGTCGGCGTTCTCCCGTGCCTCGACGCGAAGCCAGTGAGAAAGCCCGATCAGAAGCCACAATAGAAATGGCGGCCCGCGTATCCATCCCGGAGCGGAACTTCATTGCTCATACCAGAACTTGGGCCTCAGTCGGCCACTAGGGGAAACACCTGACACGAAATTAGGGTGAACGCTCGATTGCGGCGACCGGAACCGTGATAGAGCATGCTCGCACGGGACAGTCGGTCGCCTCCGTGACCATGACTCCACCCCACCTACCCCGAACAACCGTTCGTCATGGCCCGGAGGCGGCCCGACCCCATCTTGTTGGGAGCCCGGCATTTCTCGCTTTTTGTGGCGTAGCCAACCTCTTCTCCATCGCGTGCTCTTTGCGCGATGAATCCTGGCTGTGTTCCTCCCTCAAGGGCAGCTTGGGCCCTATCCTATAGCCGCCTGGCATACAGCTTCCTTTCGCCCCTTTGCCATCTCTCTCGTGTCTAGATATCCCCGCTTCGATTGGGACGAAAGGATAGGGGCGATCGGACCAAGCACGGAGTTTGGTTTGAAGAAGCCCAGAGCGTTTTCCACGATCCCCATGCGCGCCTGTTCTTTGATCCGGAGAACTCCGAGGGAGGGCACCGCTTCATCCTCCTCGGTGTGAATTCAGCAGCAAGAATGCGTGGTCGCCGTTCACTGTTAACGGGACACCGATTCCATGGTTCGAATCATTTCTGCAAGGAAGGCAACCAAGAAGGAGGTTCGATTTTATGAAGAAGGCATATGACTTTTCCAAATTGAAAGAGCTCAAAAACCCCTGCGCCGACAATAAAAAGGCCGTCGGAATCAACTTGAGTCCTGAGGTCGTGGACTATTTCAAAGGCCTGGCCGACGAAACCGGCCTTCCGTACCAGAGGTTGATCGATCTCTATCTTCTCGACTGCGCCAAGAAGCGCAAGAAACTCACCATGAAGTGGGTGGCGTAGCGCAAGATCAAGGGCTTTCGTTTGGCCCGCCAGCGTTTGGTTAACCAGACACCCGATGAAGGGTGTCTGTCCTGAACGACGAGCGTCCTCTGTGAGTCCTGACCTGGTCGGGACCATCGGGAGTGAAGGGGCTCTCTTCAAATGCTAGGAACCACGTCAACCCCGCCTGCCCGACCATGCCGGAAGGGACCTCTCTTACTCACTTCGCCGCGTTGATGTCCGTGGCTGCTTGAGAAGAGGCTGCTGCGGCTTCGCTCGGCCGCGTCACGTTGGCGGCCATCATGAGGCTGGAGAAGAGAAGCACGGCCGCCAGGAAATACGGAGCACCGGGTAGGTGAAAGCCGCCGCCAGGCGAGATGGCCAGCGCAAACACCTGAGTGAAGAGGATCGGGCCGGCCATACCCGTGATCGCGCGGAGTGAGTTGATCGCCCCTTGCAACTTACCCTGCGAAAAGGGGTCGACATGTCGCGACATCAACGATTGCGTGGCAGGAGCGGCGATGCCCCAGAGGGCAATGAACGGTATGACGGCAAGCATCATCCATCCGCGGCTGGCGAGCGCAAAACCCGCGAAGCCGAGGACGCCGAAGAACAGGCCGGAAAGCAGGCTGCGGCGTTCCCCAAAGTGCTTCACGAACGGGCCAACCAGGACGCCGGACACCACGGCCGCGGAGACGCCTACCACTGCGAGTGAAAAGCCAATGTCGCGCTGGTTCCAGGCGTAGCGATACTCGGTATAGAGGACGTAGACGGTTTGTAAAGACTGGTGCGCAAGATAGTAGAGTGTCATGACGATGGCCAGGCCCGCGAGTTCTCGATGCGACCGGAAGAGATTCATCGAGCCCAGAGGATTGCCCATGAGCCAGGCGGATTTGGATCGGCGTTCCGGCGGGAGCGATTCCGGAAGGATGAATAAGCCATAGAGAGCATTGGCGAGACTCAGCACGGCGGCAGCCCAGAAAGGAAACCGCAGATTGACATTGCCAAGATACCCGCCCACGGCAGGACCGATGACGAAGCCGAGGCCGAAGGCAGCACTGATCAAGCCGAACTTTTGGGGCCGTTCTTCCGGTGGAGTGACATCGGTGATGTAAGCGAAACCTGTGGCCACGTTGGAAGCGGTAATGCCGGATATGATCCGGCCGACAAACAGCCAGCGGAGCGACGGAGCGAGAGCCATAAAAACGTAGTCGATGCTCAGGCCAAAACAGGAGATGAGGATCACGGGGCGGCGACCGAAGCGATCCGACCAGGCGCCCAGGAGGGGCGAGAAAATAAACTGCATGGCGTTCCAGGCGAATCCGAAATAGCCGGTGATGGCTGAAGCGCGGGCGAAGTCACCACCTTCAAAGCTGCGGATCAAGTCGGGGAGCACGGGCACAATGATGCCGAACGCCAGAAAATCAAATGCCACCATGATGAGGATGAACGTGAATGCGGCTCGGTTGGGTCCTTCGTGGGCCATGGTAGGGGCAGCCACTTACAGGTCCAAAGAATTTGAATTGTAGCGTATTCTGGCTCAGCCGGTGGAAAGTGTAATGTTCAAACGGCTTGCAAGATCCAGAGCCGCCCCGGTGCTGATGTTTCGTCTCTTCAGGTCCGCATAAAAACTCTGCAGCATCGAGTGCGCACCTTCTCCTTGCCCTGCAACGTGAAGAATAGCTATGGCGTCGATGAGCGCGCAGCTCCTACTTGGCGGCCCACAATCGGACGTCGCTCGCAGGTTTTCAACTATTCTTGCGATGCCGCCTCAGTGGTCCAGGAAACTCCAGCCATGCCGATCAAACAGCAATTTGATTTCCGAGAACGCCCGAGGTCATCGCTCTTCCACCAGGTGTCTTTAAGGCCTGCGATGCTAGTCAGCCGTCCGTTAACGGAACATTCATAAGCCCGCGGAAACTCCGGCACCGCTAGCGTTGGCCACACGAGGGGTTGGGTTGGATGGCCGGAAGGAATATACCAAGCTCGACCGTGAAACTACCAAGGAGGCTTCTTGCACCCCTTTGGATGGTTACAACGCGAATGCCGTCTCCCCCGGTTCCGCTCTTGTTGACTCCGAGCGCTCTCTGCCGGAAACCGCGCTCGCGGATGTGGCCACACGATTTCAATAAGGGCTGGATATTTCGACGCGCGCATATGGTGAGCAGCTAGACTTCGAGAATGACGGGAAGAATCAGCGGCCGCTTGGAAGTCTGCTTGTTGATGTAGCGCTTCAGGTCGACGCGAATCTTTTCCTTGATGACGCCCCAGTCGGATTTTTCCTCGGCATTGGATTCCTCGACCGTCTTCATAATCACCAGCCGTGCGCCCACGATCAATTCCTGGCCGTTGTCGCTCATCAGGCCCCGCGTCACGATTTCCGGATGCGATTCCATTTTGCCGGTGTGCTTATCGATGGCGATGATGGGTACGACGATGCCGTCTTCGGAAAGATGCTTGCGGTCGCGAATCACAACTTCTTCAATTTCTTCCAGCGAGCCGGAATCCACGCACACGCGGCCAGCCGTCACCGGGTCGAGACGGCGTGCGCCCTCCTCCGTGAATTCGATCGGCCGCCCGTCCTCGACGAGCAGAATTTCCTGTGAGACGGCTCCCAGCTGATGCGCCAGCGCGGCGTGCCGGAACAGGTGCCGGTACTCCCCGTGTACCGGGATGAAGTATTTCGGTTTCACGAGTTGCAGCAGCATTTTCTGCTCTTCCTGGCTGGCGTGGCCCGAAACGTGGATGATACCCGCTGAATTGTCATAATAAACCAGGGCGCGCCGCCGGAACATATGGTCCAGCATCCGGAAAATGGCTTTTTCGTTCCCCGGAATGATGCGCGCGGAGAGAATCACGCTGTCGTTTTCATCCACGGAAACGAAGCGGTGATTGTCCACCGCGATCCGTGAGAGTGACGACATCGGCTCGGCCTGGGTTCCGCTGGCCAAAATAATGATGCGCTTGGGATCGAATCCGCGAATGTCCTGCGGCCGCACCACCATTCCGTCGGGGATGCTTAGCAGTTCGAGAGAATGCGCAATCTCCACGTTGTCGACCATGCTGCGCCCGACGAACGCCACTTTTCGGTTCACCCGCGAAGCAATGTCGATGACCTGCTGAATGCGATGAATGGACGAAGCGAAGCAGGACAAAATCACCCGCCGCGGCGCCGAGCGGCACAGTTCCTCGATGCGTGGAACGATGGCCCGCTCCGACGGCGTAAATCCGGGGCGCTCCACGTTCGTCGAATCGCTGAACAGCGCCAGCACGCCGTCATTTCCATACTTGGCGAAGGAATGCAAATCGAACGACGCACCGCCCACGGGGGTCTGATCGATTTTGAAATCGCCCGTGTGGATGACCACGCCGAGCGGCGTTCGAATCGCCAGCGCCACGCAATCCACCGTGCTGTGCGTCACAGAAATAAACTCAACTTCAAACGGCCCGATCTCCACCAGCCGCCCGGGAATTACTTCGCGAAGCGTGGTCGACTCCACCAGCCCCGCTTCATCGAGGCGTTTTTTCACGAGTGCGAGAGTAAAACGAGTTCCATACACGGGAACATTCAAATCGCGCAGGATATACGGGAGTGCCCCGATGTGATCTTCATGGCCATGCGTCAGCACGATCGCGCGAACCTGCGTGCGGTTCTGTTTCAGGTAGGTGATGTCGGGAATGACCAGATCGACGCCCAGGAGTTCCGACTCCGGGAACATCATGCCCGCATCGATGACCATGATCTCGTCACCGAGCCGCAGCGCCATCATGTTCATGCCGAATTCGCCGAGACCGCCAAGGGGGATAGCCGTGAGGGATTGCGAGGACTTGCTCAATGAGGCGTCAACTCCGGGACGCAAATGAGAATCGTATCACAGGACGCCAGACAGCCACGCCCCGAGAACGCTGTTGCTCGAGGTTGCAGAATGCGGACGCCTCAGCGGTCCGAGCCGCTGAAAAGGTGCGCGATAGAGACGAGAATCACGGCGCCCAGGGTGGCGGCCGCCAGCGAGTACAAAAAGCCCCCGCCGAAAATTCCCAGTTTCGTGAAAATCCAGCCGCCGAGGTAGGACCCGATCAGTCCCAGGACAATGTCCGTGATGCAGCCGAAACCGCGGCCGCGCGCAATTTTTCCCGCGAGCCAACCGGCAATCAGGCCAAGGAGAAGCCAGGAGACGAAGCCGTGCGATTCGAACCAGATTCCGACTGTCCTTTGTGTAGGCACTTGTGCGGCGAACATGAGGCCTCCTTTGGGAGCAAGGATTGTATCTGAGTTTTCGGTTTAGACAATCGCTGAAGCGCGAAGGAAAGGCTGCGCTACTGGGAAGCCGGTTGCTGCTGCGTCATGCAGTGCAAGGTCCCCAAACCCAGCGCGAGATCGCGGCAGGCGATTCCCACCACTTCACGATCTGGAAACAATCCCGCAAGTGTATTGAGCGCAACGCGATCGTTAGGGTCATTAAAAGTGGGCATGATCACGATCTTGTTGGCAATGTAAAAATTCGCGTAACTCGCGGGAAGCCGCTGCCCGTCGAAATAGACAGGTGCTGGCATCGGCAGCGTCTCCACGCGAAGCGCGCGGCCGTCCTGATCTTTCATGGTTTTCAGCAGGGCGAGATTCTCTTGAAGGGCGGCATAGTTGGGATCCTTTGGGTCGTTTTCCAAAATGGTTACGACCGTTGCGGGATTCACGAACCGCGCGAGGTCGTCCACATGGCCGTGGGTGTCGTCACCGGCGATTCCATTCTTCAGCCAGAGAACATTGGTCACGCCGAAATATTCGCGGAAGACCTGCGCGTAATCCTCTTTGGTGAAACCCGGATTTCTTTCCTGCACTTTGCTTAGAAGGCACTCTTCCGTAGTCAATAAAGTTCCGCGACCGTTGACATCGATGCTTCCGCCTTCGAGGACGACGCGGCGGCCCTTGTGAATGGGTCGCCATAAACGGCGCTTGAGTTTCTGATTGGCTTTCGTGACCACGGCTGCATCGTTCTTGTGATTCTTGTACTTCGCCCAGCCATTGAATACAAAATGGTTATACGCAACTTCTCCGGCTTCGTTGTGAACGCAAATGGGACCTGAGTCGCGCATCCACCCTCGATCTGTCGGCACGCGGAAGAAATCGACCGCATCGAGATTGGCGCCTGCCTTCTTCAAAATCGTGCGGACGCGGGATTCGGATTCGCGATTTTCCACGAGCAGAAAAACTCGCTCAACCTTTGCCAAGTGCCGCACGATTTCGCCAAACGCCCACGGAATGGGCGCAAATTTTCCGGGCCAATCGGTCAGCTCGTGCGGCCAGCCGAGCCAGGTCGCTTCGTGGCGTTCCCATTCGGCGGGCATGTGGAAGCCCAGCGCGTGCGGCGTTTTGCTTTGCGGCGGTGTCTTCATTGGGAAAACGAATTTAAGGAAAAGGTCGAATCGATTGAGCAAGGCAATATTATTTTTTGTCCAGCCAGCGGTTCAGGATGGGTTGATAGGCGTCGATGCGGCGGTCGCGGAGAAATGGCCAGTTGCGGCGCGTTTCCTCGCTCTTTGCGGGGTCGCATTCGACGACAAGGATTTCTTCTTTGGCGTTGGAGGCTTCAGAGATCACCTGGCCGAAGGGATCGGCGACAAAGGAATTTCCCCAGAACTCCAATCCCGGGTCACCCTTTTCGGGTTTGCCTTCGAATCCGACACGGTTGACCACGGCGGCGTACACGCCATTCGCGATGGCGTGCCCGCGCTGGATAGTTCGCCACGCCTCGAGCTGCGCGGCGCCGAATTGCGATTTTTCGTGCGGGTGCCAGCCAATACTCGTCGGATAAAAAATCACCTGGGCGCCGCCGAGCGCGGTGATTCGTGATCCCTCCGGATACCACTGATCCCAGCAGACTTGCACCCCGATGCGCGCATACCTGGTGTCGAAATTGGGAAAACCGAGATCACCCGGCGTGAAATAAAACTTTTCGTAATACAGCGGATCGTCGGGGATGTGCATTTTTCGATATTTGCCGAGGAAAGAGCCGTCGGCATCCAGGACGGCGCAGGAATTGTGATAAACGCCGGGAGCTCGTCGCTCGAAAAGAGAGACGACCAACGCGACTTTCTTTTCCTTTGCAATGTGCGTCAAGATTTCGGTCGTTGGTCCGGGCACGGACTCGGCCATGTTGAAAAGCTCCGGGTCTTCCGTGCGGCAACAATATTCGCCGTGAAATAGTTCGTGCAGCGAAATGATTTGAGCGCCGCGCGCGGCCGCTTCGCGGATTTTCTCCGCGGCCCGCGCTAGATTCTCGTCCGCGTTCGCCGTGCATTTCATCTGCACGAGTCCGATGGTAAATTTGTTTGCCATAATTTTTAGTTTAGCATGAGCGAAAAACAAATATTTGAGCGTGTTTTGTATTATCCTTTGCGCTGTATTTGTACTATCAATCCGCGAGACGTTTTAGCATTTTATTCGCAAAGCGGAAATTTATTTGCAGCGTGCGATTCATCGGCAGTTGAGGAGACGCGATGGCGAAGCGGCGAGAAAAAACTGTGACCGGGAGAGTGCTCCACGATCCAGTGAAGGACAAACTCCGGCCGATGTTCCCGCTGGACTTATCCAAATGCCGCACCGTCGACGAACTGGTTCGCGCCATGGGCGACACGGCGTTCACCGGCCGGCAGATCGGCGACGCCGCCGATGTGTTTGAAGCGATGGCGAGCGATAAGGATTGCTTTGTGGTGATGACGCTATCCGGCGCCCTGACGGTCGGCAAAATGGGACTCATTTTCTGCGACCTTATCGAATCAGGCGTTGTCAAGGCCATCGTTTCGACCGGCGCGCTCATGGCGCACGGGCTGGTCGAAGCCGCGGGTTACTCTCATTTTCGCTACAACCCCAAGATGGGTGACAGCGAACTTTTCCAAGCCGGGTACAACCGCGTTTATGATTCGCTGGAGCCGGAGACGAACCTCGATCACGTCGAAGAGGTAATGGACCACGTCTTCAATGAGTGGGAAGCGGAAGACATCGCTTGCAGTTGGAAAATCCACCGCCGCATCGGCGAGTATCTGCACAAAAGCTTTCCGGGGCGGGGAATCCTAAAATCCGCTTTCGAGCACAACGTTCCCATTTTTGTTCCGGCATTCAGCGATTCCGAGCTGGGCATCGACTTCGCGCTGCACAAGATCGCCCGGCAGCAAGAAAAGCGCCCGCTGCTGCGTTTCGATCCCTTCGAGGATTTTGAGAAATTTGCCGACACCATGCTGGCCACGAAACGCATGGGGATTTTAACGGTGGGCGGCGGCGTCCCTCGCAATTGGTCACAACAATTCGGCGTTTACGCGGAACTGCTTGCGCGGCGCGGCTACAAGAAAATCCCGCTGAAGCGCTACAACTACGGCGTGCGCATTTGTCCGGAGCCGGTCCATTGGGGCGGCCTCAGCGGCAGCACGTACACGGAAGCCGTTTCTTGGGGCAAGTTTGTCCCGCCGGAAGAAGGTGGGCGCTTCGCCGAAGTCTTCGATGATGCCACGGTGGCGCTGCCGTTGATCGTCAGGGCAGTGCTCGAACGCATCGGGTATTTCACACGACCATAGAAGCGCAGCAGAGGAATGCGTCGGTGGAGAATCGGCAGGCGAGATTGCCATAGCGATTGCAAAGGCGGCAAGAACCGCTTCGTTGTATGGCGTACATCCAGGCGTTGCCATGGTGCAGAAGTGGGTTGATGAGCTGAAGGAGAAAACGGGGCGTTCGCTGGAAGAGTGGATGGCGCTGGTGAAGAAAGAAGGACCGGAAGAGGAAAAGTCGCGGCGCGATTGACTCAAGACCAAGCATAAGATGGGCATCAGCAGCGCATGGTGGAATGCGGCGCGCGCGGAAGGAGAGGGCGGGCAGGAAGACGCGCCGCAAGCGTACTTGAAGGCGGCGGTCCGCTATGTGGATGAAAATACGCGGGACCGAAAGAGAAGCTAAAGCCGATTTATGAAGATCGGCTAAGGCTCGGCGAATCGCTTGACGACGATGCGAAGGCCTGTCCATGCAAGACGATTGTGCCGCTGTATAGCGAACACGTGTTCGCACAAATCAAGCCGACCACCAATTCGCGGATTGATCTGGGACTCGCGCTCACGCATACAAGGGCAAATTGCCGAAACGCATCATCGACACGGGAGGACTGGCGAAGAAGGACCGGATTACGCACCGGATCGAGCTGAAATCCACAGATCAAATCGTTAGCGAAGTAAAGAAGTGGCTAAAGACGGCGTGCGACGTAGACGCTTGAGTTCCCCGCGACGGAAAAACAAAAATGCCATTCTTCACGGGCGTTTCCGTTACAAAATTGATTCAGAAAGCTAGTCGTCTTCACCGATAAGGATGGCGGCGCCGAGAACGGTGGTCCACAGGCCGCGCTTGTCGCCGACGGCGGATTGCGTGACGTTCATGGTGCGCACGATCTTATTAGAGATGCGGTAGACCTCTTTTTTCTCGTCAAAGGACAAATCCGGATCGAATTCCACGTTTAAGGTTGTCGCGAGCATTTCCGCCGCGAGCTCTTCGGCATATTCGCCGGCGACTTCTTCGGTTTCACCAAACGAGTGATGCTCGGACAAATAGCCATACATGGATTTGTCGCTGGGCAGCGCCAGGCCAATGCTGGCGGCGATGAGCCGGTGCGCTTCCTTGGTGGAGTTTTCGCTGATGACCGTGAACGCGACTTGCCCGGGCTTGATGTGCTTCAATCCTTCGCTGCGAGAAATCAATTTGCAGTTGGGAGGGAAGATAGAGGAGACCCGCACGATGTTGCACGCGGCAATGCCGGCGTTCCGCAGAGCGAGCTCGAAACTCGAGAGCCTTTCACGATGTTTACCGACGCCTTTGGTGAGGAAGATTTTCTTAGCAACGAACGCCATGGTGCCGGTTTGCCGTGCCTCCGTGAGTAGTGTGCGCGCGAAAAATTTTCCCGCTGTGGAAAAGTAACAAGAAGGTATTGCAGTGTCAACGCAATTCCGGCCCTTAAGAGCGCCGGAGCGTGAAGATTATGAATGTGGGATGACAATTCCGGGGAGCGGAAGGGTCATTTTCCCGCGATGTGGTGGAGCAATTTGCCGAGAGGTTTGCAGAGCGCCAGGATTTTTCCGAGGTCGTCCGCGGTGAAGTCGGGGCCTGAGCCGGCCGCAGTTGCCCCCTTCCGGCTGATTTGAATGACGCCAATGACCTGGCCATCCTTGAGAATCGGGGCACTGATCATTTTCTGAATCGGTTCGGCGGCTTCCCCGGTGGTTTTTTTCAGGCCTTCGAACACCGTCACGTGCTTCGCGGCCGAAAAATTATTCTCGATCTCGGGCCGGCTATCGCGGGCGGTGCGCGCCGCGAGGGCTGAATTGCTCGAAAGTGGAATAAAACCGACCTTTTTCAGGGTTTCCGGGATCAGAAAGTACAGGTGGCGCCAGCGCGTGGAAACCGCGAGAATTGCCACTTCTTCATTCCTGACGCCCAGATTTTTGGCGATTTTCTCGGCCACAGAGGAAAGAGAAACCTGCGACGCTTCCCCTCGTTCCGTGCCGAGGGCGTTGGCGATGCGCTCCATCTCCGAAACCAATCTCAGTGTTGTGCTCATGGCAAGCAGATGAATATTGGGGCCGAGGCCGGGGGAGCTTTGCGCCTGGCGAATCCCATTCGTCAGCTGCTATTTTCCGGCACTTCCGTGGCCGCCGCAAGAGGATTTCGAATTGCTTGTGCCCGCGGAAAGAACAGTCCAACTTGCATACACGGAATCATGTGCCTATACTGACTTCGTCGCGGATTCTCAACGCTCCTCCCGGGTCATTCCGTGCGATCGGCTGAGACTTACGCGGCGGAGAGGGCATGTCTTCGACGACAACCCAGCCTGACACAAGTTACCTCCTCAGAAAGCTGCATTCTTTTACCGGGTTACTTCCCGTTGGCGCATTTTTGGCGGAGCATTTCTGGTCCAACAGTTCCGCGCTCGTCAGCCGGGCGAAGTACGACGCGACGTCGCAAGAACTGCAAACCATTCCGTTCCGCCTGATCGTGGAATGGGGAGGCATTTTTCTGCCGATGCTCTTTCACGGCGGCTACGGCATTTACATTTGGCTGCGCGGCAAATCAAACGTATCGGCGTATCCGTGGGTAGGGAATTGGCTCTACGTGACGCAGAGATACACGGGCCTGATCGCGTTTGCGTATATTGGCTGGCATCTTTACACCGAGCGCTGGCTCACGCATGGCACGTCCACTTACGAAAGCGTCGCCATGGACATGCAGAATCCGTGGTACCTCACGTTCTTCGTCGTGGGAGTGCTCGCTTCTTCGTTCCACCTTGGCGTGGGCATCTGGAATTTCTTGTGCAAGTGGGGGCTGGCCGCCACCGTCAGGGCGCAACAGGCGGCGGGGCAATTTGGCGCACTTGTTGGCGTTGCGTTCAGCGTAGTCGGAATCCTGATCATTCTTAGTTTCCGGTTCGATTGGCATCCGTTCTCTGCCTACTTGCCACCAACGAAATGAGACAGCCAAAGATCATAGTTGTAGGCGGAGGTTTGGCCGGCCTGATGACCACCATCCGCGTTGCGGAGGCGGGCATCCCGGTGGATCTCTTCTCGATCGTGCCGGTGAAGCGTTCCCATTCCGTTTGCGCTCAAGGCGGCATCAACGCTGCCAAGAATCAAAAAGGTGAGGGCGACACGGTCGATAAGCACTTCGACGACACGATCTATGGCGGGGATTTTCTGGCGAATCAGCCGCTCGTGAAGCGGATGTGCGAGGCAGCGCCGGGCATCATCGATCTTCTGGACCGCATGGGCGTTATGTTTAACCGCACGCCGGAAGGATTGCTCGACTACCGGCGGTTCGGGGGCACGCTTTATCACCGCACAGCTTTCGCGGGCGCGACCACAGGCCAGCAATTGCTCTACGCTCTCGACGAGCAGGTGCGCCGCCACGAATCCGAAGGCAAGGTGAAGAAGTTCGAAGGCGCCACGTTCCTCTCCGCGGTTATCGATAAAGGCGGCGTGTGCCGCGGCATTTGCGCGATGGATCTGCGCTCGATGGAAGTGAAGACGTACGCGGCGGACGCGCTTGTCTTTGCCACCGGTGGAAACGGCGCTATCTTCGGGCGCTCGACGAATTCGGTGGTATGCACTGGTTCGTCGCAGGCCGCGCTCTTTCAGCAGGGCGTGGACTACGCGAACGGGGAATTCATCCAGGTGCACCCGACGGCGATTCCTGGTGAAGACAAACTTCGCTTGATGAGCGAATCGGCACGCGGCGAGGGCGGCCGCGTGTGGGTGCCGCGCAGTCCCGCGGACAAGCGCGCGCCTAGAAGCATTCCTGAGGCGCAACGGTTTTATTTCCTGGAAGAGTGGTATCCGAAGTACGGGAATCTGGTTCCGCGCGATATTGCCACGCGTGCGATTCACCGCATCGTGTACCAGGAAAAACTGGGCATCGACGGGCAGCCGGCCGTGTATTTGGATGTGACGCACATCCCGCGAGAAACGCTGGACCGCAAGCTCGAAGGGATTCTGGAAATCTACGAAAAATTCTGCGGCGTCGATCCGCGCGTTGAGCCGATGAAAGTCTTCCCGGCGATGCACTACACCATGGGTGGCATCTGGGTGAATGCCGAGGATCAGGCCACCAACGTTCCCGGAATTTATGCGGCGGGCGAATGCGAATACCAGTATCACGGCGCCAACCGTCTCGGAGCGAACTCTCTGGTCTCGTGCATTTTTGGCGGAGGAATTGCCGGTCCGGCGGCGGTGAAGTACGCAAAGAATCTCGAGAAGGGGGCGGAGTCCACGCCGTCCGCGGTCTTTGACGCAGAACGGAAGCGCCAGGAAGAAAAGAATCAGAAGCTCATCAGCCAGGACGGTTCGGAGAATCCCATCACGCTCTGGCGCGAACTGGGAGATGTGATGACGGAGCACGTCACGGTCACGCGCATCAACAAGAACCTGGAGATGGCGGACGCGAAGATCCGCGTGTTGCAGGAGCGCTCCAAGAAAATTAATCTCAGCGACCGCGCGAAGTGGTCGAACCAGACGCTAAACTTCGCCCGCGAACTGGAAAACATGATGGTGCTGGCGCGGGTGATCACTCTCGGCGCGCTCGCCCGCAATGAGTCTCGCGGGGCGCATTACAAGCCGGATTTTCCGGAGCGCGACGACGCCAATTGGCTGAAGACTACGCGCGCGAAGTGGGTGAACAACGACATCCAGCTTACCTACGAACCGGTGGACATTTCTTTGATCAAGCCGCGCCCGCGCCGTTACGACGCAGCGAAGTAGAAACAGTAGCTCGGCCCGCGGGCCGGAAGCAGGTGTTGGTCGAGGGATTATGGCAGAAACAAAACAGGTCATCGTCAGTGTAAAACGGCAAGCCGGACCGAAAGAGGGCGCGCGCTGGGAGGAATTTTCTCTCCGGTGGCGGCCTTCCATGAATGTCATCATTTGCCTGCGCGACATCGCCGAGAATCCCGTCACGCGCGGCGGCCAGAAGACCACGCCGATTTCCTACGATTCAAATTGCCTCGAAGAGATCTGCGGGTCCTGCGCGATGCTGATCAACGGCAGGGCGCGCATGGCGTGTTCGGCGCTGGTCGATCAACTCGAGCAGCCCATTCGCATCGCGCCGATGTCCAAGTTTCCGCTGGTGCGCGATCTCGCCGTCGATCGCCAATTCATGTTTGAAAGCCTGAAGCGCGTGAAAGCTTGGATTCCCATTGATGGCACTTACAATCTCGGCGAAGGCCCGCGCGTGTCGCCCGAAATTCAGGAAAAAGGCTATCCGCTTTCGAACTGCATCAGTTGCGGGAACTGCCTGGAGGTTTGCCCACAGGTGAATGAGCATAATCAGTTCGTGGGCGCGGCCATCATCAGCCAGGTGCGCTTGTTCAACATGCATCCTACGGGAGCGATGAATAAAAGCGAGCGCCTTGCGGCGCTCATGGGTCCGGGTGGCATCCAGGAGTGCGCCAACGCGCAAAACTGCGTTCATGCTTGTCCCAAGGGCATTCCCCTGACCGAGTCCATCGCGGAAGTAAACCGCGACGCGTGGAAACAGGCGCTTCTTGGCTGGCTTGCCGGGTAACCCGCCAGCACCCGTTCTTGACCAACCGCTTGCCGATCCAATGGGTTGAGATTTGGATGGTTCCTCCGGTAGTTGGTGTGATGGCAGAAACACGATTTCATTCAGAAGGATGTTAGGATATTGCGCACCGCGACTGCCCGCTATAGGAAACCGCTTCCAGCTGCCCCGGATATAATTGGTGCATGGGGAGTCTCCTTCGGAATGACCGTTCCTTCGTCCCGGAACAAAAATCAAGACAGCCGCAAACGGCCGCTCTTGCGCAGGGTTCCATGGAATCCAGTTCGGACGGTAATCCATCAAGAGAGACTACCGTTTTGCCGCGGATTCTTCTTCTTCGTCCGGCGATCACTGCCCTGATTCTCGGCGTGGTGGGCTTGTTGGTTTTTTTGGCCGGCATCGGCAGGCCTGCAAGGATGTTCTACGATGAGGGCTATTTTGTTCCCGAAGCCAGAACCTTTCGACTCTCAACCCCCCTCCCGCCTTAGCGACGCCCCCTTTAGGGAAGATGATTATGACCATGGGCATGAAAGCCGCCGGGGATAACCCTCTCGGCTGGCGAGTTGCCGCTGCGTTGTGCGGCGCGCTGACTTTGGCCGCCGTCTATCTTTGGGCTCTTCTGCTTTTGCGCGATTCTCGCCTTGCTTCCTTTGCTGCCGGGCTGACTCTCTTCAATAATTTTCTCTTCGTGATGTCGCCCGTCGGCATGATGGATGCGTTCTTGATGGTCTTCCTGATGTGGAGTTTAGTGGCGTACAGCGCGGCGATTGCACTAGATCTCAGTGTAGGCCGGCGAAGGTTTCTTTTCTGTTGCTCTGGTGTTTTGATAGGGCTGGCTGGCGCCTGTAAGTGGAATGCGCTTGACACACTTGCGGCCTGGTCTTGGTGAGTTTGGCACTACTATGGATGGCACGCCGCGCACCTGCGGATTCCATCCCGTCTCTTTCCCGCCCTGCACAATCCATTCAACAAATCGGCGTATGACTCTGCTACTCGGCTTGGTCGTTGCGCCCATAACGTCTTACATTCTGACGTACTGGCCGTTATGCCGGATTCTCCATCGGCCTTTCGGCGTTCATGAATTGATGGCCATGCACCGTTTCATCTGGTACATCAGCACAACGAATGTCCGCAACCCATTCATGTCTTCTGCTTGGTACACATGGCCGCTAAATACGAGCCCGCAGCGCGCGCTTTCCTATCTAGTTGGCAATCCCGTTGTCACGTGGGGCGGCTTGGCAGCACTGATCTTCTGTCTGGGCGCTTTTGGAAAACTGCCGCCTTGCCCGAGGGATTGCTTCTTCTTCTTTTCGCGGCAAACTTTCTTCAATGGGCCGCGACTCCCGAAAAGGGCCTTTTTTGTACTACTACTACCCATCTGTGATGATCCTGGGAGTGGCCATCGCGGTGGCCGTGGGCACTATCCCGCGCACCATCTTCGGCGTCCGCGTCAGCGTGATCGTGCTGCTTGCCGCGGCTGTCGTTTTCTTGTGGTGCTATCCCCGGATGGCACACTTGGAAACGCCCTGGGACTGCGCTCTCGGATGCTGGTCGTGAGACGGCAGGAGCAGTAGCGCGGTCCGCACCGCCCTGCTCTTGAAATTTCGCGCCTTTTCTCCGCTCAATTCCGTTTACAATCTATGCTTCGTCCTTTGGGGGAAAAATGGTCCGTGCCGTGCTGTTAGCCGTTGTGTGGATTTCCGCTATGGGTCTTGCGATTCTTGCCGTGTCCGCCGATTCCATCTCTGAAAAAGCGCGCAAGCTGCACTTCTCCTCGATCGTCGTGGACACGCACGACGACACGACACAGCGCTTTCTTGACGGTAAGTTCGACCTCGGACATCGCAGCGCCACCGGGAGCATCGACATTCCCCGCATGCGCGAAGGCAACCTCGGCGCCATTTTCTTTTCGATTTGGATGCCCAGCAAAATCACGGGGCCCGAGGCCGTTGACCGTGCGCTGATTCAGATCGACGCGGTGCGCGAGCAGGTTCGCAAGCATTCGAACGATCTCATTCTGGCGACGACGGCGGCCGAAATCCGCGACGCTCACAAACAAGGAAAAATTGCGGCGCTCCTTGGCGTCGAGGGCGGTCACATGATCAACAGCGATCTGGGTGTGCTGCGCAGCTACGCGGCCCTGGGCGTCCGCTACATGACTCTTACCCACAGTGGCAATGACGAATGGGCGGATTCTTCCACGGACAAGGCCGTGCACAATGGCCTCACGGATTTCGGCAAGGAGGTGGTCCGCGAAATGAACCGCCTTGGCATCATGGTGGATATTTCCCACGTCAGCGATAAAACATTTTACGATGCTCTGGAAACCAGCAAAGCTCCGCTCATTGCTTCGCACTCTTCCTGCCGTGCCATTTGCGATGTGCCCCGCAACATGACCGACCAGATGATGAACGATCTCGCCGCGAAAGGCGGCGTCGTGCAGATCAACTACCACGTCGGCTTTCTCAGCCAGGAATTCCGCGACGCAGAAAAAGCCGACCCGGAGCTGAACAAGGCTATCAGCGCCGAGGTTATGAAACGGTGCGCGAACAACGAAGGCTGCCAGCTTATCGAGGGCGACCGCATCACCCGCGAGTATGTCGAACAGGGCAAACTCCCGCGTGTGGAATTCAGCAAGATCATCGAGCACATCGACCATGCCGTGAAAGTTGCGGGCGTCGATCACGTGGGCCTGGGCTCGGACTTCGACGGCGCCAATATGCCTTACGGCATGGAAGACGCCACGAAACTTCCGAAAATCACTGAAGCTCTGTTGCAAAAAGGCTACTCCGAGGGTGACGTAAAGAAAATTCTCGGCGAAAATACTTTACGTGTGATGGCGGAAGTCGAACGCGCCAGCCGCGAACTGAATGCCGGGAAGTAAGAGCAACGGAGAAAATTTGAGAAGGAAGCATAGGAGGAATGTTAGAAAATGAAACGCGTAAAGTGGTTTGTCACGGCTGTGGCAATGGGAACGCTGTTATTCGGCTGTAAGGCGAAAGAGCAGACTGCTGAAACGCCACCGCCGGAACAACCCAAGGCCGCGGCCACGGCTGCTCCAAAGGCAGAACCGCCAGCGGCCGTAGCAGCGCAGCCGGAGGCAACGGCAAGCGCACCTGCGCCCGCACCACGCTCTGGTTACGACCGCGCACTTCTTCGCGCGGCGCTCCTCAAGGACAAAGCGCCGGACACGTTTCAGGTGAAGTTCACCACCACGCGCGGAGATTTTGTTGTGACCGTCCATCGCGCCTGGGCTCCGATCGGCGCCGATCGCTTCTACAATCTGGTGAAGCACCACTTCTATGACAACGCCAGCTTCTTCCGCGTGGTGCCCGCCTTCATAGTTCAGTTTGGCATCAGCGCTTATCCACCGGTTTCAGCGGCGTGGGAAAAGGCTGATATCCAAGACGAGCCGGTGACGCAGTCCAACAAGCGCGGGTACGTGACGTACGCGAAAACGAGCATGCCCAATACCCGCTCGACGCAAATTTTCATCAATTTAGCGGACAATGCGGGGCTCGACCGGCAAGGCTTCTCACCTTTTGGTGTGGTGGATGCGCAGGGAATGAAGGTGGTAGACATGCTGTACGATCAGTATGCGAGCAACAGCGGTCCTGACCAGGATCAAATCTCCAAGCTGGGCAAGCCCTATCTGGACAAAGGCTGGCCCAAGCTGGACTCCATCAAGACCGCCACGCTAATCGGACTGGCAGCCGCAAAGCCGCAATAAAGCCGTAATAATTCCGCGTTGCCGTGGATTACTTTTTTGAGTATGATGCATCTAATTTTTAGCACGACCACCCTTTGACAAAGGGTGGTCGGGAAAGTATCCTTTAGTTTGATGAAGATCTGTTGCCAGACGATGTGTTGTCCCTGCACGTGCAACGCTGCGTGTTGCACGACACTCATCTCTGGCCAGAGGAGTCTCCGGACTTAGCGGTAGCTGAATCATAAAGTTCCGAAGCCCACATGCCAGAGAGCCTGGTTATGTGGGCTTTTTCTTTTGGATTGGGGATATTTCATAGATCGAAACCCTAGGAGCCAAGAATCATGATCGTGGCAGCATTATCCGAAGTCGAGGAACGGCACAGTCGAGAAGCCATTGAAGCGGAGATCGTCCGTTTTGAAGAGCGCATCCAAGAACTTCAAAGCGGCGCCATCACGCCGGAACAATTCCGTCCTTTCCGCCTGAAACACGGCACCTATGGCCAGCGGCAGCCGGGCTTCCAAATGCTGCGCGTCAAGATCGCTGCGGGGGTGCTCACACCCGCGCAGCTTCGCGTCCTGGGGGTTATTGCCGACGAATACTCGACTGACCGCGGCCACCTCACCACGCGCGAAAACATTCAGTTCCATTTCGTGAAACTCGAAAATGTGGGCGCCGCCATGCGCTTGCTCGCCGATGCGGGCCTGACCACGCGCGAGGCTTGCGGTAACACCGTGCGCAACGTCACGGCTTGCCCGTTGGCGGGAATTTGCCCCGGCGAAGCGTTCGACGTCACCCCCTACGCTTTGGGCGTCTCGCGATACCTCCTGCGCCATCCCGATTTTCACGACTTGCCGCGCAAGTTCAAGATCGCCCTCTCCGGCTGCGAAAACGACGGCGATTGCGCGGTTGCCGGCATCCACGACGTCGGCCTCATCGCGCAAGTCCGTGGCAACAACGGCACGTCGCATCGTGGCTTCAAAGTTCTCGTCGGCGGCGGTCTGGGAAGTTTGCCCACGGAGGCAGCGGTTCTCACGGATTTTCTGCCGGAAGAGGAGCTGCTTCCCACCATCGAAGCCGTCCTGCGGGTTTTCACGGAAACGGGGAACCGCAAGAACAAGCTCATGGCGCGATTGAAATTCGTCTTGCGCGCAAAAGGCATCGAGGAGTTACGCCGCCTGGTTGCCGAAAAGCGCAAGGTCTCGCAGGCTCCGGCGGAGACATTTACCGTGCCTTCCCTTATCAAGCCGTCGCTGGTTACGATCGCGCCGTCCCCTTTATCTCTTTCAACGGCTGGTACGCAAACGGATCCTGAATACGACCGCTGGGCCGAGCACAATCTGATGTTTCAGCGCCAGGCCGGATACGGCGGGGTGTGGGTCAAGCTTTCTGCCGGAACGTTGCACAGCGACCAAATGCGCGGCCTCGCAGACGTTCTGGAAAAGAACAATCTGACCGGCGTGCGCATTGCCGTCAATCAGGATCTGGTCATCCCGTGGGTTCCTTTTGACCGTGTGCGCGCGATCTACGACGAACTGCGCGCACTTGATTTGGCCACGGCCGGAGCGCGCACTATTTCCGACGTCACGGGATGCCCGGGAGCCACCACCTGCAATCTGGGGATTACGCGCTCTCTTACGCTGGCCGAAGTTCTTTCGCGCGAGCTGAACGATTACACCGATCCAGAAATCCAAAAGTTGCGCATCAAAATCAGCGGCTGCCCCAATTCCTGCGGGCATCATCACATTGCCGATATCGGTTTTTACGGCAACGTCAGGAAGGTTGGCGAACAACAGGCCCCGTACTATCAGCTTTTGCTCGGCGGCAAAGTGAACGCCGACGGGGTGCGCTTCGCGCGCCAGATCATGGCTGTGCCTGCCCGGCCCATCCCCGCGATTATTCGAGAGCTCCTGAGTTTCTATCAGCAGGACCGCCAGGCTGCCGAAACATTTACCGCGTGGGTGGCGCGCACGCCGGACAAGACCATCAAAGAGCGGCTGCTCTCCTTGGCGGAGGTGACAGCCACCTCCGAGGATATCTTCGTGGACTGGGGAGACACAGAGACTTATTCCCTAAAGCTGGGCCGCGGCGAGTGCGCGGCGTGATGGGCAAAGTTTATCTCATTGGCGCTGGGCCTGGTGATCCCGAGCTGCTCACCTTGAAAGCGGCACGCCTGCTCGCTCGTGCCGACGTTGTCCTTCACGATGCTCTGGTCAGCGATGCTGTTTTGGCGGTGATTTCGCCCGCTGCCGAGATCATTAACGTGGGCAAGCGCGCTGGCCACAAACTCCTTGCCCAGGATGAAATCAACGCACTCCTGGTTTCGCATGGACGGAGGCGCCCGGAAGTTGTCCGGCTGAAAGGCGGCGATCCAACGATTTTTGGGCGCGCTGGAGAAGAAATCGAAGCCCTTCGTAGAGCCGGAATTGCATATGAAATCGTTCCGGGCATCAGCGCCGCACTCGGAGCCGCGGCGGCCGCGGGAATCTCGCTCACCGATCGCCGGGTGGCCTCGCAAATTCTACTTACTACGTTCTCGCGCGGAATCGACGGCAGCGCGATGGATTGGGGTTGCGTCACGAGCACAACCACGCTGGTTCTGTACATGCCCGGCGCAGATTATGCCGAGGTTTCAGAGCGACTGCTCGGAGGCGGGCTTCCGGCGAACCTTCCGTGCGTGATTGTCTCTCGGGCAACTGGTCCCCAACAGCAAGTGCGCTGGTCCAATGTCGCCAGACTGGCCAGCGAAGAAAAACTCCCGGCTCCGGCCCTGTTGATTGTCGGCCGCGTGGCGTCGCACGAGATTGAGGATCTCAGCGCGCAGTTCTGGGACACGAATCGGAAAGATCCGGATTTGCAACAAACATCGGTGAGCTAAATCGTCAGGAGCATACCCATGAGTGCAGAAGTGCAAGCAGGGAAGACGGGAAGCCGCTGGAAGCTCTCGCTCGACACCTGGGCAGTGCTGGTGGCTTTTCTTTTGGCGCTGCTGGTTCGCACCGGTGTGTTCAAGCACATCTCTTGGTGAAGATTGCTAGAAAAATGGAGATAACGAAACATGGCTGATGTAATCACCGTTCCTCAGGTTCAGCCAGTGCAGGCGGCGCTGCGATTTCTGCGCGTCATCCCTGGAGTTCTGCTGCTCGCCGCCGTCGGCTATGCGGGCAAACTGCTGGAGCAAAACGTCGGCGCCTACGCCAAGGCCCGTCACTGGACGTTTCCGAATATTGAATACGTGCTATGGGCCATCATTCTTGGCCTGGTGATCTCAAACACAGTGGGAGTCCCGGAAATTTTCCGTACCGGCGTGGCCACCTACGAATTCTGGCTCAAAGCCGGCATTGTTTTGCTCGGGGCGCGCTTTCTGCTCGGCGACATTTTGAAACTCGGCGGCGTGAGCCTCGTTCTCGTGGCCATCGAAATCGCCGGTTCTCTCGCGTTCATGACCTTTCTCGGCCGCCAGTTCAAGCTCAAGCCCAAACTCACGACGCTTCTTGCCGTTGGCTCGGCCGTCTGCGGAGTGAGCGCCATCATCGCCACAAAAGGGGCCATTGAAGCCGACGATGAAGATTCTTCCTTTTCCATCGCGGCGATTCTCGCTCTCGGCGCTCTGGCTCTTTTTACGTTTCCGGTAATCGGGCACTTTCTCCATCTGAGCGACCGCGTGTACGGCTTGTGGGCCGGCCTCGGCGTGGACAATACAGCGGAGGCTACCGCCGCGGGGGCGCTGTACTCCGACGCTGCCGGAAAACTCGCCGTGCTCGTCAAGTCCACGCGCAACGCCATGATCGGATTCGTCGTTCTCGGCTACGCCATTTATTGGGCCGGTAAAGGACAGGCGCAGGCAGTAGGGAACAAGGCGGCATTCCTGTGGCAGAAATTCCCGAAGTTCGTTCTCGGCTTTCTGCTGATTTCGGTCCTTGCGACCTACCACTTCTTCAACAAGGATCAGGTGGGAGCGCTCGCCAATCTCTCGCGCTGGGCGTTTCTGCTCACTTTCGCGGGGGTCGGGCTGCGCACCAATTTCAGCGATATGCGCAAGCAGGGCCTCCGCCCGTTCGCGGTCGGAGCGATTGGCGAAGTGGTGATCGCGGGCTTCACTCTCGCTTTGGTACACGGCGCGGGGAAAATCTTCGGTTGGTAAGGAAAAATTGACAGTGGTCGGTTACTTATAGTCCAAGCACCGCCACTAGCTCCCGCACCGACGATGAGGATTTCTGCAATGCGGCATTTTCCTCGGCCGTAAGTTTGATCTGAATGATCTCCTCGACGCCCTTGGCGCCAAGTTTCACGGGCACGCCGACGAACAGTCCTTTGATTCCGTACTCTCCGTCGAGGTAGACGGCGCAGGGCAGAATCTTTTTCTTATCCTTGAGAATGGCTTCCACCATCTCCACCGCTGCAGCAGACGGGGCGTAGTAAGCCGAGCCGGTCTTCAGCAAATTGACGATCTCAGCGCCGCCCTTGCGCGTGCGCTCGACGATTGCCTCGATGCGTTCTTTCGACAAAAGATCGGGGAGGGGAATTCCCGCCACCGTGGAATACCTCGGCAGCGGCACCATGTCATCACCATGCCCGCCGAGCACAAAGGAGTGCACGTTTTCCACGCTGACCTTGCATTCCATTGCCACAAACGTGCTCATGCGCGCCGAATCCAGCACCCCTGCCATCCCGAGCACGCGGCTCTTCGGAAAACCGCTGACCTTGAGCGCCGCTTGCGCCATGGCATCCAGCGGATTCGTCACCACGATGATGATGCAATTCGGCGAATGCTTCACGATCTGCTCGACGACGGCCTTCACCACGTCGTAGTTGGCCTTCAGCAAGTCGTCGCGGCTCATCCCCGGCTTGCGCGGAAACCCCGCGGTGATCACCACTACGTCGCTTCCCGCCGTAGCGGAATAGTCCCCGCTCGCCGTGGAAACGCCGGTTGCACGCGAATCCGTCCGCGTGATCGGCCCGGACTCCACCATGTCCAGTGCCTTGCCTGCGGGCGGCCCGTCTAGAATATCTGTGAGCACAACGTCGGCCAGCTGCAGATCCACAATTCGCTGCGCCGTGGTCGATCCCACAAAACCGCCTCCCACCACCGTCACCTTTTTTCTGCTCATGCCGCCCCTCGTCTCCAATAAAATTCTTCTCCGAGAATCCTCTGCGCTCTCTGCGTCACTGCTTTAGAATATTTTTTAACTAGCGAGCCACAGCGGCCTCCTTCATATTCTCAATGATTGCTGACGCAAACGCCGACGTGCCCACCTTTGTCGCGCCCGGCATCAACCGCTCGAGATCGTAGGTTACCCGCTTCTGTTGAATCGTGCGCGCGATGCCATCCTCGATCAGCGTGGCCACTTCCTTCCAGCCCAGGAACTCAAACATCATCGCGCCGGAAAGCATTACCGAACTTGGGTTAATCACGTCCTTGTCCGCATATTTCGGCGCGGTGCCGTGCGTCGCTTCAAAAACGCCGAATCCGTCGCCGATATTCGATCCCGGCGCCATGCCGAGTCCTCCCACCTGAGCTGCGCACGCATCCGACAAATAATCGCCATTTAAATTGGAAGTCGCCAGCACGCTGTATTCATCCGGCCGCAACAGCACTTGCTGAAACACGGAATCCGCTATGCGGTCGTTGATCATCAGCTTCTGCTTCCACTTTCCCTTGCCGTGACTGGCGTAAATCGCGTCGATCGTCTGCTTCACTTCGCCGTAGACCGTCTTCTTGAACGCGTCGGTGGCCTGCTCGAGTCCCGGCTCGATCAGCGCCGCATTCTGTTCCACCGTAAGCGCCGCATTCTTGTCGAGGTTGTCGACAATCCAGCTCTCGCGTTCAGTGATCGTCTGCCCGCGAAACTCTTCGCGCGCCAGGTCGTAGCCCCAGTCGCGGAACGCGCCCTCGGTAAACTTTTGGATGTTGCCCTTGTGCACCAGCGTCACGCTCTTGCGCTTGTTCGCCAGCGCATAATTGATGGCCCGCCGCACCAGCCGTTTCGTTCCCGTAGGGGAAATCGGCTTGACCCCCACGCCGGAGTCCCAGCGAATCTGTTTCTTCCCATCCTTCAGCATTTCATTATTTAGAAACTCCAGCAGCTTCTTCGCTTCGGGCGAGCCGGATTTCCACTCGATTCCGATGTACACATCCTCGGTATTCTCCCGGAAGATGAATACATCCATTTTTTCCGGCTCACGCACCGGAGAAGGCACGCCCGTAAAATAGCGGACCGGCCGCTCGCAGGAATACAGATCCAAGACCTGCCGCAGCGCCACGTTCAACGAGCGAATACCTCCTCCCACGGGAGTCGTCAGCGGCCCCTTGATGGCCACTCGAAAATCGCGGATGGCGTCGACGGTATCGCCCGGCAGCCACTCCTTAAAGGCATTGAAGGCCTTCTCGCCGGCGAAGACTTCGAACCACGCCACCCGCCGCTTCCCGCCGTACGCGTGCTCCACCGCCGCGTCGAACACTCGCCTTGACGCTTTCCAGATGTCGCGCCCCGTTCCATCCCCTTCGATGAACGGAAGAATCGGCGTGTCCGGCACTTGCAGTTCGCCGCCGCTGTAACCGATCGGCTTGCCTTCGGAGGGTATGGCCTTCCCGTTATACGAAGTCTTCATGAATACGGCTCCTTGGAATAAGTTCGACTGCTCTACTGGCGCACGAGGGAAGGATTGCGCCGCGCCGCAACAACCGCCGTACAACGCGGCAGGCTCGGGTGAACTGGAGAAGATATCACACTCGCGCAACCCTGGAGTATAATCGCGCGCGATTCTCGCTTCACAAAACAGGAGAAAAAACCATGATGATGGACTGGAATCAATACCATAAGGAAGTCGGCGCCCGCATCGGAGACCTGATGAAGGTCTCGCCCGACACGGTTCGCGGCTATCAAACCCTCAGCGCTGCCAATTCCAAGATTAGCAAGCTCGGCGAAAAAACGCGTCAGCTCATTTCGCTGGCCGTAGCCGTGACGACTCGCTGCGACGGCTGCATCGTGGTGCACACTGACGCAGCGCTGAAAGCCGGCGCCACAAAGGAAGAAATCGCCGAAGCGCTGGGAGTCGCCGTCAGCATGAACGCCGGAGCAGCTCTGGTGTACTCCTCACGTGTGCTCGATGCCGTCGATGCAAAATCCGCTGCCACCCATGCTGGCTAGCTCGATCTAGTCGTAATACTCTTGGCCGAGGTGTGTGATGAGGTCCTCGCCCTTCATCCAGCGAAGCGTGTTCTTCAGCTTCATGGACTGAATGAAAAGATCGTGCTCGGGGTACAACCCCGGCGCGGTCATCGGTGACTTGAAGTAGAAACTGAGCCACTCCTGAATGCCGCGCATTCCCGCGCGCTGCGCCAGGTCCAGGAGCAGGACGAGATCGAGCACGAGCGGCGCGGCCAAAATGGAATCGCGGCACAGGAAGTCCACTTTGATCTGCATCGGATAGCCGAGCCAGCCGAAAATGTCGATGTTGTCCCAGCCTTCTTTGTTGTCACCGCGCGGCGGGTAGTAGTTGATGCGCACCTTGTGGCACATTTTGCCGTACAACTGCGGGTACAACTGCGGCTGGAGAATATATTCCAGAACGCTGAGCTTGGACTCTTCCTTGGTCTTGAATGAGCCAGGGTCCTCCAAAACTTCGCCGTCGCGGTTCCCGAGAATGTTTGTGGAGAACCAGCCTTCGAGCCCCAGCATGCGGGCCTTGAAGCCCGGCGCAAGGATGGTTTTCATCAGCGTTTGACCAGTCTTGAAATCTTTTCCGCAGATAGCCACGTTGTGGTCGTGCGCAAGCTTCTGAATCGCGGGGATATCCACGGTCAAGTTGGGCGCGCCGTTGGCAAAAGGCACGCCGCTTGTAACCGAGGCCCAGGCGTACAGCATGGAGGGCGCGATCGCCGGGTGATTGGACTTCATCGCCTCGATGAACTTTTCCGGAGTGGAGTGCACGTCTTCCGGCTTAACGAAGGATTCGGTTGAACCGCACCAACAGGTCACCAGCCGCGAAGCGCGCGAAGTCTTGCGGAAGTCGGCGATGTCTTCTTTGATCTGCAGAGCCAGTTCGTACTTGTTCTTGCCTTTCTTGATGTTCGGTCCATCGATCAGCTTCACGAAATCGCGATCGAACGCGGCTTTCATGGGCTTGATGGTGGAGAGAAAGGGTTTCACCCTTTCCAGGTCCTGAGGATTCAGGACGCCCGCATTCGCCGCGGACTGGTAAGCGTTGTCCTTGAAAATGTCCCAGCCGCCAAAGGTGAGGTCCTTCAGCTCGGCAAGAGGAACGAATTTCCTGATGAGCGGCGAGCGTGCGTCGGTGCGCTTGCCCAGCCGAATGGCGCCCATCTGTGTGAGCGATCCCACGGGCTGCGCCTTGCCTTTGCGGACGAGCTCAACTCCGGCCATGAAGGTCGTGCTGACAGCCCCTAGGCCAGGAAGCAGCACTCCGAGTTTTCCCTTGGCGGGCGCTATTTTGGAAGGCTTTTCCATGCCGCTCCTTTTATTGAATGCTCGCAATACGACCGACAGAAAAAATGAACCTAGAAAAAGATTGCGGCAGCGGGAGCCTGCCGCGTCCTCAAAACAAACTAGTAATGATGAGGGAAGACCTCAGGATTTGCAAATCGGAGCGGGAAATGGAGCGAGAAAAATCACTCCGCTACCGGCTTTGCGCCAGTGACACGCCTCGCAAAAAGCCATCCGCCTGCTGTAGACATTCAGGACAATCGTGTCTCGATTAGGAGTTACCAGGATCCACCACCAGAGTTAAAATGGGACAAGAACGCAGAGGGCCTGCGCCCTGGAGGAGCCTCGAATGAAGCTTGCAAATCGATATGTTCTGTTCGTCATTGCCTTGGTCATTTTCGCCATAGGCGCCATCCTTTTCACGGCCGGAGTGGGCGCCCAGGAGGAAGGCTGGCAGATACAGCGCGGTGACTACGGTTTCAAGAATCAGCGGAGTGACGTCACCGATATTCTCAAAGACCTCATCGAGCGCGGTGGCGTGAATGGCAGAGTCGCGGTGAACAATCAAACCATGGGCGGCGATCCCGCCGTAGGAAAAGACAAGTCCCTGCACATCTTCGCCAGAAATCGCAGGAATGAGGAACGCGAATTCCATTACAACGAGGGCGGCTTCGTTGAAGCCCGTATGTTCACTGTTCGCCGTGATGATCGGGACGACCACCCTGCGAATTACGGCAACCGCGATCGGGACGACTACCCCGCGAACAACGTGGACCACGATCGGGATGCCCGCCCTGCACATTACGGCGACCGCGATCGGGAGGACTGGAATAGCCTTAGAATCATCGGCGGTTATTACGGCGTGCAGGGAAGGACGGTGAACGTGACGGATGTCCTTCGGAGCAGAATTCGTGAAAGCGTGCTAAGTTTCGTCGTCACCAATAGCGCCTTGGGTGGAGACCCAGCCATAGGCGCGGACAAGATTTTGATCGTTGTTTACCGCTATCAAGGCAAGGAGAGCGCCACGGCCGTGCGTGAAGGGTACAGCCTGACGATTCCGTAGTATTTGGCCGCCAAGCCGAACTTCTCGAACTTCCATTCGCCATAGCCATTTTTATTCGCCGTGGTGTCTCCGCGCACGCGACCCATTTACAGTAGAGCGCTGACCGTCCAGCGAGAAAATCGTGCGGCGTTCTCTCGCTAGGGAACCTCGGTGTGGCTTGCCAGGTCCATCACCACCACCCTATCGATATTCGGAGGTGCGCCCGTGTTGCTCACCGGATGAAATTCAATTCGAATCTGCTTGCCGTTCACGGTGATTCGCAGATAGCCGTAGTTCGTTTGGTTGGATTGATCGATCGTGAGCCCCGTAGCTTGCACCGCAGGATTGAGATCAAGATAGCGGACTTGCGTGCCAGGAGCAGGCGCAGGCGGCATCGCACCCCCCTCGCGAATAGACGAGCGGTTTCACATTGAATCCGTCGTCGCCAGCGATAATAAAAGGCAGGCTGTAATTCCTTCCCCCAAACTCAATTTGCGGGTGTAGCGCTGGTAGTTGTGCGCGTGTCCGGAGAGAAAGGCGTGCGGGTAAACGCCTTGCGCTTTGCAGATGGTATCGATCTCGCGCAGCATCAGGGTATTTCCAAGGTGATTGCCGCCCCCGCCTCCCGCCTTCGGTGTGGGCGCATAACTGAACGGCGGGTGATGAACGGCAATCAAGACTGCCCCCCGTGTAGTTCTGCGCCTTGATGTTCCGTAGCTGCGCTGTCAAGAAGTGAGCTGATCGTCCGACACGCCCGGCCATTTCGTTTTCTGATTTTTTTGACTGGAGATCAATCCCGGATCTTCGAGCGCGTTGCTGCAGAGGCCAATGATGCGCACGAAGGGAGCATCCAAAGTGAAGTACACACCGGGTTGCGTCATCGCCGTGCGATGGGGGGAACCGGCTTCCCGGGTGACTCCCGGGCTCGTCGCGCAAAAGTTGCGGCTAAAGATCGTCAGTGGCGCGCCCGCGGCTGCGGTATTGGGGATCATGAACGAGTCGTGGTTGCCGGGGACGGCGAAGATCGGCGCTGCGTAATTGCGGAATGGTTCGTAGAACTGGTCGTAGTAATACTGAGATTCGCCGAAGTTGTAGATGATGTCGCCCAGGTGGAAAGAAAGCGGACGGTCGGCGCCGGTGGAGGCGTGGAAGTCATTCGTAAGATGATCTGCCACGCTCAGTTCATTGCCGAGCTTACCCAGGGTTGGAGGCCCCGGAATCCCCAGTGGCCCGAAAGACGATCTGCCCCGCGTTTTGGATGGCCTGGACATCGGCGGGCCCTTGCGAGCCGAGAGCACTCGCAAGGCTCAAGACGTCGCCGGGATTTGCGCGCGCGGTACTGAAACTAACGGTGTCTTTGGTGAGGAGACTTTGCACCTGGTTATATAGCTGCTTGTCTCTGCTTGGGTCATGAGGCGTCCTAAAGGTTGTCGGATCGGGCGTGGGATTCCCGTCTTCGTTGAACTAGGGCTCGCCAAACATGGGTTGGGCAAGCGGGGAATTCGCATTTCTTGGCATGGGGAGCACTCCTCTGGTAACAGTTGAGTCAATCGGGTGGGTTTAAGTGGAATATGAGACGACACCAGCGCGTCTAAGTCAAGACGGCAGAATAGTCATAGTGAGACAAAGGCGAGTTGCGTTTCGTGCTCGCAGCCAGAAAGCAAACGAAAGAGGGCTCCGTCAGGATCCCTTTGGAAAGCGGCGAAGCTCACGGATCAGATAGGCGACCACGGCGAGGTTGATCACTAGTACGACGCCTTTGCCAACGCTGGCATGTTTGGCGAGTTCGTAGACTTCGAGCGGCAGCAGGGAAGCAGTCGTGACGATCGTAAGATACTCGGCCCAGCGCTTGCCCAGTGCCAAGCCGATGCCTTCGGTCAGAAAAATAGCTGAATAAAAGAACGTGCCTACGCTGAGTTGTTTCAATCTCCGATCATCCACCATCGACAACTTCGCGAGAAGCAGCTGAATGTAGTGACTGTGCGGATCAACCTGGAAAATGTTGATCCAGTGCTCGACCACGTCATCGACGTCCTTGTGAAGAAGTTTAAGCGCGCCGATGCCCAGCGCGAGCAGCGCCAAGCCTTTTAAGAGTTTGAAGGCGGCGATGAGACGCAGGCCACGGTCAGGGTCTCTTCTCTCAGTCATTTTTCACGGCCCCGATTGTATATCAAGAAGAAGGCATGCCCCTGAAGCGGGCGGCCAAACGAGGACGTTTCTTTTCGGCCTAGCTAGTTTCTGTCTTGAAAGCCAAAAGAGCGCATAAAACCAGGGGTTCATGCGTTTTTTGGTTACCTCCATTCCGCACTCTGACCGGGCAGGTTTTTTGCAGCTGGAGCCTCCTCACAACTCCTTCCAGGGTGCGTTCTCCAAGGCCTCTTCCACCAGCTGGTCGAGTTGGCCCTGGAGGGCGCGATAGTTTTTGATCCTGCGCGCGCATTCTTTGGCCGCCTCCTTACTGATGGTCTTGGTGGTCCGCTTGCCCTTTGAGAAGCCGGTCCAACGATAGTAGGTGCCGTGGAGTTTCGGCGGGCTGGCCTTGCAGGCGCAGTTGGGCTTTCCGCACTGGCTGTTGGCCGTGGAAACCGAGCCCGGCAGAATCGGCCCCTCGGCCACGATGGTGATTTGAATCTTCCCGGCTAATTTTTTACTTGACATCCTAATACCTATATACATTAGGATAGACTTCTCTGCAAGCACCAAAAAGGAGCACGGAACAGTGCCAAGAACGGTGAATTCCCAAATCAGTTTCGCCGATTGGGAGTTGCTCCAGCAAGGCCTGACCCTGGAGCCGTTGCTGCAGGCCATCTCCGATTTTCTGGACGACCAAAAAGAGATGATCGAAGCAGTACGACGCGATCTGCAACGAGGTTTGAAAAAGCCCGCGACGGGTCGCAACGGGTTAACTCCGCCACAGGTTCTGCGCGCCTTCATACTGATGCGCGTCAAGAACTGGCATTATCGCGAACTGCGGGAACGCATCGCCGACGGATACACGCTGCGCCAGTTCACGACTTTCTACTGCCAGGCAGTGCCGAAGCATCACGCCTTCCACCGAGCCTTTATTCGACTGACTCCGAAGACGCTGAAAGCGGTCAATGAGCTGGTGGTGCAGGCGGCGGTGAAGTTGGGTCTGGAAGATGGCAACCGACTCAGGGTGGATACCACTGTCGATGTTGCGACATTGTGCTATACCTCGCTATCTCTCTGAAAACATTGATTCCTGCCCTTCGCAACTGTGACGTCGTGGAAGTCGCGCTTGATTTTTGAAATCGGTAGCTCGTTTGCGAATCGTTTCCGAATCCAATGCCTCCACCGGAATCTGCCATGGCGCACAAACCACCACCTGACGCGCTGGCAGCATCTTCTCTTCGATCATGCGTCGTACAATCGATTGGTTCACATTGAGGCGTTCCGCGGCCTCCTCTAGAGTTACTTCGCTGGACCGATCATTCGGAGCAAAGACTGGCAGGTGGTAATAGAAACGAGCCGAGTGAACTCGACTCACGGTCCACGTGTTACCCACGCCTGTGCGCAGCCTGAGCCGGTTCAGCGTGCCTGCGATCTGCTGGTCGTTAAAGTTCGGAGCCATCTGTCGAATGACTTCGATCGCATCGGAATCCGTGCAGCGGCGGCTCCTACCCGTCTCACTTTTCTTCACACGCAGTTCGGAATGACGCCCACCAGCCCAGTGAATTACAAGAACAACTTCGCGGCTCTTCTCGTCTACGTCGGCAATGATTTCGCGGATCAGAATCCGGACGATCCGCTGCTTCAGTCGCATGTCAGTAGAAGGCGAGTTCCAAATCGCCGGAAGATCTTGCGCCAAACTCAAGAGAACTTGCGTATTCGGCACCGGCGCCGATTGACTCTGGTCGTCAGACTCGCGCAATTTGTTTTCGAGCTCCTTCGTTTTTTGCAAGACCGTATTCCAGCGAGCCTCCAATTCTGCGGCCACCAACCGCTGTTCCGGATCTACGGATTCGTAGCGCCGAGCTGCCAAACGTGCTTCGTAGCGAGCCTGCTCAAGCTCCATCTCGATCGCCTTGCGTAGATCTTGTCGCTTCTGCTGCATTTGCTCTGCCGCTTCCAAGGCTGCCGTGATCGCATTTCCACTGACCGCAGCTAACACCTCCTTAGACACCACCTCATCTACGCGCCAGCCACCAAAGGAAATGCACATTTTATCCCCGTACTGGGAGCGGGCAGAATTGCAAACATAGCGGACGACAGGGCCGGGGTAATTGACTTGCATCATTCGTCCGCAACGATGGCACCGAAGAAGCCCCGAAAACAGCGCTCGGCCGCCACGGCCGGCTTTGCGCTCTGCGCCGGAGTTCATCATGTAACCGTTGGCAGTGATCATCGATTGATTTCGTTCGTACTCTTCCCAGGAAAGGTAACTGGGATGATGGTCCTTGATCAAGACCTTCCATTCGCTTTGCGGCTTGCGATGGCCCGCAGATTTGCGGGCACGGTCGTCCACGATCTTCGTCCTTGTTTCCCTCCTACCGTAGACATAGGCGCCGGCATAGATCGGATTGGTCAGCATCGAGTGTAGAGATGCGTATCCGGGCAATTTCCAAATCATCCTGCGCTCGACCGAGTCATGAGGAAATGACGGCAGCGCAATGCTCTCTTGTAGAAACCACACCAGAACTTGGCGTACGCTACCCAACTCGGTCATTTTGCGAAACACCAACTGGATGGCCTGCTGCACACGCTGATCGGGATCTTTTTCGATTCGCCCGCTTGGTGCCCAACAGAAACCGACGGGCATCAGAATTTGGAGTTCGCCACGGCGGGCTTTCTGAAGAATCGCTTCGCTTGAGCGCTGTCGAAACAGATTCAACTCGAATTCACTGATCGCCCCTTTCATTCCTAGCAGCAGGCGATCATTGGTTAGAGTTGGATCGTAAACACCGTCGAGATCCACCACCACGGCGCGGACCATTCCGCAGAGGTCGATCAGATGATGCCAGTCACGACCGTTGCGTGCTAATCGCGATGCCTCCACACAAAATACCGCACCCACTTCGCCACTACATCCTTCCGCGACCAAGCGTTGAAAACCGGGGCGATCGACCAAACCCGAACCTGTTCGTCCCAGATCTTCGTCCACCACGACGATGCGTTGGAAACCCAGTGCACGGGCACGATCTGCAAGACTGAGTTGTAGGCGTGTGCTTTCCTGGTTGTGGATTAATTGACTCGGCTTAGACTGGCGAACATAAACGATGGCTTTCCGAGAAAGACGTTCAGGCGTGAGCTTCGGGTTCATCTCTCCTCCGTTTCCTGGCTGCTCGTGTTTTTCTTCCGCTGCGCTGATGAGGAGTTCCATCAGAGCGGCGGTGAGGTCCTCGCATTGCTCCTCCGGATTTTCTGCGTGCGGCACATTGTCGAGCGGCAGGTTCATCTGCGGAGAGAGTTGCTTTACCGATCGCTTCATCTATCGCCTCCTTGGGGATTGCATGCAGCGAAGCACTATCGCAATCGGCGGGAAGAGGCAAACTCGCGAACAGGTCGCGCAGCTCCAAGAGGGCTTTTATAGAAATCAGCGGAGGGCCGAGTGAGAATTGCGAACACTCCGGACTCAACATCCAACTCGGAATAGGATAGATTTTGCCGTTTACTTCGCAATAGATGCGGTCGCCGTCACGGTTCTTGCGTCGCGAACGAATCGGAAGCGACCAATTGAAGAGTGGGTGCCAACGGTAGTAGATCGTTACAGTCTCGAAATCATACGCATTATCTAGCTCGATCGGTCGTACAGAGCGACATTCATCATCCGACGGATAACACCTTGTTGTGGGACGTCGTACGCGTGGTCACGCGCTTGGTCGGCCGCCTGCGGGAAGCGGTTCCCCAGCGTATTCAGGGCTTTTCTAATCACACGCGAGTAGCGCGGCGCCGGATGCAAGAAATCCAACGGATGACGGCCAAGGAACGGCAGGAACGACAAACCAAGAAATATCGCGAACTCATTGGCGTGACCGAAGAAGTGGTGAACCGTGCACGAAAGGTAGTGGAGCAGACCAGCAAAGCACGCGGCAAGGGTTTGGTCGCGGAAATGGCCATCGGGGAACTCCGCAAGGAGATCAACCACTACTGCAAACTGGGAGACCGGGTGATCCACCAGGCGCGCCGTCGGGTGCTCGAAGGAGAGCAAGTTCCCAACGCGGAAAAGATCTATTCCATCTTTGAACCCCACACC
>QHZB01000059.1 GCA_003224525.1 Acidobacteriota bacterium | reverse complement strand
GCTGGCGAAATTCCTGTTTGGCGTGAAACCGAGCGACCCGCTGGCATTTTCAATCGTCGCAGCGACTCTGATTGCGGTCACTTTATTGGCTGCCTTCGTTCCTACCAGAAGGGCAATGCGCGTGGACCCGATGGTGGCCCTTCGACAAGAATAGGCAGATTCCTTCGGCACTCGAACGTTTTCTTGCGCTTGCACAATAACTCCCGGATGGCCAGTTAAGCCGGCAAACCGGACGGGGTTCTGGGAGACAAATGTGGTGGCTGACGTCCGCGTATTTTGGCAGTCCCCGCGGTCTTGGAAGTTGTCTTTTAGGGCTTGCCACTGGTGGAACCGATAAAGTGGATCGTTGTCGGAGCTGAGGTACTTCGGCATCCAGCGTTGCTCTCGAATGGCGCGATTGAACATCCTACAGAGTGCGATACCATTAAGCGTTCCCGCATGGACGCCGAACCCAATGATGCGGCGCGTGTATTGATCCATGACGACCAAGACCCAGTGGGACCGCAAAGTGGCCGACTCGCACCTGAATAGATCAATACTCCAGAGCCTGTCTTTCATGTGGCCCAGGAAAGTCAGCCAGGAGGGACCACCGGAGTCCTGTCCGGCAGGCAGTGATGGGCGAGAATCCTTCGAAGCACGTCTTTGTCGATTTGGATGTTGAACGCCAAGGCGATCTGTTGGGCGATTCGCGGACAGCCCCAGTTGGGATTACGTTGCTTCACACCGCATGAATAAGTTCTGCGCTCGGGCCCTTCGGGCCGGGCTTCCGAAGGCGCTTCGGGTGAGAACAGGGTGCGGTACTTTTACTTGGCGCGTCGAAGAATGGTAGCAAGACGGGGAATCCAGAGGAATCGTGGGTGAAATAACAATTCGCCAGCCACAGGAGCATCGAATTGAGCTGACTCTATGGCTGGCTGTCGTCGCAACCGAGGGAGAAGCGCAATGCAGCGCAGATTTGGTGCATACGGACGGAACCGAGCTGAGCGACACGCTTCCCCAATCGCTGCTGGGAAACGGTAACCGCGTTGTGCAAATTCACTGCGCAGGGCGCTTTCATTCCGTCCTCTTCGCTCAAGACTACCTCCGACGGCACACCACGGATGGTCGACGTGATGGGCGCGACTGTGACGGTCGACAGATAAGCAATGGCACTGTCGCGAGTAAGTACAACCGCCGGTCTGTTCTTGTCGGGCGGAGCAAATTGGTACAGACGGATATCCCCGCGGGCTATTCTGCCGGCCACACTGCCTCCGCTTCCCAAGGCTGTGATTCATGGCGTCCGTGCGGCTGTTTCGCGTAACCCTCGCGGTCGCGTTCCTCCCTGGATCGAACCTCCAACTTCCGAAGGTGCTCCCGCAAGGCGTCGCGCACCAGTGCCGAACGATTCCGTTTCGTCCGGCGCGCCGCACGATCGGTGGCGACTAAAAGCTTCTTATCGAGAACAATCTGGACAGTCTCCATATGTCGACCTTGCTCCACAAGATACTCCACAACCACACGAACTGCAATAGACCTAACAACTTATCCGCTTCCAGCGTTCGCATGGCATTGCAGGGTGGAACTATATACTAGCTAGTTAAAACTGTTGCTGCTGATGGGCTAGAAGAAATGTTGTGCGCGATAAACGCGCATCAACTGGGCAAGTAGTTCTCAATGTCCGGTAATAACCGACTTATCCTGCACTTGAGATTCGGCAATAAACGCGAGCTAATTAGCCGTGAACCGGGCAAGTAGATTCCACCGATTGCTTGAACACCGATGGGTGCTTGTGCTGCTGGCCGTCGCAATTGGGCTGGTTCGCTGTTTCTGTTTTCGATAACCGTTCAGCGCGACTACTAGGAACTAGGAGTACCTGATTTATCCAAAGGAAAAAGCTGCTGATAACTATGTTTACCCTCAATGGAGATACACGGTTTTTGATGTTGGCCTATTGTTGTGGTGTATAGATGGTTTTGTTGCGTGCGGCCTATCTCTCAGGAGTGCACTCTCCAAGCGCAGTGTTTCGGGATGGACTTACCGGACGATAGTTATTTATTTCCTTTCGTTCACGGCGTTGTTTCTTGATGGGATTCTCATGATGGTTGCGAGACGACACGGACTTTGAGCGGCGCTAATCAAGTCAGCTCGCGTCAATTCATTTGGCCAGTACGACGGTTTTGGGATCAACCGTGATCTCCCTCAGGCGCGCCGTGACTTTCGGCGTTCCGCCTTCCTGGTAGCGCCCACCCAGATACTTGGCGAAGAATTTCTCCGTGGCCATGACCGAGGCCATGTTGTTCACGGGACGGGCAAACCCGTGGCCCTCGTCGGGAATCAGCAGGTATTCCACAGGAAAGCCGCGGTCGCGAAGCGCGACCACAATCTGCTCGGACTCAGCATGGTTCACCCGCGGATCGTTAGCGCCTTGCGCGATCATCAATGGCGTCTTGATCTTGCCGGCGGAGTTAAGCGGAGAGCGCTCCATCAAAAGAGCCTTGCCTTCCGGCGTGGTGGGATTCCCCATACGTTGATAGAACATCTGGCGTCCGGCCTCCCAGTAGGGCGGGATGGAGCCCAGCAGAGTAATCAGGTTGGAGGGACCAAACAGATCCACCGCTGCGGCGTAAAGATCGGGAGTAAAGGTCACGCCGGCCAGCGTGGCATAGCCGCCGTAGGAGCCGCCGAAGATCCCCGCTCGCTGGGGGTCTGCAATGCCTTCGGCTACCAGGTACTTTACGCCCCAGGTTACGTCGTCCTGCATCTTGCGTCCCCATTCGTTGTTTCCGGCGTCGATAAATTTCTTGCCGTATCCGGCAGAGCCGCGGAAGTTCATGCTGAGGACGGCATAACCGCGGTTGGCGAAGAACTGGGCGTACGCGTTGTAACCCCATACGTCTCGCCCCCAGGGCCCACCATGAGGGAAGATGATTGCGGGCAGGTTCTTGGCCGGGATACCTTTGGGCAAAGTAAGATAGGCTGGGATCAACAACCCATCAGACGACTTGTAGCTAACCGGCTTCATCTCCGCCAGGGACCCGCGAGGAAGGTTTTCGCGGACCTTGAATTGAAGCGTAAGATTGTGGTTCGTGCGGTCGAACAGGTAGGTCTCGCCCGGTTCGGTGTCGCTGTTTGCAACTACCAGCCATAGGTTTTCATCGTTGGTGACCGAGATACGGCGCACGTCCTTGCCGGGTAACTTCTCACCGAGCCATTTAAAACTGGCCTCGGAACCCTTGTCCCGGAAATAACGGCGCACACGGTCGTCTTCATAATTGGTGTTCGTCAGCTCATCGGTGGCTTCCGAGAAAACTGCATCGCCAAAATCCACCCTCTTCAGCGGATCGGATTCCACCAGCTCCGTCTTTCCGGTTTCCGGATCGAATAACTCCAACGCGGTCAAGTCCAGGTCGTCGCCTTTGTTGGTCACCAGGTAGGCGTGTTTGCCATCCTTCTGGAAGCGAATGATGTCGCACTGCTCGAAAACGTTGCAGGAGTAAACTTTAGTAAATTTGTCTGCATCCACCCGAATGATTTCCGTGTCGCCGTTTTCCGCCGAACGGCTGGCCAGGCGCAGGTTGCCCTGCAGGTTAAAACTCCAGCCGGAGATGCGCTCTGTGTTCTTGCGCAGCAGCATCTTCTCGCCCGTGGACAGTCTCAGTTTGTAGAGATCATGCCAGGCTTTGTCGCGGTCGTTCAGGCCGATATAAACCACATCGGGGTCGTTCTTCGGAACCTCATAAATCCTCGTGCGCACGCCCTTCAAGCCCGTCAAGTCGCGAGAGGGCGGGGCCTCGGCGCCGGCCGCGGGCTTCGCCGCAGGGTCAACGGCGTAAATGTTGAAGTTTTCGTCACCGTCGTTGTCTTTAACGTAGAGAATGTACTTACTGTCGCGCGTCCAGAAATAGCCGGGGACTGGTCGTTTAGTTTCCGTGGTGAGCAATCGCGCCGCGCTGAACGGCTGATCCACACCCTTCACATAGATGTTTCTTGTGTCTTTCCACGGCTTCTGGAAGGCCAGATACTTTCCATTCGGGGAAAGCTGCTCACCTGAAATTTCGGGATTGCCGAAGATCAACTCGCGGTCAATCAGCGGCGGCAAGCCGCCGGGGGAAGCTTTCTCGTCTTTGGTATTCTGCGCTCCGAGCGATGACACGGCGAGCACCAGACACAAGGGGCCCTTGAGCAGCGTTTTCATAGCCACAGATTTCCTTTCTATCCGGAGACGATACAGATGGGATCCAGAATGTTTCCTTGAAGATTGTGGGCGCAAAAGGCCATTACTGTCCACTAATCTGGCCTGGGAAAGGGCGGCAAATCGCACCGGTGGAAGTTCCATATCCTCGACCCACAGTGAGCCTTTGCAAGTTACTGCCCCGGTATTCTGGGACAACGAACCAGCGCCAATCAACGAGAACGCGACAACGGTCGAATACTCTAACTCTGGTAACGCGTAAATCGGACAAGTCCGCGCCCGTTTCAGACCCCACTCGCTGCAGGAGGCGATCGTCTTCAGGCCATATCGCCCGTATGATGAGGGATCGTGACCTTCCTACCAGTCTTAGAGTGACGCCAAATCTCGTGGCTGCCGGGCCCCTGGCGATCAAACTGGAAACCAAACGAGCGTAGCGGGCGGGTAACCTCACGATAGGAAAATCCCGCTAAGCGTCGCTAACGGTAACATCTGCAGGCATATCGATGAGATCGCGGAAAATTTGGCGCGCCTGCGCGTCGGCGTAGCCGTGCATGCGTTGAGCGATCAGGCGATAAAGACCACTGGCCAGCACCAGCATGGCCATGTCGAAATCCACCTTTAGGCCCACCGCTGATGAGAGCGCATCAATATGGAAGAAACGCACCGCGTCGGAGAGTGCATTTTCGATCAGCATGCGTTGGGCGTAGCGGGTCAGCAGCGGGATGGCGCGTGGACGCTGCCTTCGGAAGCAAAATAAAAGCAGGCACGCGCTCACCGGGCTCGACCGCGTAGGTAACCTTCTCGCGTACGACATCACCCAGATCGACGCGTTCAACGCGCTCGGCTGCCAGGGGCGGAGCTGCCATTGGCACTGCGCCCAACAATTGCAGAAGGCTAGTTCGATCCAAAGCTTTTTCGGCCGGCAAGTAATCATGATGCCCATCGCGCAAAGACAAGGCCGTCGCCGCCAGGCCGCTGCCAAAAAGCCGCAGGGTCTCCCGCCGCGTGACGCTCATGGGCTCGGTTCGCATTACGATCCACCACAAATTAACTGAAGGCGGTGACTATGTCTATGCCTGCGACAGTAGAGTTCATTGCCATTCCCGAGTGGCGGGCGGCCACTCGAAAGTAATCCACAATTTCAAGTTTACGATTATGCGACTTTTATCAGGCACTTGTACGGGGGTCGAGCCTACTCAGCCGTGTAAGTGATCTCCATCCGATGAATGAGGAAACATGATAGAGCAAGAATCGCGATGATTAGACAGAGCAAGCCGAGAACAGCAATAAATGGAGAGACGGGTTCGGCCACGATAGTGAAAATGGCCAGGGGGCCAATGACGGGCAGACTAACGGGGCAGAGGTGCTTCAGATAGAAAGTGACGCTGAGCCGCTGGGCCCAGGCGGGAAAGATTGGGGCGATCGCTTCCCATCCCATGATCACAACTCCAGGGACGATGGGATTCTTGAAGAGAAGGCTGAGAGCGAGAAACACGGCGCCATAGCCGAGACAAGCGAGAGCCGTCACCAGGAGATAGGACCCCAACTGGCCCAAGCCCGGCCCGTCAAAAACATAAGATTTGCCCGCCGAACCAAAGCGGGCATACGTGAGGTAGAAGCAAGCAAAGACGGCTGTTTCGAAGAGTGTGATGGCAACAAGCCCGCCGGCAAGAAACTTTCCCACCACCAGGACTTCTCTTCTTACCGGGACGAGAAATTGATAGTGGAGAGTGCGCTCGACCATTTCGCCGCGGAATAGCCACGTAAAGATCGCCATGCAAGCGAAGAAGATGCCCAGCCGGAAATAGTAGAGCTGGACGATTCCCGCGAGGACTTGTGTATCGATCTCCATTTGGGCCACGTCGACGTTGTATTTGCCGACGATGAGGTGTGTCAGGATGATGAGAGCCGGAATCAAAGCGAGCAGATAGATCCAAATCCTGCGGCGCGTAAACAGGTTCCGGCGAACCTCATTGCGCACGAGGATGGAGATCTGGCTTCCAAAGAGCCGCCAAGGTTGTTCCTTCGACCACTTTTGGGCCCGCGCGACTAAATCTTGAGCATTCACGCCGGTCCACCATCCGATCCAATGAGATATTGATAGATGGAGTTGACGTCATCGTCGGCGGGCGCAACGGCATCGATTTCGACGAGACCGCCGGAAACGATCTTGTTCAGCAAAAGATAGAACTGCTCCGCATCGCGAGTGCGCACCAGGACGCCATGGCCATCATTCAAAATTTTGGCCTCGACAACGTGATCGAGTTCGAACGCCGCCGCCGCCAAGCGCGCTGCATTCGAGCAACGAACAAGGATCTGCATGGGATGATCCTGGACTTCCCTGCGAACCTCGCGAATCTGTCCCTCTGCAACGACGTAGCCGCTGCTCATCAACACGACGCGGTCGGAGATGCGATCGACTTCCTCCAGGATATGGCTGGAGATGATTACGTGCATTCCCTGTTTGGCAATCGCTTCGAAGAGCGCGATCGATTCCGCGCGAGCCATGGGATCAAGACCGTTGAGCGGTTCGTCGAGAACCAGCACGGAGGGATGATGCGCAATGGCCTGAGCCAGGCGAATGCGCTGCCGCATCCCTTTGCTATAGCCCGCCACTCTGCGCCGTGCCACTTGCGCCATGCCGGCGCGCTCCAGAGCCTCGTTCGTGAGTTTCGCTGCCTGATCGCGGCCAAAACCATGAAGACGCAGCGGCCAATAGATGAAGTCGTAGCCAGTTGTGCCGGGAGGGAAGGAGTCAAACTGCGTGCAAAATCCGACCTGCCGGAAGAACTCGATGGGTTGCCGCGGGGTAAGGCCGAGAACGTAAATGACGCCTTGGGAAGGCCCGATCAGGCCGGTGAGTAAGTTCATCAGCGTGGTCTTGCCCGAGCCGTTGGGGCCAACGAGACTTGTAATCCCGGGCTGGAGAGAGAAGCTCACTTTGTTCACGCCGAGAACTTCTCCGTAGAACTTGGAGACATTCTTGAAAACGATTTGGCGAGCGTCCGAGGTCATCCGCGCACCGTCTCACGAGCACGCAAGCGCGCATTGAGAATGACAAGCGAAAGCAGGCAGACGAGAATCAGTACGGCCCAGGCCGCCGCCACTGGGATTTCGTCCCAACCAAACGAGCCTAGGAGCCCGGATCGCTCGCGAAATCCTTTTGCCAAGATAAGCCGGAACATATACGAGAAATTCAGCAGGATGCCCCAGCGGGTGCTCATGATGGCGTTAAACATTTCGCCGAGGCCCGCAGGAATGAAAAATGAGATGAAGATTACCCCCGTCGCCACAATTCGCAACTTGACCCACGCTGACACGGCCAGAGAAATGAGAGAAAGCATCAGGATCCAAATCGCAGAGCACAACACGATGGGAACAACCATCCACAAATGTGACCAGATCCAGCCGTCCGTTGCCAGTCCAGCCTGCAGGCTGAACAAGAGCAGGCAGGGAACCCAAGTGACAGCGGACAGCAGCAACCCCAGCACGGCGAGTTTTCCCAGAACATAATCGGCCCTAGTGAACGGCCGGCTCAGAAAAAGCGGAACGGCGCCGTTGGTCAGATCCCCTGCGATCAAGACGGGGCCAACCCAGCAGTTCAAAAGAAAGGCTGCCTGAGTCTGCACCATCATAATGACGATGAAGTACTGGGTTTCCACCGAGAACAAACCGGCAGAGCGCAATTGCATCAGCAATTGCGCCGTTTTGTTGTTGGCGATGAATATGTAGCTTGCGAAAAACAGGATTGGAACGAGGCTAAGAACCAAGAGGACGACAAAGAAGCGGGCTTTGAACAAGTCCGCGAATGCATAACGCGTCAGAACAAAAAACCGCGACCATTCCGGCGTGAGAGATCCGGTGTACGGATTGTATCTGCGCTTATATACGGCCATCCGCCGCTCCCGTTTGTTCCATAGCGTTGAGGAAGATGTCTTCCAACGAATCGCGCCGGTGATTCATCCGGCGAATCTGCACGCCTTTGTCTGCCGCGACTCTGAAGACCTCCCTGATTTCGACGCTGTCCGGCATAACCACCTTGATGCGGCCGTTGGTGAAAACCGCGCACTCGCAACCGAGGCCCTCGAGCGTGGACGTGAATGTTGCCTCGGCGCCGATGGTTTCCAACTCGAGGAACTTGCGATTGGCGCGTCGTTCCTCGACGAGGTTGCAGATGGAGGCGATTTGCCCGTTCCGCAGGATCAGCACTTCATCGCAGGTTTCTTCGACGTCGCGCAGAAGATGAGAGGAAAGCAGCAGGCAAATATCACTGGCCTCCCGGATTTCGCGAATGAGTTCGATCAAGCGCTTGCGCGCAGGCGGGTCCATGCCATTCGTTGGTTCGTCCAGAATGAGGACTTTGGGGCCATGCGCAATCGCCTGGGCAAACTTCGCCAGTTGTTTCATGCCTAGGGAATACGTTCCCACCGGACGATAACGAGCTTCACCTAATCCCACATAGACGAAGGCCTCGTGCGCGCGCTCCATCGCTTGCGCGGGGGGAAGACCGGAAATCTCGGCCATGTAACGGACAAAGCGGACCCCGGACATTTTTGAAATAAAGGCGTCGTTTTCGGGCATGTACCCGACAAGAGATCGCAGCGCCTTGCCGTTGGTGAGAGAGTCGAGCCCGAGCACTCGGGCGCTCCCTTTGGAGGGGGAGTGAAAACCCAAGAGGGTGTTGATGAGCGTCGACTTGCCGGCGCCGTTGGGTCCGAGTAGCCCAATAGCGCGACTGTTCAAAACGCCCGTCAGGCCATGAAGGATCGTCCGGCCACCGAGTTGTACTTCGAGCCCAGTGAGCTCGATCGTTGGGTTCATCATCTACCAATCACTACGGATTGGCTTGGCGCGAAGTTCCATGATCTGACAAACCCAGCAAGTGGATCAAGGTTGGAAAGCCCGGACTTAAGTCAAAGAGCTTGCTGCTGCTGGCCACCTCGATGCGATCACTTTCCCCGTAAGCACAAAATACGCTGGGCTTGGCGTCGGCTGCCAACTGCTGAAGGAGTGCCAACTGCCCGGAGGTGAGCTGGGAAGAGAGCGGTTTCAGAATGGGGCTAAGATTCTGATAAATCATCGCAGAAAAGTTCGCGTGGTTGTCGCTGGGAAGGAGAGCACGAAACGAAGCGGAGCGAGCCAGCGATGTACCGTTCGCGTGGGTTTGCAGTGCTGCGAGAAGCAGTGCGCGGGAGGGCGCCAGGATCATATACCCGTCAGCGAAGGTGTAGTCGCACTCTGTCGAAAGCCCAGCACCTTGCGATTGGATGGTGTAAAACGTTCGTCCACCGAACTGTGTTTGATTAAGCGTTAAGCCGGGCTGGTTGGACTTTTGCGCTTGCCGGTTAGAAGCCTGCACCAGCTTATCTATGGCAACCTGAAGGGTTCCCGGATCGTTGACCTCGACAATTGCTTTCCACGAGGGTGTGGGAAGAACTGGGCCATCGAGAGCCAGCGTGAGTTCCCCGCCCAGGGCCCGCGCCAAGTCGTCGTGAAGGTTCAGGCCGAGTTCTGGATTTGTCTGCGCCAGACTCTGGCTGAAGCTGGGGTTGGAAGCGCCGATGGTGCTGAAAATGTCATCCAGCATGAGCGCTGGCTGTTTCGCAACGAAAGAGACCGCCGCGCCTGCGTTCGACGAAACATAGTCCAGCGAACCCATCGGAGCTGGAGCGGCCAGCCAGGAGGCGATGCCGTGTCTCTGGCCATTGAATTCCAGAGTAATCCGGTTGTCTCCCTGACTCGAAGACTCGCCGCGCGACGCGATCAAATACTTTATGTCATTGAAGCCGCTATTCCGAAGCGCCTTGGAATCTGCTTGCTGCGTATGCGAACTATTTAAAATCTGGCCGAGATTCGCGGCAACCAGAGTTTCGGCACCGCGGCTGTAGACGGTAGCGATTCGCTGGCCAAAATCCGTCCCGGCGAAGAAAGTTGCTCCGGCGTCGAGCTGCGCGCTCATTTCCCTAACCGAGGCAGCATCGCCACCGGCGACAAGCATGTTCTGCCTGACAAGCATGACCATTCCGCGCTCATCGCCGACGAGTGAAGAGAGCGACTGCGAGTCCACGACATGCAAATTGGCTATGCCTTGCGGGCTCTTCAAGGTATCAGCAAGGTGATTCTGCAAATAATCCTTCAGTCCAAGCTGCCGCACTTCGGCTAGCAGGACGGGGGGACCGTGCCCGCTGGAGGCGGAGCTTCCTCTGGCCGTAATCACCACTTCCTCGCCCAAGTACCGGCTTATGACTTGAATTTGGCCAATCAATTCCTGCGGAGTAGGATGCTGATTGGAGTTACCGCTTTTGTTCCACCAGTCTTGCAGAACCTTGCTCTGCGAGAGCTGTTGTTGGAAGACTTGGTTTGCCTGTTGAAGCGCGTCTCCAAGATTGGGGATGCCGATATACAGGACTGTATCCGCCGGCAGCAAGGGAAGGATCTTGCTTTCATACCGCGGACCGGGCGTCTGGATTTCCTCCAATTTTGTACGAAGCTTTGAAAATTCCGCAAGCAACGCCAGTTCATGATCCAGGTCGCTGCTCCATGCAATCTCTTCGCGCACGGGAACAAGGCCGACGCTCTGCGTTGTGGCCACTTGATCGCCCGAGTGCAGAATGGATTCCAATCCAGCGTGTTTAACGTGGACTTCTCCCTCAATCACGGCCACGCGCGACCCTTTGGTACCGGAATTCACGGAAAAGACCGTTCCGGTGACGGCTACCAGGCAATCCGGAGCACTAACGTACAAGTGTCCGGTGTGACGCTTCGCGGCTTCGACGATGATGCTACCCTGGTCGAGATGGATCGTTGTGTCGCGACGGCTGGCGCTGACCGCCAATTCTGCACGCTGATTCATTTCCACTTCAGAGCCCTCGAAGAGCCGCACCTGGGCATGGGAATTGGCGGCCGTGCGAATGAGTTCACCCTCGCCGACTTCGTCCCCTGTTTTCAATGCGCGCTCGCCAGCGGCGCCAATGCCATACGCTTGCCCTTCGATGGAATCGATCCGTGCGCGGTTGCCAGGAGGGCCCGCGAAGTACCAGTTGTGCCCAGTCCAGACCAAGGCAACCAGCAAGGCCACTGTTGCTGCCGCGCAGGACAGTCTGACAATACTCCACTGGAAACCGCGTGACGCCGGCTCCATCCGCCAGTTGACGCTTGTCGCGCCATCAAACCCGCGGCCATAGGCATAAGAACGGCACGAGGCGCATTCCCGCAGGTGATCTGCCACGATTAGCGTGCGCGCCGGAGAAAGCTCTTGCTGATGAAAAGCCGGCAGCAGAGAACGAATATCGGCGCAGCCCCGGATAGGCTGCAGAGCACTGGTTGCGGCTTCCTCGCCTTCGCCTGCTTGCAACCGCTGCCACACGCGCTCGGCTGACGCAGATAGCGTCTTGGCGTCGGGCTGCTCGCCGCGAAGTTCGGAAATCGCCCGATCAAGGTAAGCGTCTTGCTTCGATCGAAATATTTTCATGATGCACCTTTCATAAAGCCACGAAGGCTTTTCTTTAGTCGTGCGCGAGTGCGATGCAGGGTTACTGCCACCACGGCCTGAGATGTGTTCATCGTCCGGGCAATTTCGGGGTTATCGAGCCCTTCGAGATAGCGGAGGGCAAACATCTCGGCCGTGCGTGGATTCAGAGTGGCAAGCTCCCGGCGAAGCCAATTTTTGATTTCCAGGGAGGAGAGCGCGCGTTCAGGGGATAAACTGGAATTGGATTGCAGCTCGTCGGCCGATTCAATCGGCACGACCTCTCGATGGCCCCTCGACCGGATTAGATCCAGCGCGGCGTTGACCGCCGACCTGTGCAAATAATTCTGCAGATTGGAGATACGGCCCGTGTCGACAGTCCCTCGCGCCAACCGGAGGAAGACGGATTGCGAGACGTCTTCCGCGTCCGCCATGCTGCCGGTTATGCGGTATGCAGCCTTAAGGACACAGCCCTGGTGTGCTCGAAAGACTTCCTCAAGCTCCGGGACCGCCTGCGTCACCATGATGTTTTCTATCGCGGCCGCCAAGCACCCCTCCTCGGCTCATCTACAACCTAAGACGCGATAGCTAGAAACTTCTTAACACATAATTTGAATTCCTAGGCAATTTGCCCGGCGGTAGGTCTCCGTCTTGAACTTGTGTCTTGTTTGTGGCCTTTGGCGGTCGGGCCCACCCTTTAACTGGTAACGCGCAAACCGGACATGTGGTTTTCCAAATGTGCGCAAGTTTCGTAGCCGCCATGGGGCAGGATTCCCTTCGTTCGCGCGAATTGAGCTATCTGGTCTTATGTCTCTTGCTTGGACGGTGTTTGCTCTCAGAAGTCTTCGCTGGAGCTGCTAGAGGGAGATCTGAGTTAAAAGTGTCGGCTACCATCTTCCAAGTGTCATCCGACTGCTTCTTCCAAACCGCCATATCCTTGCCGTGGTCGGTGATAGGCTTGCCGCTGGGACCGTCAAGAGCCAACTGGTAGGTATAGATCGTATATGCGAGGTCGCCCGTCAGTAGTTCTCAATTTCCGATAATAACTTATCAGACTTGGCGATAGGTGTTGGAACTATTTGACGAATCGACTGGATCGCATATATCTGTGAAACCGTGCGCGCATGTATGTACTGTCGGCCCACCAAGCACCGAAAACCACGATACAAACCACCATCGTGATTTCGATGACGGGGACTCTAAGATCATTCAAAATCGAAAACCCTCTGTGCTGATTTAAGAAATAAACCCATTCGGCCATTTTAGACGCGCATAGGAGGAGAACGGGCACGCAAGATAACACGATTATGTAGTTCGCAAGGGAGAGTTTACGAGATGCGCTCCGCCATACAAGCATTCCATACGCTGCCAAGATGGTCCCTACCACAATTTCGGCACGGAAGAATGTATCGAACAGATTCAACGGCCGGAGAGTAAAAATACCTCCCGGCGAGGAGTATTGGAACCAGATAAGACCATGTGCGAATGAGAAAACACCAATTCCGAATAGTTTTTTCCCTTGATAAGCCTGATTGTCAGCCTGATAGTTTGTTGTCATTTCGCCAAGTCCGCGATTTCTTCCAAACCAAACTGGAAGCCTCCCGCAGCCATCCAGGGGCGTGCAGACAATTGTGACTCCCGAATTGAAGGATCCGCCATAGCGCGGAAGTACTGCCATTGCGAAAGACACATCTCGTCCTAACGGGCCTCACCCACCGCACAAGACTGCAAGGCTCTGGCGGCCGACTCCCGATAAACGCTAGCTTAATCGGACGCGCGTTTTCGCGAATACGTGAAGGCAGGCACGGTACTCTGCACGCGTTCGATTAAGCCGTTTGATCGACAGCCTAACGCCTGGTAACGCGCTAATCGTAGAAGGATTGATTTCTCCGGTTATCCTTACAAGACCGCAGGGACTGCCAAAGTACGCGGAAGTCGTACAAGACATACTTTTTGTGGGTTGGGTTGTGGGTTGAAAATAACCACGGGAAGTAGCAATCACTTGCGTTTCTTTGGCGCTCTAAGAGCGCGCCTTTGATCCCGAGCACCGTGAAAAATGTGGAGGATATCTGCGCCGCGGCGCGTATTGCGATAGTAGATTAAGTATTTTCCTGCAGGGAAACACTTCACACCGCGAGCGATGTTGCCTGCATGCTTGCCCGCATTTGGATGTTCTCCGAGCAGCCAGAAACGCTCTGTAATTCTATCAATTATCCGGTCTGCCGCCTCCAGGCTTGCTCGATTGGCCCAATAGAGGAAGATTTCATCAAGATCCTGCTCAGCCTTCTCTGAGACACGGTAGCGCATTTACTTGCCAGGGGCTTGCCGAGCAAGGAGCTGCCGCCCTCTTGCCTTCACCCCATCTGCAAGCTTCTCTAGTCCTTCGCGCCCTTCATATTCGAGGAATTTACCTGCCTCGACGCCGTCGATGCTGGCACGCACGCGGCGGCGGATGCCGTCAAGCTGCTCTTCGGTAAGGTCGGTAAGAATGTCCTCTGCGGTGGGCTTTGCTAGCCGCAGTGCGCGCTCGTCGTCCTCTTCCATACGTCGTAACGCTTCGCGGACGACTTCGCTCGCATTGTTATAGCGTCCGCTCTTCACTTTCTTGCGAACGTAACCAGCAAGCTGATTGGTAATCGAGACGTTCATTTGATCCATGGATAGCCTCTTCGCTCCCGAGTGTGTACTCCTCCTAACGTTATCCACAACATCTATTCATGTCAATCTTTGACATACACATGTCGTATTGGCACATCACGCTGGAGTTGGTGCATAGCGAATTGGAACTCACGCCAAGGGCTGTGCACTCGAGGTTTGCCAGAGATCGTACCCAGGGGGAAATAGCGGAACCCAGGTGTACTAGCTTTTGCGTCAGCAGGGCCACCAGGAGTTCACGTCGTTCGGCCTGATCCTCTCCCGCTTGGTACGAACGGCATGGCGCTCGATGAGAAAGGTACTAAGATGTTCTTGATTTCCAACACTGGTGTCACTGTTGCCCCGCTCTATCAGGTCCCTCTGAGTCTGGCCACTCTAAGTCCTGCGACAGGGGCTTCGGGAACCACCGTGACCCTTCGAGGATGCGGTTTTCAGAGTGGCGCAACGGTTTTTTTTGGCACTGTACAGGTTTCGGCCACCTTCGTGGATTCCAATACCTTAAGGCGACCGTTCCGACCCTTCAGCCAGGACCTATCCGCGTCGCTGTTAAGAACCCGGACGGCTACCAGTACGCCCTCGATGATGCCTACACTGTGAACCGAGCGAGGCTGTACCGGTCAATTACCGCTCATCCGATCTATTAGCACCGACAGTGGAAAGTGGGCCCCTCCCACACTATTTTTCCAGTTGCACGTACGCATGGAGGCAAAGCGCAAGATATTGGAGGCCATTTCGCGTGGCCGTGCAGGTGCAGATGAGTTTACGGTAACAGGATGATGGCCTTTGTGGACCTTTTGATTGTGTCCACGGAGGAGAATCGTGGAAACACCGGATCAAGCACTTCACGTCAGAGTGGCGGGAACCAAGAAGTAGCGTCAAACAGTCAGGGAGCGACGAGAGATTGTGGAAGAGACGCTCCTGCGGTTTCAGTCCCAATTCGGGAAACTTCTTGCTGACAGTAATGCTATGCCGTTCATCAATAGCAAGGCAACGCTGCAACTTAGGACGGAAACGATTTCTCAGCGCAATCGCCCGCCACGAGAGATATTAAGTAAGATCTTAAATCCATTAGCTGCTAACTTGTCAGCGCCGTAGCAAAAATCTCCATAGTTCCGATTGAATTTTCCTCATCCCTTGATGTGGTAAACCGGAACCCACTCCATACGGAGGAGGTTCCGAGACTTGTTAAGTAAGGGGGGAGAGACGTGTAGGAACTGAAAGAACTGCAACGGCAAGGGATGAGTATGGATGCAGTGCGCGTGCAGGATCACCTAACGTAGGAAGACAATTGCAGGATGCGGAGACCGGGTATGGTCGGAAAGTCGCGATCGTTCGTAAGAAAAGCCGTGCAGCCGACTGCCAATGCCGCCACAACCTGGAGAGAATCGGGCGTCTTGACTCCCGTTGCGGCTCTTAGCTGTGCAGCGGCTCGGAGATGGTCACGAGAAATATCTGCGACGTGGACGCCGCGACTCTGCGTGAGAAGAGCTTCATATCGCCCGGCCAGTAGATGGTCTCCAAAACAGTAGGGAACGACCAAGACTTCGAGCAAGGTTAGCGCCGATGTAACCAACTCCTTGCGGCCCTCATTCACTTCTCTGAAAAGGGGCTCGACCAGCGGAAGAAACTGGGGATGTTCTTCGATGAAGTAGATGAAGATGGCCGTGTCCACCCCTAGAGGGCCGCCGCCGAGATCGGCCATCAATCCCATGAGGCCCGTTCTCGCTCAACATGTTTCGATGGGTCAACTCCTCTCCAGTGCTCTTTACCCAACCCCTTGAGATCAAGAATCGACAGAGGTTTCGGCATTTCAAGAGCATCGCTGAGAAGATGAGTAACTTCCTGAGCGACCGATCGATGCTGGCGTTTCGCTCTAGCCTGGAGCTTCCTGTAAAGAGAGTCGGGAAGGTTCTTGATGTTCAGAACTGCCATCGAGTTACTCCTAAACTCCTCCATAATGGAGGAACTATCAGCGACGTGTCAAGGCCCTTGTTGGCGTCAAAAAAACTTAAGCCGGTCACGCCTTGAAAACATCACAAACAGAGCGGTAGCTGAAAAGAAGCGAGCATTTGAGAACGAGTTCAACAAGAGGCTACGCGAAACTGCTCGAAGCCGAGCGAGAACGCTAACAACAATCGGCGGAGAAGAAAGTTAGACAGGAATTTAAGCCCCAGGAGAGGCTTTCCCGGGGTCGTTAACTGAAACTTCTGTATTCGGCTCAAATTTGCAATGAGTATAATCGTGCCATGATCACACGCCGAGATAGTCTCGCCGGGTCCATCGCTTTCTTATGTGAATTGGTCGTTGCACATGCCCAGACACGAAACGGAAAAACACAGCAACAATTCCAAAGAGGAAACGGCGCTGTCTTCAAACATGACCTCCCGAACCTCACCATGGAAGATTGGGAGGTGACGGTCAGTTACGTGGATTACCCGCCGGGGAGAGTCGGTCAGACGCACCATCACGCGGGTTTCGTTCTCGCCTATGTGCTGGAAGGGGCGATTATCACTAAGATTTCCGGGCAGGAAGAGAGGACTTATCGAACTGGAGAGATGTTTTTTGAGCCGCCCGGGAGCACGCACGAGGTTTCCAATAACGCCAGCGCGACGGAGCCGGCAAAACTCCTGGCGATGATTTTTGCCAAAAAAGGCGTTCAGCTGACCATGCCGGGGCCGGCCTAATCACCTCAACAGATCGGCAAAGGACGTCGTCTGTGTCGGGGACGCTGGTGAATGCGGTCACCCTAACCCTAACGCGCCGACTTTGCGTGCGTTGGGAATTCCGATAGCTTAGCGCTTTGGCTCTGCGGTTGCGTATATCTGCGTGCCTAGATGGAATTCTGACCAGGCGAACCAATACTCCGGCTCCAGGATAAGCGATTTGAGCTGCGTTCCCTTCAGTGCGCCGGAGATGCACTCCCCATAAGGAGTCCAACGCGATTTCGTTTGCTCGTCGATCAGTTCGGTAGCTTCCGCGTTAGCAGCAACGAATTTAAGTTGTGTGCCTTTGGCACGCGCGATGAAAGCGGTGGTGGTGTCTGACTGCGGCTGATGCACAACGAGAACTGGCTGGCCGCCGATTTGCTGGTTGATCACCCGCTCCTGCCGGAGGACGGAGAGCGGAAAAGCCTCGTCGGATCCGCCAACGGCGAGACCCAGAACCATCGTTTTAGGCTTTAGCCGATCATCGACCCGCAGCACACCGGGAGGCGCCACGCCCTTACCTGACAGTCCTTGGCGAATCATTTCGTTTCTTTCGGGGATGCGATCCGCATAACCCGGGAGAGGTTTCAGCACAAGCGTATCCGGATGCAAGCGGTGCCACTCACCCCAATCCGTGAGAAGAAAAGGATACAGCTTGAGATGTTCGCCTTTTAGAGGTCCCGAAATGGCTTGCAAGCTGGACTGTTGCCACCGGCTGCCCGTTTCGAGGTCTTGGAAGACCTCATTACTTCCAATAACACCGGCGTTGTCCAACTGAAGGTCGCGTCCCTTTGCCGCAGCCCTGAACACGAGGGCCGTGTTGCAGTAGCTTCACCAGGTGATGGCGATGGGTCCAGACGGTGACTGATCCTCGACGAGGCCATGCTGCGAGAGGATTGCGGCGGGATACGCTTTAGCCGCGCGTCCATTCACAATGCCGATCACGCGATCGGGATCATGCAAAAATGTTGCGGACGAAGCAGGAATAAATTGTGGATCGTGGATCGCGGTATATGGCAAGTGCTTCTGGGGCTGCTTTTGCGCTGCCCTTGTGCCGAGGATCATCGATAATATAGAGAGAAAGTGTAAGATCCTCAATGGCCGCGCCTCGCAGACTTGGGAATCCGCCAACATTGTGAAACCATTGTCCGCCAAAAATAACAAAAACGCTATCTCGGCCCAAGGCGTGTCCTAAGGCGTGTCCCGCAAGCGAGTTAGCGCTTTCGGGACTCGGAGAGCGCAACAGCGACGGTGTTCAGGTCACTTGTCCAACAAGAAGTCGCGAGATTTACTCAGGTGTGTTCGTATGACCACTCAGGAATTGGTGGAGCGAATCCGGTCCGAAAGACTCCTGCTCCCTCAGGGTTAGCGAGGTACACACCGCATTGAAAAACGCTGGGATCCAGGGGCCTTATGTGCTCGTTGGGCATTCCCTTGGTGGATTGGTTGCGCGCCTCTACACGCCGGACAATACCCGGATGAAGTAGCGGGCATGGTTTTTGTCCATCACGCGTTCCACCCGGCTTTTCCTAGCGTTGCAAAAGTCCTGCCGCCTGCAAGGCCTCCAATGACCTTGGCTCCCGGCGGTGGAGGAGGAATTGAGAGCGATCCGAACTTCGGTAAGTTATCTTCCCGAGACCGCGAGCTTCACCTTTGGGCCATGTCGCAGACCCGGAATCAAATGGCTCTGCAAGCAAACCACGAAATGATGCCGGAATGTGTTGGACAGGCCGACGCAGTCGCCAAAGAACACAGTCACCCACTCGGCGACAAGCCGCTCGTTGATGTCAGTACGGATGAAGCTCTCGGCCCTGATTACGTCAAATTGCAGACTGAGCTGTTGTCCCTTTCTCAAAACAGCAAGCAGATCATCGCGGAGAAGAGCGTTCATTTCGTTATCATCGACGGGCCTGACGCTGTAATTGAGGCGATCCGTCAAGTGGTGCAGTCGGTTCGCAATAATTCTAAGCTCTGAAACAACGCTCTACCACAGAATTGAAATGTTTTGAAGATGTTGGCGAGTCCAGTCAGAGCTGATAACGTGCTACTCGTCGATGTAGATCCGGCGAGACTGTCCCGAAGTCCCGCTCGGTAAAGTGACGTTTCGTCGAAGGTCCCTTGTGTTTTCTAGTTGACACTGGCGCAGATGGGGCGAATCGGCCGAAGGCGAACGAGCCGGAATTAGACTCCGAGGAAGACATGTTGGCGCCACTATCGGGCCAATACACGATTCCGCCCGTTCGTCTCACCACGCCGAAGGTCGGCCGCAACCATCGTTGTCCGTGTGGCAGAGGATGGCGGCCCCGAAACCGCCAGTTGGCATGCCCCACCCGGTCGACCGAGTTAGGTCGTCTGCCCGCAACTAATGATGGATACGTTTCTTCAGCTATCGGTCATAAAATGTCGTAATATGAGCGATAGGGCGGTCTTCTATCGCTCATGGCTTGGAACTGGCAACAACCGGACTGGCCTTCCTTTCGCTGGGAACGAGCACGCTTGGAGGCTGCGGAGAAGCAGTTCCTCGTTGGTGGAGGCATGTTCGTTGGCACCGTGCGCCATCTCGGAAATGAGGAGCGCGAACAGCTAACAATCGAGGCGATGAGCACGGAAGCGGTCACGACTTCAGAAATCGAAGGGGAATTTCTGGATCGGGCGAGCGTGCAGTCCTCCATCCGCAAGCAACTGGGACTGGCTGCAGACGAGCGACGGGTTCGGCCGGCAGAGCGAGGAATTGCTGAGATGATGGTTGATCTATACCGGTCTTTTATGGAGCCGCTTTCTGAAGAAATGCTGTTTCGCTGGCACCACATGGTGATGAGCGGCAGACGTGACTTGAAAGATGTGGGACGGTATCGAACCGGCGCTGAACCGATGCAAGTGGTTTCCCAAACGATGTATGAACCCAGGGTGCATTTCGAGGCGCCTCCGTCATCGCGCATACCATCCGAAATGGCGCGATTCATCACTTGGTTCCGCCGAACGGGGCCAGGCTGCGAGGAATCGCTGCCAGCTTTAACTAGGGCAGGAATTGCCCACCTGTATTTTGAATGCATCCATCCCTTTGAGGATGGCAACGGACGCATCGGACGAGCAATTTCCGAGAAAGCTCTGGCGCAGAGCCTCGGTCAGCCGACGCTCACGGCATTGGCGGCCGCGATTCTTGCTCGCCGCAAGAATTACTATGAAACGCTCGAAGCGTCGAACAAACAAAACGAGATCACCAGTTGGCTGATGTGGTTTGCGGGTGTCGCAATCGAAGCGCAGCGTCGGACAATTGCAATGGTGGAATTCCTGATCGACAAAACTAAGCTGCTGGATTGTCTGAAAGAGCAGCTCAACGAACGACAGGAAAAGGCACTTCTGCGCATGTTCCGCGAAGGGCCAGAGGGATTTCGAGGCGGGCTGACGGCCGGAAAATACAGCACCGTCACCGGGGCGTCACCGGCAACGGCCACACGGGACCTGGCAGATCTGGTTGCCAAAGGCGCGTTGGTCCGTGAGGGTGAACGGCGTCACGCCCGGTATCGTCTCGCTGTCCCCTTGCGACCAGTTCCACCCGTGACGCTCAATGAACGCGGCGAGCTGGCGGAAAAGTAGTGGCGCTAGGCTAAGAGCCACATTGGGCAAGGCTGAAGTTGTCAAGACATGGAAACCCGTGATGAAAGCACAGAATGAACCGGCTACTCGATTGAGAGCGCAGCTTCGCATCCCGGTCAAATAGTAGAATGTCGGCCGCATGACTCATGCACGGCAAGCATCCAAGCGCATGCGGCCATGGCAAATCCATCCACAACGTTGACCTTGCCGTAGGCACACGTGCCCGTCAGATTGCCTCGCGGACATACTTTTTCTACCAGATCGTCGAAAGCTGCTTGCAGTTGCGAATCTTCGCGTCTTTGGTCACCAACGCGATTGCCTCGGCCAGTGCCGTCGCACCAATTAGGCGGTCGCACGGGTCGCTCGAGTAGTCTGCCGGGAGCTGGTTGGCGAGTACGGCAACCTTTGCGGTGAGCGGGCGAATCGCCACTCTCGAAGAGACTTCTTCGACGTAGGCTTCGACGGTCCCCGTGATCTCAACGCGACCATGACTGGCAAGCCAGGCCAGTTCCCACAAGGTAATCGCGGAAATGGCGATGCCGCCAGACCGGGAAGCCCTGCGGATGGCCCGGCTGGCCTGTTTGGATAACTTTGCCGGTTCAGTCGAAAGCCAAACCAACACATGCGTATCGAGCAAAATCACCGTTTCGTGACCTCCCACTCCACGGGAATCGGAGATTCGATATCTCCAACGATTTTGACTCTTCCTGCCATGAATCCGAAGATGTCGTTGTTCTCTGCTTCAACCGGGACAAGCTTGACGACCGGGGCTCCACGTTTGGTGACGACGACCGGCTCTCCTGTCGCTTGCACCTGCTTCATGACGGTAAGGCAATGTGCTTTGAACGCACCCGCTGGCATCTGTTTCATGGGTTTCTCCTTCTATCCATGGTCATTTTATCATGACCAAGGTAGAGATTCCAGAAAAATAGATTTGAAGAGGCGAAGGAAAACTGGGAGACTTTTCAACCCCGCGCCCCGTACTTGGGTCTAAAATCGCGCCCAAAGGAGCACACATGACCTCGCTTAGCAGGAACGCCAGAATCGCAGGACTCCTCTATCTCACCCTCCTGACTGCACCCTTGCGCCTCATCTACATTCCTAACAAGCTGTTTGTGGCCGGGAATGCGAGCGCAACGGCCAACAACATCGCCGCGCACGAGACGCTTTTCCGCCTCGGCATTGTGAGCGACCTGTTCACTGCGACCATGGCCATCTTTCTTACACTGGCGCTTTACCGACTGTTCAAGGGAGTGGACCAAGGTTTGGCTCGGCTGATGGTGATCCTAGGCGCGCTCATGGTGACGCCCATCTACTTCCTCAACACAATCAACGACGCGGCTGCACTGCTGCTCGCCCGTGGGGCAGATTTCCTCTCTGTCTTCGACAAGCCGCAGCGCGACGCCCTCGTCATGGTTTTCCTCCGAATGCATGGCCAAGGGATACTTGCCAATGAGGTCTTTTGGGGACTCTGGCTGTTTCCCTTCGGCCTGCTGGTGTACAGGTCGCGGTTCCTTCCGCGTATCCTCGGCGTCTGGCTGATGCTCAACTGCGTCGCCTATCTGGCTACGAGCGTCACCGGCATGTTGTGGCCGCAATATGAGCAGAGGGTTTCCAATTGGGTTTTCCCGGTTATGTTGGGCGAACTCGCCATCATGCTGTGGCTCATCATCATGGGTGCCAAGGAGCGGCAGCCTGTGGCCGCCGCCGCTTGATCCCGAGGGATTTCCTGATACTGACCTGCTGTAGAGACGTAGCTAACTGCTTGGTCGAACATCAAGTACTTACAACAACTTACAAGGCTCTTGGGGACTGCCAAGTACTTGATAATACTCAGTAGTCGGACACATCTCGGGTTGGCCTTCGGGTTGAAAAAAGGGTAAGAAGGTTGAAATATCGCATCCAGTCGTGATGGGATGTTGCACGGTAGTGCGGTATGTCGGCTAGCACCTTCTCGTAAGGCAAGTCCGTCAACATGGCAACGGGACAGACACCGCAGTCGATCGCTATGGTGCCGTCAGTGCTTGGCCTTTGCTTTACCATTCCGATAGATGTCCATCCGAATTCAAGAACAGTAGGCGATGTGTAATTAACGTACGCGGATCAAGGGATGATTGAAGGACGGATCCGACCATGAATC
>QHZB01000058.1 GCA_003224525.1 Acidobacteriota bacterium | reverse complement strand
TTTCCTAATGCAGGAATGATAGATTTACCTTTCTATGCGCACGCTGGAACAGACCACACAGGAAGTCCTCGACCTGGCTGCAAAGCATTTTCAACTGCCCGTGGGATCGCTCGCGCCAGGAGACGATTTCTTCAAGAAGCTCGGCATTGACAGCCTGCAGACTCTCGAGATGCTTTCGCGCCTCGAAAATCATTTCGGCATCGAGTTGCCCGATTACGAAGTGCAGGGCGTCAGCGACTTCAAAACCCTGGCTGAACGGATTCAGTCCCGCCTGTAATGCTGGACCCTTCTAAATATCAATCCATCGGCGAAGCGCTGCGGGATGCGCTGATTCAGTATTCGAACGAGGTGTGCTTGATCGAAACGGACCGCGAGCGCGAGAAAGAACGCCTGACTTACCGCGACTTCAAGGAACGCGCACATCCGCTTGCGAAAGCTTTGCAGGACGGAGGCTTCGCCGACGGCGCTCGCGCCAGCATCATCATGACGAATCAGTCGAAGTGGCTGATCTCGGCGTACGCCATCTTTTTCACGGGTGGCGTCCTGGTGCCGCTCGAATCCAAATTGACACCGGACGAGCAATGGCATCTGCTCAAGCATTCGAACGCTACCTTGCTGATCACGGAATATCCGATCTGGCGGCAACTCGGCGCCTCGGCTGGCCGCGCTGCCGCGACGAACGTGCAAACCGTGCTGGTGACGGGAGCACCGGCAAGTGTCGATCTCGCCGGCGCGCGGCGCTGGGAAGATTTTCGCGGAGAAGACGGGCCTGTGTTCATCGCGCGCAAACGCCAGGACACGGCTTGCATCGTCTACTCTTCCGGGACGGGCGGCCGCCCGAAGGGTTGCATGATGACGCACGAGAACTATCTGGAGCAGTGCGTCGCGCTCACATCGATTTATCCATTCTGGCCGGGCGTACGCTACCTCAGTATCCTGCCAACGAACCATGCCATCGATTTCATGGTGGGTTTTTTCGGTCCGTTTACGTGCGGTGCAACGGTCGTGCATTTGCGCACGTTGCGTCCAGAATACGTGCGCGAAGCTTTTCCGAAATACAAAATCACTTATGTGAGTCTCGTTCCACTCGTTTTGAAAAACTTACAGAAAAGCTTGCAAGCGCGCTTTGACGCGCTGCCCCCGGGCAGACGTAAAGTTTTCAATGCGCTCGTTCGAATCAACAGGGCACTCACCAAAAGCAAGCCGCGTCTCGGCATCAGCCGCCGCCTGCTCAAGCAAGTCCATGAAGCCTTTGGCGGAGAACTTCGCGCTATCATCGTAGGAGGCGCCTTCAGCGAACCGCAGACGCTGCAATTTTTCTACGATCTCGGAATTCCCGTCGCTAACGGATACGGACTGACGGAAGCCGGCACGGCGATCACGGTCAACGATTTGAAACCTTTTCGCGCGGACACTGTAGGCAAGCCGTTGCCTGGGATGGAAGTGCGCATCGTAAATCCGGCAGCCGACGGCGTTGGCGAAGTTTCCGTTCGAAGCAAGACCGTCATGGCGGGCTACTTGAATGAGCCTGAACTCACGGCGGAAACCATCGTCGATGGGTGGCTCCTGACCGGCGACCTCGGCCGCTTCGACGAGTCGGGCCACCTACAACTCGCGGGCAGGAAAACAAATATGATCGTTACCGAAGAAGGGAAAAATATTTATCCCGAGGACATCGAAACTGTTTTCGAGAGCCTTCCTGTCAAGGAATTTTGCGTTTTCGCCGCCAATTACATTTGGCCGAAACGTTCGATGGTTGGCGAAAGGCTTGTGCTCGTTGTGCATCTCGATGGGGGACAGGAGTACAGCGAAAAACTCCGGCGAGACATGAACGCACGCAACAATCGCCTGCTAAACTACAAGCGTGTCCACGGGGTAGTTTTGCTGGACGAGGACTTTCCCCGGACGGCTTCTCTCAAGATCAAACGCAATGTTCTGGCAGAACGTCTCAGGAAGCTGGACAGCACGGCCGCGATTCTGTCCTTGTGAAGCCGGTTTGGGAATGATTGTGTCGGCCGGGAGTTAGCATTGCGGGTTCGTTCGCGCTCCAAATGAATCGTTTCTTTGCCATCGTCAACCCTGCCGCCGGTGGCGGCCGCTCCGCGAAACTCGCTGGGCCCGCTCTCGCGCGTTTGCTCGAGCAAGGGTTGAAGGTCGACGTTATTGCTTCAACGGGTCCGGGCCACGCGGTGCAACTTGCCCGCGAAGCCTACGGACAAGGCTACCGGCGCTTTCTTGCCGTCGGTGGTGATGGCACCGCTCACGAAATCCTCAACGGTGTTTTCGCGGGACGCACCGCGGTTCAACGCGTCGCGCTGGGGTTCCTGCCACTGGGTACCGGCAATTCCTTCTTGCGCGATTTTGCAAAGGACGGAGCCGCAGCTTCGATGCAGGCGCTTCTCGAAGGCCGCACTCGCACCGTCGACCTCTTGCGGCTGACGCACGCCGCCGGCGAAATTTATTCCTTCAATCTTCTGAGCGTTGGCTTTACGGCGGATGTCGCCGCTCTGGCCAATCGCATGTTCAAGCCGTTTGGCGATCTCGGCTATTTGCTCGGCGTCTTCGTGCGCGTGGTGCAGTTGCGCCGGCGATCCCTGGCGCTGCGCTGCGATGACGATCAGGAATGGGACGAGCGGCGCGCCCTTTTCCTGACGTTCAACAACAGCAAGTATACGGGCGGCACGATGCTCATCGCGCCGCAGGCTGATCCTACCGACGGGCTCATTGAATTTGTCCGCTGGGGCCCAATCAGCCGGTTGGGCCTGCTCCGCACATTGCCGCGTCTTTATGACGGTTCTCATATCGAACATCCGCTCGCTTCGCGCCGGGCGGTGCGCCGCGTCGAATTCAAAGCAGCCGCGCCCGTGGACTTCATGATCGACGGCGAAGTTGCGACACTGGAATGCCGGGCACTCGACATTCTCCCCGCGGCCGTGGACGTCTACATATGAAACGGGCATGGCTGGTGTTTCGCAGCGCGATTCTGTGGATCGTCAGCGGCTTGCATTTTTTTCTCGTCGTGCCAGCGCTCATCCTTTTCGGCATCTTCCTCGATACTCGCAAGCATGATTGGCTGCAGCGCGGTTTCTGCCGCCGCATCGCGTTTCTTTCCGGCGCGCAGGTCGAGGTCCGCCGCTCCGCCGGCTTCAATGTCAACCAGACTTCTTTCTTTATGGCCAATCACGTCAATCTGTTCGATCCTTTCATGCTTTACTGCGCCATTCCGCAGTTTGTCCGCGGATGGGAGTTGGAATCCCACTTCAAGATTCCCGCGTACGGCTGGCTGATGAAGCGCTTTGGAAATGTTCCTGTCCCTGACATTCGTCGTCCGTCGGATTTGAAGCGCATGTGGCGCCTCACCAAGGACGCCGTTGATGGCGGCACCAGCCTCATCATTTTTCCCGAAGCGAAGCGGACGCGCGACGGGCACATGGATCAATTCCAGGACGGTGGCTTCCGCGTCGCGCAGCAGCTCGGAATTCCCATCGTGCCGGTGAGCCTGGTTGGTTCCTTTCAGCATCACCGGACGGGCCACTGGATGCTGTGGCCGGCGAGAATTACCGTTCTTCTGCACGACACCATCGAAACCAAGGGTTTGGTTAAGGAAGAGGTGCCGGCGCTGCGCGAACGCGTTCGCGAAATCATAGCCACGCCAGTGGAAGAAGCCTTGAAGAGGGAGCAGGGTGATAGTGGGATAGTGGGGTAGGGGGACACAGGGGGGGACAGGGGCGTAGGCGGTAGGCAGGTAACTCGCGATTGGTGACTTATCGTCCGGCGGGAGAATGGGGTTGGGAGGTCGGACGCGGGAGGCAGGGAGCAGGGCCGGAAAAAAAAACGCTGAGACGCAGAGCGCGCCGAGGGTTCGCAAATCGGAGGGCCAAGAATCGGGAGAGGCCACCCCCACCCCGGGTGTTTTTTGTAAGTGCGCATTCTAAGTGCGCCCGAATCTGGCGCAAAGGGATTAAACCCGTAGAGGAGCGCTGAATTCTCGCCCAGCACCGATCCATCAGGCACGCTGCTTACTCAACTGTTTCATGGAGCAACCAGGTGCGCAGTTGCAAGTCCCGCTGAAATTGCGCCATCGTGGCCATGCTACCGAACGGCGGACCGATGCGCCTCAGGTTCCTGTTTCGGGATTGAAAACTTCGAGGTGGTTCTTCGCGGCCGCCTTCACCAGTTGCTTATCTGAAGATAGGAAAACTAGGGGTCCCGTGTATTGGTCGACTTTCCTGCCCAGTCTAGCCATGTCACGGAGCCAAAGGGCCGAAGCAAGATGAATCGCATCAGCACTCCGTAGTAAAGGGAATCCTCTTACCAGATCCCGCACAAACACCAGCACACCTGTTCCTAGCTCTATTGGACCGATGCTTAAAACCCAATCTGCATCAAACTCATCCTGTACGGCTGCAGCCTCCTCGGCCGACAGCAGTTTTTCTCGAGCTCGCCGCGCGAAGGCGGCGTGTATCTCCGCGTAAGTGAGAACTGAGGTGAACACGGACCTGAGGCCTTTTGCTTCTTCCCGCAGCCTGATGTTGAGGGTCTCTGTGCCCTGCTCATTTTGGTAACGTTTTATCAGAGCGGATGAATCCAGGTAAAGCACTACCTGCGATCCTCGATGATCATCTGGGACGCCGGTTTCCCGCGCGACGGGACCGCTCGAAATTTTCCAAGCGGGCGCTTGGGCAGTCGGATCTTACCCTCGGCCTCTAACTTCTTCAGTAACTCGCCGAATGTAAGCTCGCTATCGCCATTTTGGTCGAGTGGGCTGACTCTTGCGACCGGTTTTCCGCGGTCAGTGATTAGTAGAGTCTGGCCTTTACGGACTGCGCGCAAATATCGTCCTAGGCGGTTTTTGAATTCACGGCTGCCGACCTTTTCCATGTAGCTACCTCACTAAATATTGTAGCTACAAAGGCGAGAGGTGGCAATCAAAGACTCAGCTTGATGCCGGGGAGGACGCGGCCGGCACGGGTTTCCTGCCAGGTGTAATAGATGCGGTGGATGACGGTGAGCGTTGAAACCACGGCAATTACCCAAAGCACCGGCCCCATGCGATTGAAGAGCCCGCCGATGATCAGCAGAACCATGCGCTCGGGGCGCTCCATAAAGCCGACTTTACACAAGGGAATGAGGGACTCAGCGCGGGCACGCGCATAACTCACCATCACGGAGCCGGCCGTGGCGACGGCGGCCAGCACGACATAGGGAGTCCGGCCGGTCACGGAGTAGTAGACCAAGAGGCCCATGTACAGGGCCATGTCCGCGTAGCGGTCGAGCGTCGAATCGTAGAACGCACCGAAGGCGGTAACGCGGCTCTGCCGCCGCGCCACTTGGCCATCCAAAATGTCCAGGAAGCCGGCGAAGAAAATAATCAAGGCGCCGACGAAGAACCGGCCCACAGCAAAAAAGGCGGCGGCGCCAAAATTTACCACCAGTCCAAGAAATGTCAGGAGGTTGGGATTGATTCCCGTGGCGGCGATGGCGCCAACTATTTTGTCCAGCAGCCATTTGCTGCCGGTGCCAATTGCCCCTGATAACGTAGCCATAAGCGCCTAATAGTGTCTCAGAATCAGCGCGGATTCGCGAAATTGAAAGAGGATTCCGATTGCCGCGCACCCCGCACCAGTTAGTTTGGTGTCCCGTTGATAAGGGTAAATAGTCCGAGCGTTCTCTGGGCCGGCCAAAAAATGCCTAACACAGAGTTCAGGAAAGAGCACAGAGGACACGGAGCGGAAAGCGACGGCGGCAAGCATTTTAGAGTATCTACGGGACGTGACCCTAGCCGTGGTTGCCAACGGTCCTTCTTCCCATGTCTAGTTTGATAGAGATTTTGAATCGCGTGTATGCGTCAATTGTTCTTGACGGACAATCGGCTTCATCCTACAGTCGGCAAGTCCGAGGATTTTCGACCATTCACTATGAACGAGCTCAACCGCCGCCATTTTCTCCTGCGAGCAGGAGCAGGTCTCAGCGCCGCGTGGATCTCTGCGAATTGGCCTGCCCTTCTGTCCGCCGCAACGCACGCGCGCAACGCCGCGAAGACGGCAACGCCACCAAAATTTGAATTCTTCACTCCGGAGGAGGCGGCCGAGGTCGCGGCCATCACAGCGCGCCTCATTCCGACGGACGACACTCCTGGGGCACGCGAAGCTGGTGTCGTTTATTTCATTGATCGTGGCCTGACCACCTTTTGGGCCGACGACCAAAAGACGTACCGCGAGGGCCTGCCTGGTTTGCAGGCGAGATTGAGTGAGATGTTTCCAAGTATCTCCAAATTCTCCAGCTTGACGGCTGAACAGCAAGACGCGGTTTTGCACTCCTTCGATGAAAACACCGATGCGCCCCGGCGGGGATTCCGGGCGCGTCCCGGCGCGCAGGACTTTTTTGAGACGCTCCGCCAGCATACGATCAACGGATTTCTTATCGATCCCGATTTCGGCGGCAATCACGATGGGGTCGGGTGGAAAGTCATCGGCCGCGAGCGCGAACACATGTTTCAGGCACCGTTCGGGTACTACGACAGAGACTATTCCGGCTGGCAACCGGGGGCGAAAGAAGCGGACAAGAAATGACCGTTGACCAGCCCAAATACAAAACTTCCGACGAAGTGGACTTTGTCATCGTCGGCTCCGGTGCAGCCGGCGGGATCATCGCTAAGGAACTTTCGACGAACGGGTTTCGCGTCGTTGTGCTGGAGCAGGGCCCTTACCTGACGGAAGCCGATTTTAACCACAACGAAATCGAAATTCTGGCACTGGACAAGCTCACCAATCATCCGAAGCTTCAGCCGAACACCTTCCGCAAGACGCCGGACGAAAAAGCAAAGCCGCAACGCGCGCTGGTTTACGGGCGATGCGTCGGCGGGACCAGCGTGCACTTCACGGCGAATTTCTGGCGATTTCACGAAATCGATTTTATCGAGCGCAGCAAGATCGGCGCGGTTTCCGGCACAGGACTGATGGATTGGCCGATCACCTACGCGGACCTCGAGCCTTACTATACCAAAGTGGAATGGGAAATAGGGGTTTCCGGCCTTGCCGGCGCCAGCCCTTTTGATCCGCCACGGTCGAAGCCTTATCCGATGCCACCGCTGCCGGTGAAATCTTCCGGCGTGATTTTCGAACGCGCGGCACGAAAGCTGGGCTGGCATCCTTTCCCGGCACCCATGGCGATCCTTTCTCAGGCGCGAGCTGGACGAAGCGCTTGCATCAATTGTGGTTTTTGTCTCTCCTTCGGCTGCGAAGTCGGCGCGAAATCAAGCTCGCTGGCCACCGCCATTCGAATGGCGGAGCGCACCGGCCGCTGCGAAATTCGTCCCAATTCCTACGTGCATCGTGTCGAGACGGATGCCAATGGCCGCGCAACCGGCGCCGTCTACTTCGATGAAGAGCGCAACACGCATCTGCAGAAAGCCAAGGCTGTGATAGTTTGCGCGAACGGCGCAGAGACCCCGCGCCTGCTATTGCTGTCTGCCAACAAACAATTTCCCAACGGCCTCGCCAACTCTAGCGGCATCGTCGGGAAATACCTGATGCTCAACAGCGGTGGCGTGGTCATCGGCCAGTTCGAGCATCCGCTCAATGACTACAAGGGATTCGCCGTCAGCCGCGTGATGCACGATTTCTACGAACTCGATCCGCAAAAGGTCGGGTTCTATGGCGGGGGCGGGCTTGATGCGCGCTTCGATTTCACGCCCATCAGTTTTGCTTTCGGCGGTCTACCACCCGAAACGCCCCGCTGGGGCAAGGACTTCAAGGCCGCTCTCGCGCAGGATTTTAACCGCACTATGGAAATCTTCTGCCATGGGACGTCCCTGCCTCTCGAAAACAACAGCTTCTCGCTCGATCCCGATTTGAAGGACGCCTGGGGCCTGCCCGCGCTCCGCCTGACCTACACGGATCATCATGATGATTTGAAGCTTGGGAATTGGATGTTCGCACGCGCTCATGAAATCTTTGACGCCGCCGGTGCGCAGAAAAAGTGGAGTTTTCCAGCAAGGGAGCAGCAGTTCGCCGTGCATCTTCTCGGCACCTGCCGCATGGGAAGCGATCCGAAGACTTCGGTGATCAATTCGGACCACCGGACGCATGACGTCAAGAATCTTTTTCTTTGCGATGGCAGCAGCCTGGTGACTTCCGGCCGCGGCCAGCCCACCATGACCATTGAGGCGCTGGCCTTCCGCGCCGCTGACCGCATTACGGGGCTCGCGAAGGGCGGCGAAATCGGCGCCTGATCTTACATTCCATTCCAAAGAATTCAGCAGTTTCTTGTAACCGCGCCGCTCACACTTTCGTCACATCACCCGCGAGGATTAATTCGATGCATGAGAATCGTCAGAAACTCTGGTTTGCCGTCTGCGGAACGTCGCTGAGCCTCTTGCTGGCGATTGCCGGGGCCGGGGCACAATCCAGTACACCAAATGCGTCGGCGGCCCCGGCGGGGCCTAAGCTCGCGGAGGAAGAGTTCAAGAATATTCAAGCTCTCAAGGGAATCCCGGCCGATCAGGTGATCCCCTCGATGCAGTTCATTGCCGCTTCTCTTGGCGTCGAATGCGAGTTCTGCCATGTGGCGCACGCGAACGAAAAGGACGACAAAAAGCCCAAAGTCACCGCGCGGAAGATGATCAATATGATGATGGCGATCAATAAAGACAACTTCGAGGGCCACCGAGAAGTTACCTGCTATTCCTGCCATCGCGGCTCGAAAGATCCTGAAGCCACACCCATCATCACGGACGAAGAAGCCAAGCCGGCAGCCGAAGAAGAGAAAAAGGCTGGCGCGGCAAAAGCCACGCTGCCGAGTGCGGAGCAGCTACTCGACAAATATCTCGCCGCCATCGGCGGGGCGGATGCGCTCCAGAAAATCACGAGCCGCGTGCAGAAGGGAACGATCACTGTATTCGGCGGCCAGCATTTTCCCGTCGATGTTTATTCGAAGGCTCCGAACAAGCGGCTTTCGGTCATGCATCTCCAGGGCGGAGACAGTTTCACTGGTTTTGATGGGAAACAGGGGTGGCTCAGTGTTCCCGGGCGTGTGCACACGATGTCGGCAATGGAAAACGCCGCCGCACGCATCGATGCCGATCTTTACTTGCCGGCGCACCTGAAGACGCTGTATGAGAAATTCCGCGTCGACATTGGCGAAAAAATCGATGGTCATGACACTTACCTGGTTGCCGGCCGCACCGAGGGCCAACCGCCGCTCCGCTTGTATCTGGACAAGGAATCGGGCCTGCTGCTGCGACTCGTGCGCTACGCCGAAACTCCTCTCGGCCGTAACCCAACGCAGATCGACTATGCGGATTATCGCGACGCGAATGGCGTGAAGGCGCCATTCCGCTGGATACTTGCGCGCTCCGGCAACCGATTCACCATTCAGGTCGAGCAGCTTCAACAGAATGTTCCCGTGGACGACTCCAAATTCGCCATTCCGCCACCGGCAGCACAGAAACCTTCGACGCCCTAGTTCAGGTTTCACGAAACCAAACGAAGCGAATGCGAATCTATTGGAAGTATGGATGGTGAGTAGGAAGTCGCCGCGAAGCAAATCTGAGCGCAGAGGCATCAGGGAGGCCATCCATCCGGTCCCGTCGTCCTCACCATCCCACTCCGACTCGAATCCAAATTCAACGATTACGAATGTGGCGGTTTTTCGTACCCGCAGGGACTCGCCTGGCACCATGGCCTTGAGCAACTTGTAGTCGACTGATCCGTGTGGGAGGCGAATATAAAACTCATGCGTCCCCCAGTTCGCGACGTAGACAAAAGCGTCGAAATACTTCTCCAGCAGCTTGCTCGGATTGGCTTTCAGGTCTCCCCATTCATAGTGGTTCGTGAAGCTCGTGGCGGTAATTGCTGCCCGCGTGGAGATGGAACGCAGTGCGGCCATCTCGTTTCTCGTCAGCGGGCGGTCGGGGGCACGGAAATCGTAGTACTGGTATTCGCTCACCAGGAACCTCGGCACCAGCGGCGATAAGCTGCAATCCATTCCACGCCTGCCGGAGTCGGCGTTGGCAAAGGCAAGTCCAGGATTGGGATCTTCTGCCGCGTTTTGCCTCGGCGGCAAATGGCAACGATTTGGCCATCCAGGGCCATGTCGACCTTCTCCACGTCAGCGTCGACGCCGAGGATCTTCACAGGGAACGGCAACGCTAGATGCTCCTCAATCATCGTGAGGAACCCGACTGCTTGTTCTTCTTCGGTGTAAGCATCCACCACCGCTTCTTCGATCAGCTTCGTCAGCTTTGCCCTGCTGAGTGAAGGGAGATTTGTCCCAAGTTCTCCTTTCAGCTTTCGCAGATGCAAAACCGCCGGGCGACTGATCCGTCTCGTCATATTTCTCCATTGATCGAAGGCTCTTTGGGGGCTTGCCGCTCAAGCTGCTGAAGGAACGACGTTTCGTAGCTGGTGTCCCGGATCGTGTAGCCGATGAGGGCATAGCCTTTTAGGCGGCGCGCGTACATCCGCGCCAACATCGGGACATTAGAATCAACATAGTCGTAGACCCGGACAACACGCTTTGCATCATGAAGTCGGTGGAGACGCCCAACGTATTGCTGAAGCGTTCCCTTCCAGGAAATGGGCATTGCTAGAAAGAGCGTATCCAAGCGAGCGTCGTCGAACCCTTCGCCTATGTAGCTGCCGGTCGCCAGAATGACTCTTGGCTCGCCCTCCGGCACAGCCGCAATTGCCTCCGCTATCGATCTTCGTTGTTTCTTGCCCATGCCACCCTTCAGCATGAACACATTGTTCACTTTGCCGGCAAGCTCCATGTCGAAATACTTCAAGTGATCAGTCCTGCCGGTAAGCAGCAACGGGGAGCGCCCGTCTGCGGTTGCCTGGATGAGATCGTGAAGAATCAACTCATTGCGGACGCGGTCATCGACGAGTGCGGCGTACACTTCCTGAATCGTCTTATCGGTTTGCTCAGGCGGCAAAGAAAAGTCCGTCAACCGTGGAACTACTTCATGCTCGAAAGGCGTAGCTGCCGTCATTGATCGGGCGCTGAGTTTGAATCGAATCTGGCCGCACTGCATATAGATGATGGGATGGCGTCCATCTTTCCGCTCGGGAGTTGCTGTCAATCCGACGACGTACTTCGCTTTCACCCGCCTCATCACCTGCTCAAATGTAAACGCCGACAGATGATGACACTCGTCAACAATCACTTGACCATAGTCTGCCACGAAGTCTTTCACCCCTTCCTTGTCGTGAGCGCTTTGAAGAATGGCAATGTCCACACAGCCGCTGCGTTTGGCCGTGCCTCCCCCGATTTGGCCGATTGACTTTGCGGGAAGACCAAGAAACATTGCCAATCTCGCATTCCACTGATCCAGTAACTGTTGACGATGCACCAAGATTAATGTGTTCACCTTCCGTGACGCAATCAACCATGCTGCGACAGCCGTCTTACCAAAAGCCGTGGGAGCGCAGAGAATGCCCTCATCGTGCTGCGCGAAAGCGTCAACGGCATCCTGCTGTAACGGGCGCAGTCGACCGGAGAACTCTACTTCGATCGGACGACCAACGAACCGTTCGTCCCTGACTATTGGCTTGATGCGATGCGATTTCAACAGCCCGATGACCTCCACCAGACAACCGCGTGGTAGGGCAATGTGGTCAGCAAGTTCCTCGCCACAGGCGATGACTCGCGGCTTGTTGAAAGTAGGAAGCCGCATTGCCTGTGCCTTGTAGAAATCGGGGTTCTGGAATGCCCCAAGGCGAAGCAACCGGTTCAGCATCGCGCAAGGGAGGTCCTTCTTTTCGATATACAAGAGGTTGGCGCGAACAATTTGGACCTGCACCGGAAAGGGACCGGGTATTGGACGGTCTGCTCGCTTTCGGGTTGGTGGCAACGTCCAAGGATCTTGTACCTCTTCTTCCGCAGAGACGATTCTCACTCCGATAAGGTCTCCATTTCGTTGAGCTTCCAGAACGACGGCCTCGGCAGCAGAAACGGGCATCCGTTTCACGCTTGCCAGAAAGGTCCATTGGTCGTCATACGGGCGAAACTCCGTATCTACGAAGACGCTGTTTCCATCTGCGCGCGGAAGCTTTTGCAGAGGCAGAGCGATCAGGTTGCCAAGCCCTCCCTTTGGCATGGTGTCTTGGTTGGGGAAAAAACGGTCGTAGGAATCCAGTCCAAGTTGGTGACGAGACTCCATGGCACGAGTCAGGATCGCACAGCCGAGTTTTCGCGCGGTGGTTGCGGGGATCGCTCGGTCGAAGAAGATCCACACGTGGCCACCGTTTCCTGAGCGTGAACGCTCTAATGCCGCTGGTACGTTCAGTTCGCAGCATACGGTCAGAAATGCAAGGACATCCTTTTGCCATGTTTTCTTATCGAAATCGACCGCGAGGAACCAGCAGGTCTCATCCTGCAGCAGCGGATAAATGCCGATGGTGTGGTCTCCGACGAGGTGCCCACGCACTACCTCGTCAGTCAATGGTCTGAACTTCCGAGTCTGGCGGTCAACCTTCTTGCGGTCCTCGTCTTTGGCGCGAAGATAGGCCTTCCAGTCACGATCTGCCTTGGGCATGTACCCATATCGCCCGTCGGTGTTCTCCCAGCGAACTGCATAAACATCGTCGCGCCCGTGGAAGAGGCTCCGGAACAATGCGATTCGTTGTTCAGCTTTCAAGACGGGGATATGAGCACTTGGCAGTGCGCTCGTAGTGACGGGAATCCCGGTAGTGGACGGCACCGACGGAATCTGTATGCCATGCTCCTGCAAAAGACACCGTAGGCGAATATTTTCTTCAAGCAAGCGCTGCACCTCTGCAAGAACCGACCGCAGGTCCATGAGCTTGGGATCAGATTTGTTCAGGTGAGCCATCGTCGCCGTCGTCTACCATCTGTCACTCGTCCAGGAATAATCTCACAGTTTGCAGACCTGTTGGTTGTCGCGTCCGTAGGTACGATCAGGTGCCCGGCACCTGGCACAGCAGCGAGTGGCTGACTGCGCGCGACGCTTGGTCGCGAGACAACTCTTCAGTCATCCCAACCTGTCCCGCCTCTTGAAGTGGGCGGCGAAGAACTCTTTCCCGAGTCGGCTGTCACACATCTGGTTGAACTGATCAACTCTTCAAGCTGGCAGAGGGTTGGCTGTCTGGTGGCATTATTGTCCCAGCGTTGGCGCTGGATGGTGCCGACCTCGGCCTACGCGAAGATTTGGCAAATTTTTGGCGAAATCGTTTTTGATGACAATTCCCTGTGAGGGGAAAGTGAGAAAAGCCGCGTATTTACTGTGATTTGAATGGTGGGCCTGGGTGGACTTGAACCACCGACCTCGCCCTTATCAGGGGCTTTTGGCCGTGGTCTTGGTGAATCGGGAAGTCATCCCCGCTGTACTGGAGCATTGCATGAGACCCGCCGATTGGACGGAAGAGGATTGGACTGCAGTACCGAGGTGATCGATCCCCCTACTATACATAAAGCAGCATGAGAAATACTTTTTACCATGACCGAACATTTCTTGAACTTACACCGGGGGCCGGACGAATCTTGATAGGGCTCGGAGGACTGGTTGCCGAGACTAAAGCTGGCGCGCCATGTGCATGGCCAAGGTGACTGTCAGGGTGACGGATTTGGTGATCTGTGTCTTTCATGCAGCCGTCACCCTCCCGCGTGGCAAATAGCGACCGAGGCTCTTTGAAATAGTCATGTCCCACAACATTAAGAGGCCTCGAAAATGAAAAAGCTCAGTAGCGATGTTAGCCGCCTAACCTGCAAGAAACCGTAGCGAGTCCCTTCATCAGAGAAAGCCCACCGAGGTCCTCCACTTGCTTGAAAGCATCCTTCGCATCTATGCGCTGAAAATCAGACCGCGGGCGCAGGCGGAGTTGGATGGTTCAGAAATCAGCCGACCCTCGCCGCCGCGATCCGCGCCGCTGCGCTGGCGCTCAACGGTCAGCAGAAGCGTTACTCGCATCAGCGCCGCATCAAGCGCGCTGCCATTCAGCACTCGCTGGGGATTTTGTCGCACTTGGAAGGGCCCATCAGCAAGTGCGCCGATTTTTCCAGTCTCCTCAAGCTCATCAAGGATGAATTGGTGGACCTGACAGGTATTGGAGACCTTTATGTTTATGACACAGCGCTACGCATAGGTGCCAAGCTCGGCGTGTTTCCAGAGAAGGTCTATCTTCACGCTGGCACACGCATAGGGGTGCGCAATTTGGGGCTCGATGCCCGCAGGACTGCCTTGAGGATGGCGTCGCTGCCGCGCGCCCTGCGCAGGCTTAAGCCGCATGAGGTTGAGGACGTGCTTTGCATCTTCAAAGACCGCTTTGGGGCGACGGTACGTGGTGTGCGTCGGAGCTGGTGTGGATGACGCTCGGACTAAGTGCGAAATTCTTCCCGCGCGCGCACACACCGCTTGCGGATGAGTCCTGCGACCTCGTCAGAGACCTTGTCTGTGATGTTTATTTTATCTAGAGCTTCGATGGCAACTGTGGCCAGCTCCGGAACTCGGCGGCGGACAAGCGGTTTGGCAAGGCCCGCATCCCCCGCCAGTTGTTCGAAATCCTTTGGCGTGACTTTATCCGATGAGTATTCGTGCCCGATCCGCATAGCCATGTCGGTGTTCAGTTCGGGGTAGTAAATCGTGCTGATTGCATCGTAGAGCGGCGCCAGCCTGATTTCCTTGTCCGGGTACACGAGTGAAAAATTCTTGCCGTGCGCGTCGTTGTTGCCAACGAGATAGTTGAAAATCGCGCCGTCCAGAAGATTAGCAAGGTCAATGACCGGTGCGGTCGAGACGCTGCGCAGCAGGGTGAAGCATTGCTTGAGTGACGGCCCACCTTCCTTTTGGTATTTCAGTTCGGAGACGATGTTCTGTGCCTGGCAGAAATCTTCCTGATGAAGGCGCTCGACGCCGGGCGCGCCGTCAATTGTTACGTGCTTGCGGTCGTAGCGTTCGACCATTAGATACTCGACGTCCTCGACTTTTCTGTTTTCCACTTTCGCTGCGGGAAGATTCATGTGCGCCGCAAGGGTCATGCACAGCGCTTCGTTAAACACTACACCTGCAAAGCGCTCGACCGTGGGCTTGAGGATGTGCGTGCTGGGCGCGCCGCCCAAGGGCAGCGAAACTTCCTCGCCTTCGATACGCACGGCGACTTTGTCCTGTGCGCCAGCCAGCGAAAAGCGAATGCCTTTCTCGCCCGCGAGCAAAGGCCGCTTGGGCAGCTCTCTCAGGATTCCGGCGAGCTCTTTCGCGTCGAGCTTCCGGTAGTGATAACCGCGCTTGGGCAATTCCTGCCCCGCGGGAATGAACGTCACCGCTCCCGCACATTCGCCGCCGATCTGTTCAAGCATGGCGTAGTCGTTGCGCGCGCTGATGCCCAGATTGCGGGCGATGATTTCGCGTTTGGTCTCTTCCGGCAGAATACCGCCGAAAAATCCCCGGCATTCCTTCGCCGGAAAACGCTCCTTGCGCAGCGGCAGGGATTGCGACAAGGCCGCCGCACCCGGTTTTGCAAGCCAGCTCTCGAGATATTCAAAGGACATCTGGCCGTTGTCGTCTTGGATGAGATGGCCAACCAGCTCTCCATGCAGATAGACATCAAGCGTGCGCGCCATTGGTCCTATCCGCGCTTTGTCGCCGCAGGCGGCGGCGTCAGTGTTAATTGAATGCCAAGCGTTTGCAGGATCGTCAAAACCTTGCCGATTTCGGCAGTCTCTTTGCCCTTTTCGAGTTCTATGATGAATCGTAGGCCCGTGCCCGAGGTTAGGGCGAGCTCCTTTTGCGTCACGCCTAGGCCCTTGCGGGTCTCGCGGACCAGCATGCCAATGCCCTGTGGTGTGTATTTCAATGCCTTTATCCTATCCAAAAAGTTACCGTACGGGAATATATTATCATTTCTGAGGTCGAAGTCAACATGATGTTACCGTACGGGAATATTCAATTTGCCGGAGATCCAAGGGAGGCCAAATGTTCCCGCTCGGGATGTTGTCAAACCCTGGGGCCAGCCCCAGGAGCGTCGTGGCGCTCCCGACGGGTATGGTTAAACAGTCGCGAAATCCAGGTCCAGCGTCATCAACACGCGATCTTCCGCGCGACAACGCTCGGAGGGCACCGAATCGGGGGCACCCGAAAGTTTCTCGTCGGAGACGGTATCCGCTTCGAAACCCGCCCACGGATCGACGTGTATTCTGTTGGAAGATTCTCGTCGACTTTGAACTTCAAGCTTTGATTTCCAGCGGCAAATCCACGGTGCCCTCGCGCGTCAACTCAGCCGCATACGCCAATGCCGCATCGATATCCGGGTCCGTGAGTGCTACGTAGTTCCGCAATATCTCTTCGCGCGGTACACCTGCCGCAACGTTGTCCACTATGACGGATACCAAGACACGTGTTCCGCGGACACACGCTCGGCCGTGGCCGACGGCCGGATTTTGAGCGAATCAGTATAATCCAAACCAGATTCAGCCCTACAGCGCTATCGTCGGCATCTTCGTTGAAATATCCCGCGCAATGTGACATCCTATGTGATGTTGCATGAGAAGGATCGTTCTCGACACCTCGGTGGTGGTCGCCGGGCTTCGCACTCAATTGGGTGCGGGAAACGCCGTGCTGCGGCTGGTCGTCAAGCGGCGGCTGGTGGCTTTGGCGACTCCGCCTCTTTTTTTGGAGTATGAGGACGTGTTGAAGCGTCCCGAGCATCGGCTAGCGCATGGCCTGGCGCTCGAGGCGATTGAAGAATTTCTGGCGGAGTTAGCCGCGTTGATCGAGCCGGTCGAAGTTCATTTTCAGTGGCGGCCGCAGTCCCGGGACCCGAATGACGAGATGGTGCTCGAGGCCGCGATCAATGGCCGTGCGGATGCGCTCGTGACTTATAACGTCGCAGACTTTGCCGGGCCCGCGGAGCGATTTAGGATTTCTGTGCTGCGTCCGGGCGAGCTGTTAAAGAAGGTGAAACCATGAGCAAAGCTACCTATCCATT
>QHZB01000313.1 GCA_003224525.1 Acidobacteriota bacterium | reverse complement strand
AAAGCGTGAAGTTCTTTTGCAGCACGGTTTTGCTGTTGGGATCCTCGATAAAGCTCTGCACCTGCTCTCCCGCGGGCACTCGATAGTGCTCTCCGCTTCGTGTTCGCAAAATCACCTTGAAATGTACGGTATGGGTGGGCCGATAAACGGGGCGGTCGGTATAGACGTAACCGGTCCAGTCCGCTTGCGGATTGCTGCTCAGGTTATAGGAGTATGGCGCGAGGACCGCGACGTCATTATCCTTCACTGCCAGGATCCGCACATTCTGATACCGCGCCTCCGGCTGAACCACTTGCGCCAAACCGGAAGAATCTGTTTTCAGTTCGCCGATTTGCTTTTGGTCGGACCAAACGCGCACATCCACATCACTGATAGGAGCGCCGGTGCGACGGTTTGCGGTGAATGCCAGCGCCTGCCCCGGAGCCGTCTTTGTGATAAGCCCCAGCTCCGTGACCATCGCGATAGTGTACGCGCGCAGCGTGCCATCCGTGGCTTCGACGACATACACGCCCTTGTCCAAAGAAGGAAGAGGCACTTGGGCTGTCTCGGAATAGAAGCCGGGCCGGATCTCCTGACGCCAACGCGCAACCAGTTGCGAGCTGTTCAGCAAGGGAACCTGCGCAAACACGTCTGCTGTGACCGACTTGCTCTTCTGGGTCTCCGCGTGTGATTCTCGTATGTGCGCGCGCGACCCTGGAGAGAACTGCATACGGATGAAATCGCGAATCTGCACCCACACTTCGTGCTTCCAGTCGTGGAATCGTTCTATAAGCGTAGGATTCGGTGCTTCGATCTGTTCCTTCGGTGCAAACCGCCCCATTCCGAATCCGTGAAGGTTCTCCAAATGTTCAAAGAAGGCGACCGGATCCTTAACGCGGTACACTCGGAATTCCAGGGCTGGCACGTTTGTCGAGTAAACGTGAATGCTGACTTTTTCACCCGGCGAGAACGTTTTGCTGGTGGAAACGGAAAAATACGCGTTCGGGTTCTGCGCGCGCACCGGCAGGGTGAACAAAACCAGGAAACAGAAGAACACTCTGCACACGCTGAGTCGTCTCGGCTGCACTAGTTTGTCTCCCTCAAAATGTTCCAGCGATAAACGCCAAGGAAATTGCCGTTGCCCGGCAGGGGACGCCACCTCGGCGAAGGATGGTGCAGCAACTCGCCAAGTCTCAGACGCCGCATCTCTCCACGACTACGGCCTATCGGCCCCGTGTGGTAGACGACCACGTTGTCGGCAGCTTTCGCGTCAACATCGCTCGACCATTGACTATGGCCGACAAACACCATCGAATGGAAAGGTGTGTTTTGCTCGAGCTGGCGGAAAAAGAGAATGTCTCCTGGCGCCGCAACAGCGACATCCTTCGATAACAAGTAGGTGTTGAGTTCCAGCAGGGTTTTCGCGTCAGCGAATTCAGAAAAGGTTCCGTCTTTAATGTCGGTCGTCCGAAAGGAACCGGCTCTAACGCGAAACAGCGACGCGCGTAATCGCGTGTACGGATAGTGATACTTCTCGACGGAAGGGATTGCTGCCGGTGGCTCTAGCCGGTTTTCCCGAATCCACGTATCGTCATGCACACGCAACGCGTTGCGATACGCGAAGCGAAGGAGAGCTGCACAATCATTTATCTCGGTAGGGACTTCCTCGGCAGGACGCAGCGCCTGATACTCCGCGATAAGCGTGAACCAATTCCGAAATGCTTCCTGATCGGCCCTGTCTTCCAGGCGCAGGAAGTCCGGCATTCCGTCGTGAAAAGTGTCCTGCGCATCCTCCCGCATGGCTGCCGACTGGTTTGCGCGCGTTCCCGCCAAAGCGGCGCGCGCCGCAAATTGTGCGCGATAGACGCACGTCAAAACGCAGGACGTCACTACGATGCAGCCGACACCTACTATCCTTTTCACCGACCCACCTTTTTCGTTCGCTGTAAGCGCAGGTCGTTGGCACATCGGGTACGACCACACCTGCCGCACCAGCAACTCGCCTGCCAAGGTCACTGTTCAAGCAAAGGCTTTCAACTGAATGACAACCTATCTAAGAACTAGGAGTTTGGAAACGGGAGCTCATTCAGAGTGTGTTCAACGAATGACACCGTAGCAAGAACGACACATGTCCCCGTACGATGCAGTGAATGTACGCAGGATCTCTTGCGCGCAGATCAGCGCGGTCTGTAGTTCTTCAGTTACGTTTGAAACACCGATGTCGGCTTCGACGGGCGAATGGCTCGAACCTCGATGTCCTCTCATGCCTAACGGTTTCGCGGACCGTTGTACTCGCATTGGGATAAATTGGGATAATTGAGATAATTGGGATAAAAGACTAGTACGCTCACCGCTCTGAAAATGAGCGCTAAGCTCTGAGAAAGATTGACCTTAAGTATGGCGGAGAGGGGGGATTGTAGCCCCAATTGGTGACGGGGAGGTCAGGGGATGGTGAGCGTTGGTATGCCTCTTGTTTTCAACATGTCGATTCGATTTGAAAGAATCGCTAATGTTTACGCGGGTACCGGATGGGGCCAAATCGACCGAAAGTAGTAGCAAGAGTAGTAGCACGGAAGGAGCTTTGAGGTGGCCCTCGCGTCGACCGTTGGGGTCAGTAAAGCAAGTATTCCCCTACTCCTGCCCTGCATGATTCGAGGAGGGGATTTGGCCGCGACGAATGGACCTGAACCATCGAACTCCTGGGCGGGGCCAACTCGCGGCCAAGGGATTGTCGACCTCCGATGTGGAAGTGCTTTCCCATCGGCCAGAGAAGAAATGACGACGCGGGTCCTCGGTCCCGCGCCAGTTAGCTGTTAAGCTCGCCCCCGCCAAGGTTGGATTTGCGCTCAACAGTGTGTACGCGTCTGTTCCATTGCCTTGCCGCGAAGGTGACGATGTCCGTTTCGCCCGAACGGAGAAAATCCAAAAAGTCCAACCCGGAGTATTTGCACGTCTGGCACACACTCAACAGGATGAGGTATTCTTCAATGCCATTCGGGGTGGAAAGACCTTCGATGGCACGGCGGAGCCTAGCAAACGCTTTGATCGCATGCTCGGCGTTGTTGTTGTTCCAAGGAACATCATCGTGGCTTAGAAAAGTGAACAATTTGGCTCGGTCTTTTTCCAAGCGATCCTTCCATTTCGATGCGGCTGCGCTCGAGAGCTCCGTCTTCGCAATTCGCTTGTAAAAGCGGGCTACTTCGACCAGATGTTTGTGCAAAAACCTGCTTTTGAGGCCCCACCGGTCGATGGTCTTCACAATTCCTCGCAGGAGTTCGGCAAATCCCGTAACGATTCTCTTTACGTCCTCGTCGTATGGATTGTCCAGGACGGCGTCATTGAGGTCACGCACCAAGTGGAGCAAGCACTTCTGCTGTGGGCATGGGAGTGAATCGTAGGCCGCGTAGAAATCGGACACCAAGACACCCTTGAACTCGCCCAAAGCACTTTGGACTAGGCTTCCTTCGCGCGTCTCTGAATAAAAGTAGACCACTTCGCGAAACGTGGCAAAAACCCAGACGTAGGCGGTCTTTGCGTGTAGCCTGATTCGTGTTTCATCCGCGTGAATCAGGTTGCCCTTAACCATCTCGGCAAGGATGTTCTTTCGAGTTTCTCGATAGTATTCAGCACCGCGCTCCTTGAATCGACAGACGACATTTTCGTTCATTTCGAAGCCGAACAGTCTATTCAGGGTTTGAGTCACAGAACGCTGAGAGACGCAAAGCTCAATGATTTCAAAGATGGAGAATGCCGCTAGGTTGTGGCCGTAGATGCTTCGATCCGAGAATTCCTTCGGCCAAGGGCTAAATGCCCGGCAAGCCGGGCACCAAAAAACTTGAAACTGATACTTCACCACCCATCCGGTGACCCCCGACCTGCTAAATCTCAGATCGTGGAGGCACTTCGTTATTTTTCGAAACGTCTGAGTTGCCTTTCTTTGGCAACGGGGACACGCACGCAGTGGTTCGCAGACAACTACTTTGCTAATGCGGATGGTCCTTTTCGCTCGTCTCGTACCTTTCCGCTTGGCTCTCTTCAACTTCGCATCGGATCGGATGTAGATGGTGTCGCGCTGGTAATCCCAGCGCGCAGCCTTATTGATGGTCTCGAAGCCATCGATGGAACTCCGGAATCTAGGCCACAAGGACATTTTCGAATCAAGGTTGTCAGCAACCACAACTTCTAAAGCTCCCGCCGCTTCCGAACTTGGCCTGATATCTTGTCGGCCGACTTCTGCAACGGCACGGGTGACCAGTTCCAGCGCTGCGCCATCCTCCAAGTTATAAGTGATGAGTTTTTCCTTCGCCAACGACGCTTTGTTTTGGTCCCAGGTGTCCCGCCATCTGATGGACTGGACACCAGAAACGTCCTGATCTGACCATTTGAAACCCAGCCAGCCGGCAATGTCCTTCAATCCATTAGAATAGGTTGGAAAATAGATCTGCCCGAAGATAACGGAGACAAGGTTGATAGGCGATTCGAGTGCTTTCGCCGCGCGCGAGCCACTTGGCGGCGCACCATACCTTTGGCACATTCGCTTGAGAAAGACGGTCTCAAAGCCGCCGTAATGGATCAAAACTGGGTTCTCGACTTCTATTAGTTTGGACAAGAACTCCCGCCAGATGCTGCCCTCGTCCGAAGGACTATCAGCCCAAAGGCTGTGGTGAACAGCAGAATCGCCCACTTTGATTCGAATGCCAATCAGGTAGTAGAAGTCCCGGTCGGGCAATCCCTCGACATCCACGTAAACAGGTGTGCCTTCGATCTTCATTCCTGGGCTGCCGATGACATGGATTTTCTTCTCCCGGATTGCAAGCGCCTTCAATGAGTGGTGGTACCTCTCTCTCTTGTCCCTTAATCCGTGCGGCCGGCGGCGTGGTCGGAATGTGTGGGACAGTTGGGTAACGGTGAAGATACCCTTGCTGTTGAAATTGGTGCGCTCCTTTTCTGTCATTCCACTGAGCAGGCTGAGGTCATCTTTTTCAATTGCCTTTGGTCGACAGCGGTTTTGAAACTCGCACTCGGCACAGTGTCGGTTTAGAACCAGGTCGGGAGGTGAGGGACTGGCAAGCAGCGTACCAATCTTGTCGGTCAATTTGCGTACATCACTCGCCAGAGCCGAGGTCTTCACTTTCAGGGTCGAATAGTTCTCCCCATGCACAATCTTGCCGAGGCCGACCTCTCGCCTAAGTACTTCCGACAATACTCGCGCATCAAACGCCAGTAGAAGCTTGTCGTCCCGGCTGAGCTTGTTTCTGAACACGAATCGAATCGGGACAAACTGCGCGGTTCGACCTCGGCCGGCCGAAGGAATTTGTTCCACTGCGTGACTGGAACATTGCAAGTTCTGACTCTGTACAACGAAATCTGTGCCCAAGTTCCATTGAGCCAGCTTAGGACTTTCCATGGCCTGTATGCCGATGGCGCATTTATCGGGCGGGACCTCTGCCACCAAGCGTTTGGTCCCTTCGATGCTGAAGACGTCGTTTTTAATTCGTACCCAGGCGGCATAAGCGTTTCCCGTCCCAGCTTCCCCGCATGACCGAAGAAAGCATTTGGTGGGGCATTTAAGGAAGGTTTCCACAAGATCGTTAGTAATAATCATATTCATGAGCTTACACGGTGACCGATTCCGTCGGTCCGCGAACCCTATTGCGGCATAACCATTCTGCTGAGGGGGAGAATGTCCCTCTTAAGTCAAAACAGCGGAGAGCGAATTGAAGGCGGGTGATAGGCGATTTGTAATCTAATCTAGGTTCGCGGATCAAGGGATGATTGAGGGACGGATCCGACCATGAATCCTGTAGACTGCATAGTCTCTCTTGTCCACGGTGAATATTTTGCGGATACCTTCCCGCTCGGCAATCCTGATTAGCGCTGCGTCGGCAAG
>QHZB01000312.1 GCA_003224525.1 Acidobacteriota bacterium | reverse complement strand
GATGGCCAGAGCCTCTTCGCTGGCGTAGATGGGCTGGAGGGAAGCATCCAGAAGAAGAAACCCCGCAGTCATCGTCTCTTCGTGCTTGGGACTTAGATGACCATTCCCGGAACTCTTATCGATTGCATTGGGAATGCGTTCCACAGGAACATCACAGAATCGCACAGAAGGATTTCGCGGCTTGTCGGGGAATGGCCGGGATAAATTTGACTTTCCAGTTGCTAACATTTCAGCACCGCCAATCACGATGGTCAGACGTTCCATTAGGACCGGCGAACACCAACACTCCTCTGGGTGTCCCTAGATCCCTTGCCCCAAAGCCAAACTCCGGCCCTGAGGTCATGATATGAACACAAATAAAAAGCGGGGCGCTTTTAAATACTTCGCAGGGCCGAGTGTTTCAATCAGGTGAAAACCTTATTTTACGATGGGAAAAAACTACCCGCGCAGGGGAAGGATCTTGAGGGGCGGCAGGAGTTAGTTCGTTGAAAAGAAAGAACAAAACCGGAAGTTTGGTGAACCGGGGAGGACTCGAACCTCCAACCCGCTGATTAAGAGTCAGCTGCTCTACCATTGAGCTACCGGTCCAGCGTTACAGTTTAGAATTTTACACGGGACAAACAATTTTGTCGAACGGCTGGAAACCGGTGCAGCTCGCAATATCCGCCTTATTTTCCGCGCAGCGTGGCGGCCAGGCCGCGCGCGACTTCGCGCGCCCGGGGCAGATCTCCCGGTTCGAAGGAAATGGCGGAGACGCGCGGATGGCCGCCGCCGCCGAATTTTTCTGCAAGTGAAGCCAGGTTCTGATTCGCGGCCGCCTGATTCCACGGGTTCGTGCCCAGCGAAACTTTCGCGCGCACCGCGGAAGCGCTGACACTCACGGAATAAACGCATTCCGAGTGCAGCAAATAGGGAATGAATTTGTTGTAGCCTTCGAGATCCATGTCGCTGACGTCGAAGAAAATAACGCCGTCGCGCGCTTCGATCCGCTCGCGCAGAATTTCGATCGATCGGCGATGTCGTTCGAGAAGCGGCCCTAGATGCTTGGCCACCAGCGGCAGCTTCACCATTTCACTCAGCGGACGGTAAGCAAGCTCTGGAATGATTCGTGCCGGGAGGCCGATTTCCGGCGCGGCTTCAATCACCAGCGCGAGCTGCGTCGCCGGCTCGGCAAGTGCGACGGCCAACTGCGCCGTCGGATACTGCGCCCCATCGATGATGTCGCCCCAATGAATCAAGTCTGCGAGCGGCTTGGTATTGAAGCCAAACTTTTCGCTCGCGATGGTTGCAATGAGCTTGGTGCACGACTTGTAATCCGGCTCGTAAAACATGTGCGGCCCGGGCTGCTTGCGGAATTGTTCGGCGTCGGCGGGCGTGAGAAACGCGCTCTGGTGATGGTCGAACCACCAGGTCACTTTCGGAGAGTTGGAAAACTTGAAGTCCACGATGACGTTTTCGTCGCCATCAAACAGTCCCGCTTCCCAGGGCTGCGCGGCGCGATGAGTCATCCCCGAGAAGCCGAACTCCGCGGCCTGGTCAAAGCGTTCGCGATAAAAGCGGTAGAAGAGCGCAGCGGAAGCTGTGCCATCAAAGCAGCGATCGTGAAAGCAGAGCCGGACCTTGGTCATAAGTGAGCGAGTTCGCCGCTTGGCATCCAAACCGGTCTGGAGACAGCGCGGCGAAGCCAACCAACATGTACGTGGGCGGTTGGATTGTCAAGCAGAAAGGCTTCTCGCCATTGGCCGGGAATTTTCGGGCTTTCCTCACAGCAGGCGCGCTAAAGTAGCGGCGCGGCTGGTCTGGTTTACTTCACTTGACTTCCAGCGCCGAATAGCCTTACTAACTCTATTGCTCCAGCATTCACAATCTATTCGTATGCCCAGGAGGCCGCATGCCCGAAGAAAAGAATTTCTTTACGGGACTGTTTGATTTCTCCTTCAGTCATTCACTGCTTCGCCGTCTTGTAAAGTTATTGTATGTCATCGCCATCGTCTTCGGCGGAATCACGGTCGTGGCTTGCGTCGTGCTTGGTTATCAACAATCTCCTGCGCAAGGACTGATTAATCTCGTCGCAGGAATCGTGGCCCTTTTTGTGGGCGTTCTGGTTGTGCGCGTTCAGCTTGAGCTGGCGCTGGCCATTTTGCGCATCGCGGAGGGCATCGAGCGCGCCACCCATCCCGGAAACTAACGACGAGACGGGCTGGGATGCGGGGGGCGCAAGTTGATTTGCTCAGCCGCCCGCGAGTCGCGCGCGTATCCGCGCACCTCCGGCACGCAACGTGAATTTCTGCCCGAAATAGGGAGCCTGGGCCAGCACTTTCTGAAGGTCAAAATCATCCGCATAGCGCCGCCTTGGAATTCGACGCGCCAGAATGCTGATCTCCAGCGGGTCGCGGCGGAAGGGATAGGGCTCCATCGTCGCGCCGTTGTTTCCTTCGGGTTGCAGATCCCAATCCACTTCATTGCCCTGATAGTCGGCCGGAACGACGTCGATGGTGGCGCCTTCCAGGGGCCCGAGGCAAAAGTAAAGGGAGAGGCGGTCCAGGGCTTCGAGACGCTGCGCGTTGGCCTGCAACCATTTTTCGTCGGCAAAATTTATTGTCGCGGGATCTCCGCGAAGGTCCACTTTCAGCCGCAATTGCTGGAGCCGCAGTATTTGCAGGAAATCAGTGACGACGGGAGCTTCGTGGGCCTTCACGTACTTGGCGGAGTATCCCGGAATAGTAGCGCGTGTTTTATCGTAAAGGCCCGCGCAGTGCATGCTGACGAGGAGACCGGCGTAGCGATCCACTTTTACGACGCGTTCGATACCGCGCTGGTAGAGAGCGATGTGCTCCCGGGTGGGCAGGGACATGAAGCTGTATGGCAAAAACGAGACGGGGTCGACACGCGACTGGAGCTCCCACTCTTTCCAGCCATTGTCGTGCTCCGCGGCCGCGAGTTGGAACGATTCCAGGGGCTCGGGCCGCGCGAAGATTTCATTGCCCAATTCGCGCGCAAAAAACCCGGACAGAACCGCATGGTCCGTCTGGCGAATCAAGATAAGATGATCACCGTGCTCTTGAATGATCATGGCGCTGCCCTCGTTCGCAGCGACGCTTGAAACATGCGCCCGCAGAGTTGGGCGCAATCGGCCCGGCGGGAGGACTAGCCAACCAGTTCTCTTCTCGACAACAGTATTATGCCTTCGCCCCGATCTCGAATCCAGCGGCATCGCCCTAAAATCCCAGTGGAGCGGCCCTTCTCAAGCTTGTAGAATAGAGGCACCACTGCGGGAGTGGCGGAACTGGCAGACGCGCAAGACTTAGGATCTTGTGGCCGAAAGGCCTTGGGGGTTCAAATCCCTCCTTCCGCATTAACACTTACCTGTTTCCCTGAAAAACATGCGATTTCGTTGATTTTACTGGAGTTTTGAAATTCTACCGAAGCAAAGCGAAGCAAAGTGTTACGTTTCGAGGAAGAGAAAAGTGCCATTCTGTGCCAGTAGGCTTACCAGGTACAAAAAACCCCATCATCGTGGTCCTTTGCGGAGAGACAAATCCGGCGTTGCTGATGGGCTTGAGGGAAAGATATGTGAAGCCAAAGACGCTAGCGGGTGGTCAAAGAGCGACCCTAGTGTTTCCCCTTCGCCTTCGCTGCTCACTGCTCGCACTGCGACAAACGCTACTACCTCGCTGAATGTACAATCCAAGGCTATGCCGCAATGATCCTGCTTTTGCAGGCTTCATTCGTGGTGGTGTTTCCGAGCGCAGACCTCAGCGCTGCAGCAGGCAACCCCTTTCTTGGGCGCTACCAATCGGGACGCGACGACGATTCCCCCTATGGCTACAAGGAGAAATACGAGCACTCTAAATGGCACGTTCACAGGTGACAGGCGCTTCAATTCTTCCGTCATTTCCGCAGACGCTCGATGGGGAAAGGATATTGCGCGAAACTGCGACAGCGAATGGTCCCACGGTACTGCCGCGTCAGTACTTTGGGCTAACCGCTATGCCCTTTTTTGAACTAGTTGCCTCAGTGGTCAGGTCAAAAGTGGTCAACGGATGTGGGCCGGAACGAGGTTCTTTTGTTGGATATTTCGCGGGAGAAATGACGGCAGAAGAGCTGTCGAGGACTTAAAGGGTCACAGAAGCTGGCCGCCACAATGAGCGGGTGTAGAATCTTTCGGCTATGCCTTTCCGTGCGGGTTTCCTATCGTGAAATCACAGCGTCCAAAAATCGAGCCGATTCGCAACCCGACACTGTTCGAGATGGAGAAGTTGGACACGGCGGCTGAACTCACCAGGCAGCCAAGGGTTGAACGCCCATACTCTTTGCCGGGAATTCTGCTCGGCACTTCCGCTTTCACCGCAAACGGTTGGGAAGGCAGTTTCTACCCTCCTGGCATGAAGTCACGCGATTTCCTTTCCTACTACGCCACCCAATTTGCCACGGTTGAAGTGGACTCGACCTTTTACAGATGCCCATCTCCCAACACGGTCAAAAACTGGGCCGCCCGAACTCCAGAGGACTTCATCTTCTCTGTCAAGGTTCCTCAGGTCATTACACATGAAAAAGTGCTGGTGGATTGCGATTCTGAATTTGTTATCGATCATCTGAATCCGCAGGTTTTTGAATTCGATAGGTGGAGTCCTTTTTCATCGATTCGGTAAGCTTCTTTCCGGCAAAGGGTTTCATCTTGTTTCGCAGGTATTCCACGTAGGAGTCCGATAGCGGGCTGGAGATCAGCTCGTCGATGACCGGTTGGAAATAGGCTAGAGAGCGGATCGGCGACAAGGGCAGCGCTCCGGGCGGTCGCAACAACCTTCGCAGAGAACCCAGCAAGAAAGCTGCTTCCATCAGATCCAGAGGGACGCCACGGAGTTGGAATTCAGCGGCGCGTTTTTGATCGTATAGTGTGGTGTGCAACGGTGTTTCCGGCAGCTCCAGGTACAGGGTAAGGACTTTGCTGACGTAGGGAGTGAGGGAATCGGTCAGAATGTGTTTCATTTTTTCCTCCGGCGTGCCGCCGCTTCCTGTTCGCTTTCCCGAACCCGGTAGCTATCGCCTTCGATAACCGTGGCATCGGCGTGATGCAGAAGACGGTCCAACATGGTGGCGATGCACGTGGCATTGGGAAAGACCTCGTTCCATTCCTTGAAAATTCTGTTGGTGGTGACGATCAGGGATTTGCGTTCATAACGGCGATTGATCACTTCAAAGAGGATGTCGGCGGCCTTGTCGTCATAGGACAGGTACCCGACTTCGTCAATGCAGAGAAGTCCCACGTTGGCATAACCACGGAGTTTGCGTCGGCGCCCTTCGATGCTCTCGGATTGGAGATCTTCGAGGATCGCCGGGGCGGTGCGGAACAGCACCGAGTGTCCGGCGAGCACGGCTGCATGGCATATGTTTTTGGCGATCAGGGTTTTTCCCAAGCCGTTTCGGCCGACCAGCACCAGATTGCGTGCTTGCTGCAAGAAGTCCAGGGTGAGGGCGCGTTCAATGACATCGCGATCGATCTTGGTTGGCCAGTTCCACTCGAAGTCGGCCAAGGGTTTGAAGCTTTTGATGGCC
>QHZB01000311.1 GCA_003224525.1 Acidobacteriota bacterium | reverse complement strand
AAATCGGCAACGGACTCCACGTCTTCTTCAATACCGTGGAATTGCTTGGGCGCCTCGCCGGGGACGGCGCGGCTGAAACCCGTCGAAACGGGATCGATGAAGACGAGATCGCTGATGTCGAGGAGCGACACATCGTTGTCCAGCAGCTTGTAAGGCGGCGGAAGGAGCGTGCCCGCATCGCCCATCTGCACCCGCCGAGGACCTAATAAACCAAGATGCAGCCACACGGAAGCGGCACCCGGGCCGCCATTGAAGCTGAAGGTGAGGGGGCGCTGGCTCGTGTCGCTGACATCATCCTTGGTGTAGGCGACGTAGA
>QHZB01000310.1 GCA_003224525.1 Acidobacteriota bacterium | reverse complement strand
CTTCAAGAGGATGGTGCCGGCCGTCGCGGTGTATTTGATCTCCTGCCCGCCGATTTTCAACGAATGCTTCGTCTGAACAACTTTCTCTTCGGGAACGGGCGGCTTCTTTTCTTCTTTCGGCTTTTCCGCAGCTTTATCCGGTGGTGGCGGTGGCTGCTGTTGCGCGAAACACAGACTTGCGCCCAAGAAAAATAACGCGACGGAACATAAAAAGCGAAGGAAACACTTCATGGGTGGCAGATCTCCTTCTCACGCATGCCAAAAACACAAACTTGCGACGTGCGGCATCGTATGCGAGAGTTCGAGCACCGTCAATCGCTTCAGCATGCCCGCAGCCGTCCGCCTCCCCGGCGATTCCTATTGCTTGGCTTGGAATCGCGGTTAAAATGCGGCCCACGAATGTAACTCTTGCCCTTAGGAGCGCCGCATGCGCTGTGCTGGCAGGTCCGCCGCCATTTTAGTTCTTCTTTCTACAGCCTTGGCGTGCCTCCCTCCCGGGAGTACCGCACAGCAGAAAGAGGATCTGCCACACCCTAAATCTGTCGAGGAATTAAAGAAAGCCATGAAGGATGTTCTCGACAAAGAGCACGTACCGGGAGCAGGAATAGCGCTGATAGCGAATGGCGAGGTTCTCTGGTGCGGCGGAATCGGCCAGGCCGACATTGCCGCAAATCGTGCCGTCAGTTGCGAGACGGAATTCCGCGTGGGCTCGATCAGCAAGACCTTTGTCGCGCTAGCGCTCCTGAAATTGCAAGAAGAAGGAAAGATCAATCTTTACGCCCGGTTGCAGGATGTCGCTCCGGAAATCCCGTTCAAGAATCGCTGGGAAGCAACTCATCCTGTCCGCATCGTGAACCTGCTCGAACACACGGCAGGCTTCGACGACATGGAGTTCAGCGAAGTTTACAATCTGCGCGATCGATATGATTTCCCTCTGCTGGAAGTTTTCAAGCGATTCAGGAAGCCACAGGCCGCGCGCTGGCCGCCCGGAACACGCATGTCTTATTCGAATCCCGGAAATGCAATTGCCGGCTACTTGATCGAAAGAGTTACGGGAAACCCCTTCGATCAATACATACGCGACAATTTTCTGCGGCCGTTGGGCATGGAAAGAGCGGATTATCCATTCACCGATGCGAACAAGCCGCTGCTGGCGGCCGCTTACAATGGCAACCCGCCAAAGGCGGTGGGATATCCGTCCATCTACCTGCGGCCTGCGGTAGATCTAAAAGCGTCGCCGGGTGAGCTGGCAAAGCTAGTGCAATTTCTCCTGCGGCGTGGAAAAACGGAGGAAGGGCAACTGGTGAAACCCGAGTCCATCCTCAGAATGGAAACGCCGGAAACCACATTGGCCGCGAAAAACGGCCTGCGGCTTGGGTACGGCCTCTGCAACTATTCGAGCGTGGAAGGTGGTGTGGTGACGCACGGCCACGACGGCGGCATCGACGGTTTTGTCTCCTCGTATCGTTACATGCCGGAACAAAACTGGGGCTACGTCGTCCTTCTCAACAGCACCAATTCGGGCCGGGCGCTGCACGACTTGAATCTCCTGACAATCGATTTTCTTTCGATAGGCTTTCCGAAGCCGCAACAGTCCGTGATCAGCCCGCCGGCGGGTGATCTGGAACAATTTGGCGGCTTTTATGCGCCGCAGGCGCCCCGAACCCAGATGTTCGCGTTTTTGGATGATCTCGCCGGAGGCACGCGCATCCGCGTCATCAAGGGCAGGTTGACGCGCTCCGGGTTATTCGGCCAGCCCGAGCCGCTGCTCTCGGTGGGCAAGAATGCATTCCGCGGCGATAAAGAGCCCGAAGGCACCATGATCTTTTTTGCGGACGAATTCGGCGATATGGCAATCGCCGGCAGCGGGCTCGAGGGAATTCCTTATAGCCAGCGCAGCAGCCTCATCTTGCCTTTTATTCGAATCGCGCTGCTATCTCTTTGCCTGTTTCTCATGCTGACTTCTCTGCCGTTTGCGCTCGTTTGGCTGTTCCTGAAGCTCGTCGGCGCCATGAAGGACGTGCGCCACCTCTCCGTCCGCGTGGTGCCGCTGCTTGCAACACTGGCGCTGTTGATCGTGCCCATCTGCTTCCAGAAGCTAATCGGCTCGCAAATCGGCTCACTCAACTTCTGGACTGCGGGCATTTTTCTCGGAACATTTTTCTTCCCGGTCCTGTCGGTGATCGGCTTCGTGCTTGTCCTTCGCGTGCCAAAGGACGAAATCCACCGCGGTGTGAGGATTCACTCGCTGCTGGTTTCCTCCGCCTGCTGCATGCTCAGTGGATTTTTGTTGTCGTGGCATCTGCTCGCGCTGCGCCTGTGGGCACCGTGAGGTAAATCACCGGCGGTTAGAGTGCGCGAGTGACCAGGTAATTTCGGGAGATCTTATCAACAGAGATCGTTCCCGCCTGGCGCATGATGGTTTTCAATTCGCGGCGCAGGATTTCGAGCACGGCCTCGACGCCCGGCTGACCGAATGCAGCTAGCCCCCATGCGTAAGGCCGGCCCATGCCGACCGCTGACGCGCCAAGAGCGAGGGCTTTGAAAATGTCCGTGCCGCGCCGGACGCCCCCGTCGACGATGACGGAAATCCTGCCGGCGGCGGCTTCGATCACCTCTGGCAGACTATCGATCGTGGGGCGAAGAGTCTCTTCGGAGCGCCCGCCGTGATTCGAGACAATCAGGCCGTCCACACCGTGCTCGACCGCGAGCTGCGCGTCTTCTCTCGTGACGATGCCTTTGAGGAGCAGCTTGACGGTCACCATATCGCGCAACCGCTTCACGAAATCCCAACTGAGATTCGCGGGCTGAGCAGCAGTGACCTTCGACAGATCGAGGCCGTCGAACATCGGCTTCCGGCCTGCGTATTGGGCGAAGCCTCCCGAGCCTCCTCTGGCCCTTCCCCGAGCGTCGCCCGTGTAGGCGCTTTGATGGCAAGCGGAACACTCTCTTTTATCCACACGCTCAGCGCGGAATAGAGTTTCGCGGTTGCTGCCTTCCTGCAGGTCCACCGTGAGTACGATCGCGGGGGCACCCGCAGCTTCGGCGCGCTTGACGATCGCTCGGCCAACTTCCCAGACGTTTGTGGGATAGAGCTGTTGCCAGACCGGGCCGCTCCGCGCGGCAATGGCGTCTTCAATCGATGAAGTGGCGACAGTGGACAACATCATGAGGTGGCCCTTGGCACGTGCCGCCCGCGCCACGGCGACTTCGCCTTCGGGATGGAATGCTTTCTGACCGCTCACGGGGGAGAGCACAATCGGCGTGTTCCACTTTGTGCCGAAGAGGCTCACCGACATGTCCACGTTCTCGACATCAACGAGCCTGCGCGCCCGAATCTGGATGCGCGAATAGCCTTCGCGATTGGCGCGTACCGTGCCATCGTCGTCGACCCCAGTGGCAAGATAGCCGAAGTGCGCCGGCGGCAAGACTTTACGCGCGGCAGGCTCAAAATCCATCACGTCGAAGGCTTGGTCCGGAGAGGAAATCACGTCGTCGCTCTGCTGAAAGGAATCGAGCCAGCCAAGAAACTTCCGCTCTGTAACTTCGCCCGCAGGCAGAAGATTGGCAAAAGAACCGGCAAGAAAACCTGGGCTCGCAAGCAGCGGGCTTGACCCCAGCATCTGGAGAAATTTTCTCCTAGTCTTGATCTGATCTGTGGCGCGATTCATGGTCGCTCCTATTTCTACTCCGGCAACGAAGTGAAGCGCAGCAGAGGATAAAGATCGCGAAAGATCTTGGCGGCTTTGCGCGGAAAAGAAGCGCGCGTGGCCGCAGAGAGCGCGAATTTGCGGCGGACGATCCACGCCAATATCTTTTTCCAATCGTCCGGCGCGGTGGGCCAGCCGGAGTGCTTCGTCCATTCCCCCTTCACCGTCGTGTACCAGTAGCTTTCGTAACGCCGGCCGAGGCGCTTCTTCTGTTTCGCGACCCAGCCGGAATCCGCGTTTACGCGCGGCTCGGCAATCAGTGCGAACGTGGACTCTTTGCGCTTCCCGCCCGAATAGATGCGGAAACCCGCCGTGACCGTGTCCACTGACAGGCCCACGTAGAGCTGACCGGTTTCCCGCTTGCCCGGCGCGGGAACGGAAAACTTCAGGTACATGTGCGTTTTGTAAAGCGTCTTGTCCTTCGCGAAACGGATATCCCGGTTGATGCGCGAAAAATTCGCGCCGGTGCGTCCTGATGTGTCGAAGCGCGAATCGAGTTCCAGCGCGGCGGGTGCGAGTTCCTCGAGCAAGCGCCGAAGGGGTTGAACGAGAGCAGCCTGATAGCGGTCACGGTTCGCGTCCATCCACTCCTTGCAATTGTGCCGCGAGAGATCCCTGAAAAACTGAAATGTTTCGCGCGTGAAAACAGCCTTTGCGGGAGCCATGGAACGCCTCGGTCTGTTCGCTTGATTCCTTCGGCAGCGCCCCTCAGAGTACACGATTCCGAGGCGGGGTCAATTCACTGGAGCCAATCGGGTGCAATTAAAAGTGCGAGTCACCGTGAGTGGATTGCGGCCAGCCGCAGGTGACTTCGCCGGGCTGTCTCCGAATGTCATAGTTGGCATAGCGGGCTTAGAATCAAGTCAGTAGGGATGTCGTCTATCCATTTTCAGAGGCAACCGACGTCAGGAAGTTTCCCCGCAATTTAGAACTGCTTGACTCGCACTTTTAATTACACCCGAGCCAATCCGCCAATCCACGGTGCAATTGAAAGTGCGAGCCAAATTCTGGGCAAAGGAAGCTGAACGGGCTGAACGGGGGGTACCTTTGCAGAAACTCTCCCAAGGGTTTGGGCTGCACAATTCCTTCAGAATTGTTTAAGTCAATATGGGTAAATCTATCTCAAGGAGAACCCATGGCAGAACGCTTTTCGGAAATGGAGAACAGTTCCGTTTCTAGCAAAGCGACCTTGGAGGAAAGACTGAAGGAATACCCCAAGCTGAAGGCCAAGATTGAGACGATGCTCGGCATTAACGAGAACGCCTGCGCCAAGGAGCCAAGGATAAGTCGGCCTGGAGGAAGGAAAAGCAAGACTGGCTGAAAGACAATCGCTGGCCGGAGGTTCTGGAAAGTCTGCGGCCGTTCCTCGAAGAGGCTGACATCCCCGACCCGCAGGCCCCGGTCCGTGCCTGCTTTCGATATATCTCCAATCGTACTCCATTTTTGGATTACAAAGGTGCTCTAGCGGCAGGCCTGCCCATCGGTTCGGGCGAGATCGAGAGTGCCCACCGCTTGCATTCCAGAAGCGG
>QHZB01000179.1 GCA_003224525.1 Acidobacteriota bacterium | reverse complement strand
TGCGCTCCCACCGGAGAGGGATCCCATGATTTGAAATCGAAGTTTCCCCTGGACGCGCTCGGCGCCTCCTCGCCCCAAGGATAGCTCCGTTCTTTCCCGTGCTCAGGGGTTCCATACGCGGCGCGATGAAACTGCGCTTCGGTCGGCAATTTGCGTCCCAGCCACTTCGCATACGCGTTGGCCTCGGCATGGCTCACGTATACCGGCCACTCCTGCGGCAAACGAATCTCGCCAAACATCGTGTGATAAATCCAGAGGTTGCCCTCGCGCCCCCAGAACATCGGATGCTCGACGCCTTCTTTCTTCTTCCAGGCCCAGGCTTCCTCACTCCACAGAGAACGGTTCTCGTAACCACCCGCCTGCATGAACCGAAGAAACTCGTGATTTGTTACGTTGTGGTTGTCAATGGCGAACTCTTTCACCGCGACTTCATGCGCGCCAAATTCGTTGTCCCAGCCGAATTCTTCTCCCTTCAGGGGCTCCAGTCCCAGGGTAGCCCGCCCGGCGGGGATCTCCACCAGATGCGGCTTCACTCTGATTGTTCTCCACGCCGCTTGCCCTGGGCCGCCAACCTTTCTGGCGCTCGGCAGCCGGTGCAGCATGTACGCCAGCGTCTCCGCATGCATCAGCCGGTGTTCGATGGCTACTTCCAGCATCGGGATCAGCTGCGGATGCCCTTCTGCGGGCCGCTCCAGGGCATTTTCGATCGCGTGGTCCAATTCGTCGCGTATCCGCCGGTTGTAGCGCTCGACTTCCGCGCGTTCCGGCCAATCCGCGGGAGCGTCCGACGGCAACCCGCCATCCACCGGGTCAATGCCAAAAGCAAACAGTTGATCGAACGTCCGTTGAATCGGCCGCAATCCAAACGCCCGTTGCGCCAGCAAATTCCAATCGAACGCCTCAATATGCCCCACGTAGAAAATAATGCGGTGTCTCTCGGGGATGGGCCTGTCGTAGATAGCTTCTTCCCGAATCACGCGGAATAGCTCATCGGTTCGCGCGCGGGCGTTAACTAGTCTGCTGTGAAGGTCGTGCCGGATGCGGATAGCGGTGGCGGGAGCTGCCATGGCGTTGTTCCCCTTCTGTTGGATGCGGCTTCCACGCGAAGGATGCGCCAAAATTCGGCGTCGGGAGGCTGGGTGCATTAATATGTTCCCTCTGGAATCTGTTGCTGTCAATCGAAATGAATACGAAACCACCGCTCTCTCCAATAAAAACCATCGAGTTTCGCGATGTGTCGTTTCACATAAACGTTATTCCTTCCCGCGTAATCGTTTCTGGTATCTCCTTAGAAATCCTTCATGGCGAGACCATTGTCCTCCTCGGTCGCAGCGGCAGCGGCAAGACCACCCTTCTCCGCCTAATGAACGGAATGTTATTTCCCTCAGAGGGGAAAGTCCTCGTCCAGGGCCGCTCGACCGCCGCCTGGGACCCCATACGCCTCCGCCGCGGCATGGGTTGCCTCTTCCCCCATTTCACCGTCGCAGAAAATGTCGCCCTCATCCCCACTTTGGAAAACTGGGACGCCTCCCGCACCGCCGCCCGCATCCAGGAAATGCTCCAGCTTGTCGGTCTCGATCCCCGTGAATTCGCCCATCGCCGCCCCCGCGAACTCTCCGGCGGCCAGCGTCAACGCGTCGGCGTTGCCCGCGCCCTTGCGGCCGATCCTCCCATTCTGCTGATGGACGAGCCCTTCGGCGCGCTCGACCCGGTCACCCGCGCCGAGCTCCAGCGCGAATTCAGCACCCTCGCCCATCGCCTGGGCAAGACTATCGTCCTCGTCACCCACGATCTGCGCGAGGCCCTGCTCCTCGCTTCGCGCATCGTCCTGCTCGAAGCCGGCCGCATCATTGCCAGTGCCACTCCACAGGAGTTCCTTCGCCTCGACCACCCCGAAGTCCGCGCCTTCGCTTCCTCTCTCGCCATAGCCCCAGGAGCGCCCGTATGACGCCCCAGATGACCACCTGGTCATTCTTCGCCGATCACCGCGCCGAAATCCTCGGCGCCACACTCGATCACCTCGCGCTCGTGGTCATCGCCATGATCATTGCCATTCTCATCGGCGTCCCGCTCGGCATGTTCATTGTGCAGCGCCCCGCATTGCGCGCTATTGCCCTCGGCATTGCCAGCGTCTTCCAGACCATCCCCAGCCTCGCCCTCTTCGGCTTCCTCATTCCCATACCGTTCATCGGCGGCATCGGCAAGCGCACCGCCATCGTCGCCCTCGTCCTCTACGCGCTTCTCCCCATCTTGCGCAACACCTACGTCGGCCTCACCGGCATTGACCCCGCGGTTCTCGAAGCCGCTGAAGCCATGGGCATGACCCGCGCGCAAATCCTTTTCCGCGTCCGTTTCCCGCTCGCGCTCGCCGTCATTCTCGCCGGCATTCGCACCGCCACCATCATCACCATCGGCGTCGCCACCATCGCCGCCGCCATCGGCGCCGGCGGCCTCGGTACCTTCATCTTCCGTGGTGTGGCCCTCGTCAGCGATGCCCTCATCCTTGCCGGCGCCATTCCCGCCGCCCTCCTCGCCCTGCTCGCCGATTTCCTCCTCGGCCTCCTCGAACGCAGACTGAAGGTTTCCTAACATGCGCCTCGCACGATTCCGTTTCCTTTACCTCCTTTATCTCCTTTATCTCCTTAACCTCATCTACTTCCTCTCCGCCTGTCACAAACCTCCTCAATCCAAAATCACCATCGGCTCCAAATTCTTCACCGAACAAGTCATCCTCGCCGAGCTCCTCGCCCAGCACATCGAAGCTCGCACCGGCATCCCCGTCGAACGCAAGACCAACCTCGGCGGCACCCTCCTCGTCCACAAGGCTCTCCTCGCCGGCCAGCTCGACCTCTACGTCGAATACACCGGCACCGCCCTAACCGCTGTCTTGAGTGAATCACCGCAGGCCGATTCCGCCGCCGTCTACAACCGTGTCAAGCAGCTCTACTCCGATCGCTTCCATCTCGAAGTCACCGAGCCCCTCGGTTTTGAAAACACCTTCACCATGGTCATCCGCGGCGATGACGCCAAAAATCTCCATCTGCAAAAAATCTCCGATATCGCCCCTATCGCCCCCAAATGGCGCGCCGGCGTCGGCTACGAATTCCTCGAGCGCCCGGACGGCTTCCGTGGCTGGAGCGATCGCTACAATCTTCATTTCACCGAGTCCCCCAAAGTGATGGATCTCGGCCTCATCTACCGCGCCCTAGTCGATCATCAAGTCGATATCGTCGCCGGCAACTCCACCGACGGCCTCATCGACTCCCTCGGCCTTGTCGCCCTCGAAGACGATCGCCACTACTTCCCGCCCTACGACGCCGTCCCCATCGTCCGCCAATCCACCCTTGCCCGATTCCCACAACTCCGCGCCGCCCTCGCCGATCTGGCCGGCAAACTCTCCGCCGCCGACATCCGCCGTCTCAATTACGCCGTCGACGCCCAGCACCGAGACGTAGCCGTCGTCGTACGAGAGTTCCGTTCTTCAAGAGGCTTCTAGCCTCTTTTCACTCTTTCAGCAGCCTCGGCCGCTGGTTCAAGTACAATCTCTCCGCTTTGAAGTTAGGATCCGATTGCGGAAATAAACAGTGCGGTTCGCCAGTTTACACCGAAGTGTGCAGGACCCGGCCTGCAGCCGAAGGGCGATGAGCATGAAACGCTTGTCGCGCTCGGGGTTCTTGTGGCCGTCTATGGAGCGTTTTGATTCGCCGCGGCTTCAGCGCCATGGACGAGCCATCTGCTCTGGAAAAGCTCGTCGCTCGTACCGTCCGGAATCTGGCCATCACCGCCGCCGCGCGCCATGAAAACAATCCCTTGAAAGCCTCTCCGGAGATACTCAATGAGGCCCGCGACAGCTTCATCGACCGCTGCGCCGTCTGCCACGGCAACGACGGCAGCGTCCAGACCCAAGTCGGCCGGAGCCTCTACCCCAAGCCGCCTGATTTGCGCTTGCCACAAACGCAGAATCTTACCGATGGCCAGATCCGCTACATCATCAAGAACGGCGTCCGTCTCACGGGCATGCCTGCCTGGAGCCATCCGCACGAAGAACAGGACAACGATAGCTGGAAACTCGTTCTCTTCATCCGCGACCTGCGCCAACTATCAGCCGGGGAGAAAACCGAACAGCAAAGAACGACCGCCACCGCGCACTACGCGGGCTCGCTGGCCTGCGAAAAATGCCACCAGCAAATCTACCAGCGATGGAAGAAGACACCCATGGCCAACGTCGTCCGCGATCCCCGTGAGCATCCCGAGGCCATCATTCCCGATCTCGCCACAAATCCCCTCGCCAAGTTCACCAAGGACCAAGTAGCACTCGTCTACGGCAGCCTCTGGAAGCAACGTTACCTCACAAAAATCGGTGATGACTATTTTCCGGAGCCGGCGCAGTGGGATGTCACCCACCACGTTTGGCGTCCCTACTTTGTAGCCCAAGGAACGGACTGGTGGGAACCCTTTTATCCTGCCGACAACATGCAGCGCCCCACCGGTCCCACCTGCGACGGCTGCCACTCCGTCGACTACGACATTCACACCAAAAAGGTCCTAGAGTGGAACGTCGGCTGCGAGCGCTGCCACGGACCCGGCAGCGAGCATGTTGAACATCCCTCGCGCGGCAACATCCTCAATCCCGCGCGCATGGACTATGTGGAAGCCAATGACGCTTGCATCCAGTGCCATTCACAAGGACGCCCTTTGACCAATCCCATTGAAAGGAAGTATTACGACTGGCCGGTCGGCTATCGCGTCGGCCTCAACCTCCGCGATTTTTGGCGGCTCGAAGACCACGCCCTCGGTGAAACGACCTTCACGCATTTCCCCGATGGCACCGCTCACAAGAATCGCATGCAGGGCAATGACTTCGTGCAAAGCGTAATGTACCGCCGAGGGATCACCTGCTTTTCTTGCCACGATGTTCATGGCACCGATAACTACGCTCAGCTAAGAAAGCCGGCTGACAAACTCTGTCTCGATTGCCACGGCCCCATGTCTCTCAACGGACCCCGCACCGCCACGCTCGAGGAGCACACCCATCACAAGACCGGCACGCCCGGAAGCCAGTGCATTTCCTGCCACATGCCGAAGATGGGGACCACCATTGCGGACGTCAAAGTTCGCGCTCACACTTTCGCCTTCATCTCCCCGGCCATGACAGACAAGTACAAAATCCCGAATCCCTGCACGTCCTGTCACACCGACAAATCCACCGCCTGGGCCACCGAAGCCTTGCGCCACTGGCCGGAGCGCTCTCCCTGGCGCCCCGTGCCGAGCGCGCCATGACTCATTTGGATCCTCAACAAGACCGCATTTTCCGTGCGCTCAAGCTGGACCGTTTTCTCGCCAGTTAGTATATACGCCTCTCCTTGCTGCTCCGACGCCTCAAAACCCGCCCCCATTGGCCCTTTTCGCTCTTTCCGCGGCGCCCGACGAGCTGTAACTAGGAAACTCAGGCTAGTGACGGGTGCAGCGCGCGGATTGGGGCGCGCGATTTCTCTCGCTCTGGCTCACGCTGGTTCCAATGTCGCGCTGGGCTTGCGCGATGTCAGTAGCGCCGCCGACCTCGTTCGCGAGATTCAAAGCATGGGCCGCAAGGCTTTGCCTCTGCAAATGGATGTAACCCGCCTCGACCAAATCTCTCGCGCCGTTCAGGGCACCGTCGACCGCTTCGGCCGCCTCGATATCCTCGTCAATAACGCCGGTATCGCGCCCGAAAATCCCGCGGAAAATTATCGCGAGGAAGATTTTGATCTCACGCTGGCCGTGAATCTCAAGGGCACCTTCTTCGCCAGCCAGGCGGCGGGGCGCTTCATGATTCGCCAGAAAAGCGGCCGCATCATCAATCTTGGTTCGCAGGCGGGCTTCGCGGCCCTGCCTGGAGAGTCCGTCTACTGCATGACTAAGGCGGCGATCTCGCACCTGACCAAGTGCCTCGCCATCGAGTGGGGTAAGCACAACATCACTGTGAACGCCGTCGCGCCCACCTTTATCTCCACACCCGGCACGGACGCCACGCTCGCCGACCCGGCCTTCCGCGCCGATGTCCTCGAGCGAATTGCCGGCTTGCACCGTATTGGCGTTCCCATGGACGTTGCCGGCGCCGTGGTCTTCCTGGCTTCACCCGCGGCCTCCCTGATCACAGGCCACACCATCCTGATCGACGGCGGCTGGACCGCCCGCTAACCGCGATACTCCGCCCCTGTGCAACCCTCAAATCCGGGGGAGGGAGCAAGGGTATGCCCTTCGACTTGGCGGCCGATCAGCACAACCAGCCCGAACCACATTGCCAGGAAAGACCCGATGGTCGGCGACAGAGGTAGTAACTCTCGACCCCCAAGCTTCAGTCACTCTGGCCCCTGGGGTTGTTCCTTTTTTGAAGTTACTGGGGCCAGAGTGACTGCAACGAGGCTGAAAAGTACGGCAAGCACGCGCTCAGCCGATCAGAATTCGTACTTTGCTTGGGATTCCGACCAGCGCTCGTTCGAGCGAGTTGCGGTCATCAGGAGGAGGCTGGATGCCACACGTACAGGTGCAGTCGCGCAAACTCGAACTGAGGGGATTTTGCTCTTCAGGCGAGAAATACCATCGCCTTCCAGAGAAACAACTCAAAGAAAATAGTCGTAACTCTCTAGCGTTTGGTTTCGAGCATGGCGCAGTTTTCGACGCACTTCACCGCCTGCATCTCGATTTCGGCCTTTTTGTGGGGCACGCGTTCGGTGGATTCCGGCACCACGATCAGCGACTGAGGGCCATCGCCGGCATTGAAGGTGCATTGGAACTCCAGAGACTGGACGCCGCGCTGCTGGCAGGGGTTCTTCTCCAGCGCGGGCTCGAACATTTCCGGCTTCGCATGCAACTGGTTGGCGATATCCGACGGCAGCATGGCCACCACCATCGGCACGGGCGATTTGATTTTTATGCTGACCTGCGCGCCGTCATGGTCCGGCGTGAACCCGCCATACACTTTCAGGAACGACGTCAACTGATACTTCTCTTTAATCTGCTCAATCCACTTATACTCCGGCTGGACGCAGTTTTCCACGCAGAGCCAGCGGAAGTAATGGGTATGCACATCATTCGGAGCGTTGAAATGGCGCGGGGCCGAACTCTGGTGGATCGCCAACACCGCCGCGATGCCCTCGCTCACGGCACGCTCGGCCTGGTTATTCTGGTCCAGAACGGCGCCGAGCCCGGCGAACACCGCGCGATCAGCACTATCAGGACTATATCGTTCGTCATGGATGATGAGCGTCATCGCTTCCGGCGGGACGAAACAGGAATATCTTGTATCTACCACGTGCTCTCGCGTGCACAACTGCTCTAAGTTGCCCAAGTTCTCAGGATGCTGCAGCGCGGCGTTCCATTCTCCGGCGCGCGCCAGGAAGATCGTGACCGGCTGCTGCGATTTGATATCCACCTGAATGTTGCCGCCGTCCCCGGCAGGGTGATACGTCAGCCCCGCATGGTAGTTCGCGGGGTCCAGCCTCACACTCTCGTCGTTGCCGGGCTGCCAATTGAAAACTCGTTGCTGCCCGTACGATGGCCCGGAGAACGCACACATCAGCAAGAACGCGAAAAGGAAAGGCATTCTGGTGTTTCTCATAATACTTCCATTTTCGGCGCGGCCCCTCGTCGCTCGCAAGCGTCCCGTGCGAGTCTGTCTCCTCGAAGTATCCTGACCGATGGGACAGGTAACCCAGAGTTGTTTTCTTGAGGTCCGAAAGAGACAATCCCAGTGCAGGAGTTTTGCTCCCTTGCGCCTTCTCGTTTATCTAATTTCGCTTTTCTATTTTCGAGTTCCGCCCTCGCCTCGCGCCGTCAAAATCAAATCACACCAAGGATTGTGACAGCCGCGCCGGGCTACCTGCGCACGCTTACCAGTGCAAGATCGGCTTCATAGCCCTCGTCCTGCACGGTCTTCTGCGCCGCTGCGCCAAGCGCTCGTTCGTCCGCATCCTTCGGCAAATTGCAATAGCGGCGAATCACCTCTTCGCCATTCACAATGCGAACCAGCCACTTGGCCTTGCCTGCGTCCCAGGAAACTTCCACTTGATCGGCACGCATAGCTACCTCCTATTGCGCTTCGGGGCCGGGCGCTCCATGCGCCGGGGCGTCTGCCCCGACCCAGTCGGGGCGCGTGGGAGCCCCGCTTCCTCTGCGCCTTCTTCTTATACCCTCTCTCCCTTTCGAATGCGATGGCCGCCGCCCCTTTTTCTGTTCGCGATTATTTCTTTGCACCTCTGCTTTAGACTTTTCCGCACCTCTTCCTAGGTCGCTTTGCTTTCGGGCTTCTGGTTTGAAACATGTCCAATTTTGAACAGACGGCATCTGGCTAGATGTTATTAGGTTCTTCTTGAAAACTGGAAGTTAGCAATAGGCCCGCGATGCCATCGTTGGAAGGCCTCCGAGGGTGTCATCGCGGGCTTCCTGTTCAAAGCAGGCCGGGCAACACATTCTTTACGCTCTTTCTCTCTCGCCGTCATCCCCTCGCGTCGCTTAAATCGAATCCGTGTCGTCCTACCGCTTTCCTGCCCATCATTCAAAAGCTCTGCTAGAATCGCTGCCATGAAAAGACGCACATTGCTTCAATCGCTTCCCGCAGTAGCGTTGTTCCCAACAGCGGCCTGGCTGACCTCGGATCAAGAGAAGGCGGGCTCCGGACAATCCGCAACGCCTGTTTACGAACTCCGTGTCTATCACACTTACGAAGGCAAGCTGGACGATCTGCTCCGGCGCTTTCGCGAGCACACCACGAAGCTCTTTGAGAAGCACGGAATGAAAAACGTGGCGTACTGGACGCCGACCGAAGAACCCCTCAAAGGCAAGACTCTTGTCTACATCCTCGCGCACCCGAGCCGGGAAGCCGCCACCGCCAACTGGAAGGCCTTCGGCGATGATCCCGAATGGCGCAGTGTCCGGGATAAGTCCGAAGCCAATGGGAAGATCGTTGAGAAGGTTGACTCCACGTTTCTCGTCCTGACAGACTTCTCACCATCGCTATCTTAAGTGGGGCCGTTGGCCGGCCCTACATGAGCCAAGACGGCTGGCGGTTACCGCGACCGCGTCGGGGCGGGAAGCGAGCAGGGAACGAAGGTAGCTTCCCTGATGATTGGAGGGGAGCGCGGCGGCAACCGTCATTTCAGTACGTCAGCGACCAGCCGACCACCGTCATCGTCAGCACCAGCAACAGCATCCCCGTGCTGACAAGACTCAACGTTCTCCCGTGGCCAAGCAGATGGTCGCGCGATTCGGGATCAATGCAGAGAAGAACGGTAACGAACAGCACGACGCCCCATGCCAGCATGACAGGAACGCCTGGGTGCCTGCCGATCATCGAAAGGAATTCCCCGGGAGGCTGGCCCGCCGGAATCCACCAGGGCAGCAGCGGCGCTACGCCAGCCGCCAGCGAGAACGTCAGCAGCTTGCGCGTGAACCAGCCCTTGACCTTCGGCCGGGCTTCTTTCCACACGAAATAGTCCCAGACCAGCAACCCTATGGCCAGGGGTACCCAGCCATACATGGCCGCCCGCTGGTTAAACCAGTACCATCCCCGAAACAAAACTCGCCCGTGGCTCGACATCGCCAGCCGCGGCAACAAGAACAAGCCCAGAACCGTGTTGCACAGCACGGCCACAAAAATGGTCACCAAACTCATGAATTGGAACCAGTACCGCGTCGGCACTCTTTTGCATCGAGTGCACACGGACTGTTTGGGCAGGAAGTTCAGTCCACAGCGGTCGCAATACACGGGTGCTCTCCCACGGTCAGGGATTCAAACCAGCGATCGCTGTCAGCTTACTGCGTTTGCCGTTCCAAAAACTACTGGTCCGAGGGGCAGTTTTGGTATCGGTCTCTTTTCTTGCACAAAAGTTTAATTTAATATGTTCGTAAGACCGAAATTTTGCGTTTCGCCGCATCTCCGCGCGATCGGCTCGCGCAGCTCGCGCTCAACGGAACCAGGAAGCCGGCGCTCCCGCTTTGCGACCCTCGTCTTGAAGCTCGTCCAGCTGTTTTTGCAGATCCGCTTTGCGTTTCTCCAAATCTTTCAACTGGCCATTCCTGTCATTGATGTACGCGATGTTGTCTTTCATCCCGGTGGTCACGTCAAAACCGCCGCTGCCGTACTTCTTGATGTCGTCCTTCATTCTCGCCATCGCCTCGTCCACGGCGGTGATTTGGCCCAGAACCTCCTGCGCGCGCCCGCGCCAGTACTCTTCGCTGTTCTCTCCCCCGTCTCCATCCGGACCAGTTGGCCGCGCGCGCCGCGCGCCCTTCTTCGGCGCATCGCCAACCACGGAAACGCCGGGGCCTTTCAGTCCCGACAAATCCTCTTCGGTATACACCTTGCCTTTCGCCGCAACTGGCTTTTTTGCTTTGGCTTTGCGCGCCGCTTCCGCGGGCGAATCTTCTTTTTGCCGCGGCTGGTCGGGGTTTGTGGGCTGAGCCTGGGATGGCGATTGAGCTTGCGTCGACGATGATTGCGATGAAGATGAAGACTGCTGCGAGGAAGAAGAAGATTGCGCGAAAGCTGCGGCCAGCGGCCAAGTCATCGCAAGCAAGCCGCAAAGCATCTTCAGATTGCGCTTCATGTTGCGGTAGCGCGCCGTTCCCGCGGTGAATTTTTTGCGCGCGCGGAACAGTTTGTCCGGCACGTCAAGTTTGAGGAGAAAGTTCATGGGTGACTCCGGTCTTCCGCAGGCGATAAAGAAGACGCTACGCGCGGTCTTGTGGGGGGTCAAGGCGATTGCGCGCCAGCGAGTCCTGGGAGTCACCGGCGCGGTATTTGCATCGGGCCTTCGAAGAGTGCGATCGCGCGCAGTTGCTCCCGCGCGACAGCGTTTGGTACAGTGCCAATTCATGTAAACGAATGCTCGAATCCCGGACGGAGAACCCAATGGAATTGCCGAAATATGCTCTCGACATTCTGGTTTGTCCTGTTTGCAAGACGCGGGTGGAACTTCTGAGCGACGGCACGGGATTAAAGTGCGGCTCCTGCCGCCGGGTTTATCCGGTGCGCGATGAAATTCCCGTCATGATGCCGGAAGAAGCGAAAATCGTCGAGGACTAGCCGATCGAGGAACAGAAAAATCAAAGAGCCCGCATGGCCACCAACATTGCCGATGCCGTTCCCCGGTTGAAACGATTGATCCCGCGCCTGCGCGGCAAGCGCATCGGCGTGCTCGGCGACCTGATGCTGGACCGTTACCTTTGGGGCACGGCCTCGCGGCTGTCGCCGGAAGCGGCCGTTCCCGTGGTCGATTTCGTCGAGCAGGGCGAATGCCTAGGCGGCGCGGGCAACGTCGCCGTAAACATCGCTGCGCTTGGCGCGCGCGTGGAAGTCTTCGGGGTTATCGGAAATGACGAGCCCGGGCGCGCCTTGCAAAAATGCCTTCGCGCTGCGAGCATTGCGGACAAAGGCATCATCGCCGATTCGAAACGCCTCACCACGGTGAAAACGCGGATCATCGCGCGGCACCAGCAGGTGGTTCGCGTCGATCGCGAGCGCCGCGAGCTGCTCCGCTCCGAAACCCAGGAAAGACTTTTGCGGCTGATTTTTAGCGCGCTCAAGAAACTTGACGCGCTGGTGCTTTCCGACTACGACAAAGGCCTGATCACCGACGATTTCGCCGATCGTGTTCTGAGCGCCGCACATCAATTGCACATTCCTGTTTTCGTGAAGCCGAAGACATCGAGGCTATACGCGTATCGCGGCGCACGCGTGATTGTGTGCAACGCCAAAGAAGCGGGATTCTACGTCACGCGGGATCTTGCTGCGGATAAATCCTTCGAGGAAGCGTGCCGCGCGCTGCTCGCGCATTTTGGCTGCAGCGCTGTGGTGATCACGCGAGGGGAGAAGGGCATGAGCTTACTTGAAGAGTCCTCGTCGCGCCATCTGCACGTTCCGGCGACGAGTTTTGAAGTGACTTACGCGCGTGTGGGCCAGCCGGGTATCGAACGCGGGGCAACCGGCCGGCAAGTCTTCGACGTCACCGGAGCAGGCGACACCGTTCTCAGCGTGCTGGCTGTTGCCGTCGCTGCTGGGGCACCGCTCGCCGACGCTGCCATGCTCGCCAACACTGCGGCCGGCGTCGTCGTGGGCAAACTCGGCACCGCCAGCGTCAGCCCGCAAGAACTCCTTCACGCGCTCGACGACATTCGCCGGTAGCCGGGGCGTATTTTTAACAGAAGCGACTAGGACCCGGGAACCGGGAAGCTGAACGATTTGTCCGCGGCCAAGACCCAAATTTCGACGACCCTGGTCTTGCGGCTCTTTTCCACGTCGGAAATGTCCGGCATTGGCGAGTAAGGGCTTATCTCCACCGAAACAGAAATGGCATTCGAGCCCCCCGGTGCTTTGGCGTGGATAATCTTGTAGCTCTTCACCGAACCGTAGTAACCCTGGGGGCCCCAGTCGGCGAGAAAATCCTTCATCGTGTAGCTCGGGCCAGGCTTCCAGAGTTGATAGGCCGTAGCGGTGTCGCCGGCTACCAGAGCATCGAAGAAATGTTCCACCACCCTTTTTTCTGGGTAGTAGCGGAAGGTAAACCACAGCGCGACAATCGCGACCAGCACAAGCGCCGCGACGGTGAAGGCCATAGCTCGGGATCTATCTGGCTTATCGGCAGGTGGATCGATAAGTGACATTCGGTAGTCTCCTGCCCCGCGAGCGTCGGAATCAGACTCGGCATTGCCGCGGCGTCATCCCTGCGCCATCCAGCGACTATGAAATCCTAACAGAGTCGGTGCGTCAGAGTAAAAGGAGAGCATGGAGTCCAGCCGGGCGGTTTTGGATTTTTCTGAGATTCGTGATCCGCAGAAAAATCTCTTGGGACTTGACCAGAGCCGTTGCCCCAGTGTGGTGGCGGAATATTTCTTGACACCACGTCTATCCAATCATTATATAGCCGGCTAGTTGTCTATACAAAATGGTGAGTTCTGATTTTGCCCTGAGCTAAGCTTCGAGGGCGCCGCCTGAGCCGGCGGTGCAATTTGATCTGGTACTTCGTACGGGCTTTCTCGGCTTGCTGCCCAAGGGCCTGCTCGATCAATTTATCGATCAACTCGCGGAAGGGAATGCCGCCGGTTTCCCAGCAAGCAGTTCGCTGGGAGTCAGCGCTCATTGCTGCCAAGTGCTTTGCCGATATTCTCTGAAACGGTTACGAGCAGAGACCCGTCAGCGGGGACAAGTTGCTCTTTCTTGAGGATGTTGGCTGCAGCCGTAAAATACAAGAGGGCACGTTCTTTGCATCCCGCGCTCGCCGAACATTGCGCGGCCAAGGCGCTGGTGAGCAGCAGAGTTTTGTGCCGGCCCTCTTCGACACTCCCCTTGGCGTGGCCCGGGTCTTTCACATCCTCGCCAAACAGGGTGAGGTCATACGTGAATGCGCCAGCGGTACAAAAGAACTGCCCCTCCGTCTGCGCCTTGCAAAGTTTATCCAAACGCACGCGAAGCTCGCGTATCAGAATGGGAACAGAGCTATCACGTTCTCGCTGGCGTAACTTCAACTGGAAGGCGGCTCGATCCGCGAGTTCAATCAAATCGCCAGGGGCTGCCACCTTTTTCAGGTCCTGCTCAAGGCCAACCGCGCAGCGTGCGGCCAGCTCCCCCGTTTGCGACCACAGAACTTCGATCAGCCGCATATTGAGTCCAATCCTATAGAAAGACTGCGCCGAGGGCTCCTTTTCTAATCCTTCATCTCCGGTCGCGACAGGAGACGAACTGGGCGGAGTTACGGCCGGAGTAACGGCCAGAGACGCATCAGGCGTGCTCGTTGATGGTTTTCTCAGCTTCTTGCTCTGCAAGATTCCTGCAGGGTTCTTGAGCAAGGCAATAACATCGGAATAGTTGTGTTTTTCCGCCTTGGAGAGAGCCGTCTCTCCCTCCTTATCCCGCGTAGTGACATCCGCTCCAACCTCCAGCAGGGCGCGCACCGTTTCCGTACGGCCCTGACGGGCTGCTTCGATCAGCGCGGTCCTTCCCATGTCATCCTTGGCGTTGACATCCGCGCCCTTTTCCAGGAGCACGGCCACGGTGTCCGTGTCGCCCGCGTACGCTGCATGAATCAACGGCGTATCGTCATACTTATTCTTGGCATTCACTTCCGCGCCTTTCTCCAGCAAGGCGCGCACGGTATCCGTACGGCGCGAAAAGGCCGCCCAGAACAGCGGTGTCCATCCCATGTTGTCCTTGGCATTCACATCCGCACCCTTCTCCAGCAAGGTGCGCACGGTATCCGTATAACCCTCTAGCGCGGCCTCCATCAAAGCGGTCCTCCCGGTGTTACCTTTGGCATTTACATCGGCGCCTTTCTCCAGCAAGGCGCGCACGGATTCCGTGTGGCCCCTTACCGCTGCGCCCATCAACGCGGTGTTTCCATAGTCACCCTTTGCGTTCGCGTTCGCACCCTCTCTGAGGAGACTCTGCACTTCAGCAGTATCCCCGGCCTCGGCCGCGTCCAGCAGCTTCCTACTGGGGTCCTGGCTGGCCGTGGAAGCCGACGAAGCCGGTTGCGGTTTCGGAGTTGAAGTGGGGCCAGCGACAGCCGGTGAGGTAGTTGGCATGCTCGCGGTTGTGGTTCCTGCGTTTTTTCTCGGGGGGACTCGGGGGGCGCGCCGAAGCAGAGCAACAATGCTTGAATACTTGTACTTTTCCGCCAACCGAAGGGCCGTGTCTCCTTTCCTATCCTTCGCATCGATATCCGCTCCTTGCTCCAGCAAGACGCGCACGGTATCTAGTTGCCCCAAATCCGATGCGCTCATCAAGGCCGTCCGTCCGGCCTTACTCTTCGCATTCACGTCCGCACCCTTCTCCAGTAAGGTGCGCACGGTGTCCCTATGGCCCCTAACCGCCGCGCTCATCAACGGCGTCTTTCCGCTATCATCCGTTGCATTCACATTCGCACCTTTCTCGAGCAAAGCGCGCACGATATCGGTACGGCCCGAAAAGGCCGCCCAGAACAACGGCGTCCATCCATCGTTGTCCTTGGCATTCACATTCGCACCTTTCTCGAGCAAGGAATGCACGATGTCCCGATAATCTGCAGAGGCTGCGTTCATCAACGCCGTCATTCCGTCCGCGCCCCTGGCATTCACGTCCGCACCTTTCTCGAGCAAGGCGCGCACGGTATCGGTGCGGCCGAAATAGGCTGCCCAGAGCAACGCCGTCCATCCAGCCTTATCCTTCGCGTTCGCGTTCGCGCCCTGCCCGAGCAACTTCTGCACTTCCGCGGTATTGCTCGCCTTGGCCGCGTCCACCAGCTTTGCATCGAGGTCCTGACCGCGCGTTGATACGGAAAAACACAGGATCGCGGCGAGCATCCAGAGCGGTTTTTTCATGACCACCTTTCGGGAAACCTCGCGGCGCCCGGGCTCCGAGTCGTGCGGGCCGAATTCCAAGCGAGCGGAAATTGGCCGAGCATAGCTCCCGTAAGCAGCAGAGCTAATAACAATTTACTCGCGCGGGCCGGTGCAATCGCGCCGTTCTTGCTTAGTTTACCTGATTGGACAATGGCGATAGCTCCTTCGACCGGGCAGACTTGGTGACCTCCGTCGGCCAAAGCGCGAAGGAGAGCAGCGGACCCGTGAGGATCATAGTCGGTAAGAGGAAATTGAGGCACTGCCTAGGCATCCAGTGCGCCGCCGGAGCCGGCGGGGAGTTCGATCTGGTACTTGGTGCGGGCTTTTTCGGCGTGCTGTTCGAGGGCCAGGGCGATTAGTTTGTCGATCAATTCGCGGAAGGGAATGCCGCTGGCTTCCCAGAGCTTCGGGTACATGCTGATGGAGGTGAAGCCCGGGATGGTGTTCACTTCGTTGAGAAAAATCTTGCCGCCTTCTTTTTCCAGGAAGAAATCGACGCGGGCCATGCCGCTAAGTTCCAGGGCGCGAAACGCGTCGACGGCGTACTTCTGGATTTTTTGTACTTCCGCGGGCTTGAGCTCGGCGGGAATCAGAAGCTGCGTGCCTTCTTCGAGATACTTCGCGGCATAGTCGTAGAATTCGCGGTGCGGGACGATTTCGCCGGGAACGGACGCTTTTGGATCGTGGTTGCCGAGGACAGAAACTTCGATTTCGCGCGCGATGACGCACTGTTCCACCAGAATTTTCATGGCGAACTCGGCGGCAAGATGCAATGCGGGCGCCAGTTCTTCAGGCGCGTGCGCTTTGGTCATGCCGACCGAAGAGCCGAGCGTGGCGGGTTTCACGAATACGGGATACGCAAATTTTTCTTCAATCTCGCTTTGGATTTCTCGCGGATTGCTTTCCCAGATGTGGCGATGAACGGTGATCCAGGGTACGACGGGAATTTTCGCCACTTGAAGCAAGCGCTTGGCGACGTCCTTGTCCATCCCGATCGCCGAGCCGAGGACGCCGGCACCGACAAAAGGCAATCCTGCCAAATCGAGCAAGCCCTGAATCGTTCCGTCTTCGCCAAAGGTGCCGTGCATCACGGGGAAAACGACGTCGATGCGCTGGCCGCCGCCGCTTCCGTCCAGCTTTACAAGCGCCGCATCGGTGGGGTCCGCGGTCATCATCACTCGCTGGCCGCCCTTCAAGACTTCCGGCAGCATTTTCTGCGCGCCGGCGCCGACCAGCCAGTGGCCCTCCTTGCTGATGCCGATGGGCACGGCTTCGTACTTCTCGGGATCGAGGCCGCGAATCACCGAGGCCGCCGATGCCAGGGAGACTTCATGTTCGCCGGAGCGTCCGCCGAAGAGGATGCCTACGCGGAGTCGCTTCTTGTTCTCAGGGGTCATGGGAGTGGTCAGTTGTCAGTTTTTAGTTATAAGTGAAAAAACAGAATTGGTGGGGCGGTTGTTTTTGGTTGGGTTCTGAATTGATAACGGACGTGATGGAGAGAGGTTCACAGTCGACAGTTCGAAAAGAAAGAGGGAAAGAATCGGCGCCGTGTCCGAGAGCAGTATATTCGTAGAATCTTTGACTGACAACTAACGGCTGAAGACTGATCACAGGATTTTCTGGCCGAGGCCGGAGAGCACGAGTTCGACGCCTAGGAGCGCGGTGCGATTGTGTTCGTCGAGAATGGGATTGATCTCCACGACTTCGAGGGAAACCATGGACTCGGAGTCGGAGATCATTTCCATGGCGAGATGGGCTTCGCGATAAGTGACGCCGCCGCGCACGGGAGTGCCGACGCCGGGAGCGTCGGCGGGATCGACGAAGTCCATATCGAGGCTGACGGCGATACCGGCTGTGTCGTCCATAGCGTACTTGAGAGCGTCGGCCATGACTTCGCGCATGCCGCGCTCGTCGATGTCGCGCATGGTGAAGACGTGGATGCCGGATCTCTTGACGATCTTGCGTTCCTGGGCGTCGAGATCGCGCGCGCCGACGATGACGATATTGCCGGGTTCGGCTTTAGGCTTGAAGCCCAGAAGGTCGACGAGCTCGGGCGCGCCGTAGCCCATGATGGCGGCGAGCGGCATGCCGTGAACGTTGCCTGAGGGAGAGGATTCGGGGGTATTCATGTCACCGTGCGCGTCCAGCCAGAGGTAGCCGATCTGTTTTTTTTCCTTGCGGAAATAGTTGGCGACGCCGGCGGCCACGCCTGCGGCGATGGAATGGTCACCGCCGAGGACGAGCGGGAGAAAACCTTCCATCAAGGATTTTTCGGCAGCGGCGGCGACATCGCCGCAGGTTTCGGCAATTTCCTGCAAATACTTGGCGCGCTTTTCGCCGACGGGCATTTCCTCCGGTTGCTTGACGGAAAGATTGCCGATGTCTTCGACCTGCAGGCCGAGTTTCTTGATGCTGGCTTGCAGACCCGCGCCGCGCAGGGCGGAAGGGCCCATGTCCACGCCGCGGCGGCTTTGGCCGAGGTCCATGGGGACGCCGATGATGCGAACTTTTTGGGCCATGCGATGACTCCGTGACTGGTGACTCGTGACTGGTGAATAGCCGAGTGGGTGGCGCAGCGGCAGACCCTGCCACAAAATCCAGGCCAGTCCTTATCTCAACAGAATTGCGGGAACAGCGGGAAAACTGCCGAACTACCCCGCCCTAAGGATACACGCGATAAATCATGCGAGGGAAGGGAATGACTTCGCGAATGTGTTCGGCGCCGCAAATCCAGGCGACGGTTCGCTCCAGGCCCATTCCGAAGCCGGAATGAGGAACGCTGCCGTAGCGGCGCAGGTCGAGATACCACTGGAAGGATTCTTCCGGCAGGTTGTGTTCGCGCAGGCGTTTCAAGAGCAAATCGTAATCGTGGATGCGCTGGCTGCCGCCGATGATTTCGCCGTAACCTTCCGGAGCGATCATGTCGAAGGCGAGGGCAAGCTCGGGGCGCTGGGCGTCCGGCTGCATGTAAAAGGCTTTGATTGACGTGGGGTAGTGATGGATCAGGACGGGGCGATCGAAGGAGCTGGAGATGATGGTCTCCTCGTCGCCGCCGAAGTCGTCGCCGAACTTGGCGGAATTGCCGTTTTTGTTCAGCAAGGCGACCGCATCTTCATAGCTGATGCAAGGGAACGGAGGTTTCACATTTTCCAGCTTGGTGGTATCGCGCTTCAGCGTTTCGAGTTCGCGCGATTTGTTTTTCAGGACGCCTTGCACGATGGCGCTGACGAGCCCTTCGCCAAGCGACATAGCTTCCTCGAACTCGACGTAGGCGGCTTCGGGCTCAAGCATCCAAAATTCGGTGAGGTGTCGGCGGGTCTTGGATTTTTCGGCGCGGAAGGTCGGGCCGAAGGTGTAGACCTTGCCGAGAGCCATGGCGATGGCTTCGGCGTAGAGCTGGCCGCTTTGCGTGAGATAGGCTTTTTGGTCGTCGATGTAGTTGACTTCGAAAAGGGTGGAGGTGCCCTCGCAGGCGGCGGGGGTGAACATCGGCGCGTCGGTGAGCGTGTAGCCCTGGCCGTCCATGAATTCGCGCGCGGCACGGATGGCTTCGGCGCGAATACGGAGTATGGCGGCTTGCCGAGGCGTACGAATCCAGAGATGGCGCTGATCGAGCAGGAAATCGACGCCATGCTCTTTCAGCTGGATGGGGAAGGGCGTGCTCTCTGAAACTTTCTGGATGATCTGGATTTTGCTGACGCCGATTTCGTAGCCGCCGGGCGCGCGTTTCTCTGCGCGGATTTTGCCAGTGACGATGACGCTGGATTCCTGGGTGAGGCCCTTCAGCGATTCGAACGCCTCGGGGTTTTCCTTCTGCGCGCAAACGCCCTGGATGATGCCTGTGCCATCGCGAAAAATCGGAAACAGCAATTTGCCGGATTCTCGAAGATTGTAGAGCCAGCCTTTCAGCGTGACTTCCTGGCCGTCGTACTTGCCTGCCTGCTCGATGGTGATCGTCGTCATGGTGAGGTTCTTCACCGATATGTCAAACGAACAGTTTAGCAGAGAAGCCTCATTGTCTTGCCGGCCCAGCAGAGCGAGGCAGGTGAGGCTTACCGGTTCGCCAGCGATTTGATATTTCCCAGGCCCAGAAGACGGTCGTCGGCGGTGACCAGCGTCAAGTCCAGGACTTGCGCGGTGGCAGCCAGAATGCGATCGGCGGGATCCTGGTGCAGGGGCAATTGCCGGGCGACCAGAGCGATCTCGTGTGTGACGGGAGCCTCCTGCGTGCCGGCCGTCGCCCGCGCTAGCCAATCGGCGAGATTGCCCTGCAATTTAATCCTGCCTTTGAAATTTAAGGTGAGGGCTTCCCAGGTGCTGATTGCGGAAAGCCAGAGTTCATTCTTGGTGTCCCGCAACTCCTGGAAGGCTTGTGGCCCAAGACGTCGCGGGTCTTGCAGGAGCCACAGCCAGATGTGGGTGTCCAGGAGTAGTTTCAATCGCGCAGAACCTCCCACTCGTTCTCGTCATTCGCGGGGGAGATGATATCCCCAACGAATTCGATGGAATCTTTCATGGAGCCGATCCAGGAGGCGCGGTCAACAACGGCAGACGGCGGCATGACCTCAGCGACCGGTTTTCCAAAGCGCGTGACGCGGAGGGGTGTCCGCGTGCGCCGAACCGTTTCTAACAAGCCAAGGCACTTGGCTTTGAATTCGGAGATGGAGACTTCTTTCATAACGGGCCGTATAGTCACAATAATACATCATAGTCAAAATAATAGTCAATTCGTCTTTGGCGATAAACTCCACGCGGAACCACTGGAAATGTTTCGCTTTTCTGGGAGAACCGCTACGGCATTAAGCCGACCAAGCCATCTCAAGGTGATCCAAGGACTTGCGGGCGGCTGTCAGCTGCCCGGAGACGCTCAGCGCTTCCGGGCCGGTTTTTTCCTTCAATTCCAGCACCATCGGCAAACTAGTTTGCGACGCAGACTGGAGGGTTTTGATGGCGGCGGACCAGTCGATGGTGCCGTCGTAGGGAGGGAGGTGCTCGTCCTTTTCGCCGTGATTGTCGTGGAGGTGGACGGAAGAAACAAGATCGCGCAGCGGCGAGAAACTTTTCTCGATGCGCGCGTCCTCCGGAAAGTCGGAGAGGTGTGCGTGGCCAATATCAAAGTTGAAACGCAATCCGGTAAGGCGGGTTTCGTCGACGAAAGCACGGAGATAAGCGGGATCGCCCATCTCACTGGTGGTGTTCTCCACACAAATCCTGACGCCCGCATGATGCGCATGCAGAATCAGATGCTCCAAGGTGCTGAACGCGGCATCGCGTTTGCGCGGATCGGCCATTTCGCGCGAACCGCCCATGTGCAGGACGAGCCGCGCGTAGGGCAAATCATCGGCGACGTCGATGGCACGCTTCAGTTCGTCCATGGCTTCGACGCGGCGAACGCGCTCGACTTCGCAGATGGAAAGCGGCATCCCGCCTTGCCGCATGACGCTGAGGTCCCGGCTGGTCGGAGCGTGCAGCGAGACGAGCTGCAAGCGGTGCGCTTCGAGCGCGCCGGCCATCGCGCGAATTTCCGGCTTCATCGAGTATTCGAAGTGGCTGCGCGTGCAGAAAATCTCGAGGCCTTCAAAGCCGGCCCCGGCAATTTGCTCCAGGAGTTCCGGAGTCAATTTTCGCGATACGAACAGGTACGTCGAGAGTAGTCTCTGCATGATCCCGTCGAAAAGTCTCTTTCCCTTAGTATCCCACGGCAGCGCCCTCGTGGCGCGGATCGGCTGCGCCCAGCCGGTCGCCGGTTGCTGGATCGATGGCGATCGCGTTGACGAGCCCCATGTGTCCAACGCGATGAGTGGCGTGGCCGCGCGCGTTCAATGCCGATTCCAGGCGGTCAGGAAAAGTTTTCTCTAGCAAGATACGGTCGGGTACCCACTGGTGGTGGAAGCGCGGCTCATTGATGGCGGCCTGCGGCTCCATGCCCAGGCGCATCCAATCCAGGACGCTGAGGAGCGTGGCAGAAATAATCGTGGGCCCGCCGGGTGAGCCGGTGACGAAACTCAGTTTCCCGTCGCGGAGAAGAATCGTCGGCGTCATGGAACTGAGCGGCCGGTGCCCGGGAGCGATGGCGTTGGCCTCGGATTGCATCAGCCCGAAGAGCGCATTCGGGACGCCGGGCTGGGTGGTGAAATCGTCCATTTCGTCATTCAGGAGAAAACCCGCGGAGCTGGTGGCATGAGAGCCATAGCTATCGTTGAGCGTGAAGGTGCTGGCGACGGCGTTGCCGGCGGCATCGACCACGGAAAAATGAGTGGTGTGTGGGCCTTCGCCAAGGCTGACAAGGGTCTGCGTGACTGCCGCGTTATTTGCGGCCACGCCGCAGGTGTGAGGATTGCCGGCTTTGATGACTTTGCTGGAGGAAGCGCGCTGAGAATCGATGGTAGCGGAGACTTCCTTGGCGTAGCAGGGATCAGTGAGGCCAGCGACGGGGACGTTTGAATAATCCGGATCGGCGAGGTAGGCAGCACGGTCAGCAAAGACCCGTCGCATGACCTCAGCGACCATGTGAACGCTTTCGACGTCGTCCCAGCCTTTGAGCGGCACACCCTGCAGCATGTTTAGCGCCTCAATGATCGCGACGCCACCCGAGCTTGGCGGGGGCGAAGTCAGTACTTCCCAGGCATGGCCATTGCTTTCGTACTTGGCTTGCAGGACCTCGCGGATTTTCGGCTGGTACTTGGCGAGATCGTCGAGCGTGATGAGACCACCGAGCCGCGACATGTCGTCGACCAGCATGCGAGCGGTTTCGCCGCTATAGAACTCCGTGGCGCCTTTCCGGGCGATGCGTTTGAGAGTGGCGGCGAGTTCCGGCTGACGGAGCGTATCTCCCGGCTGAAACATTTTGCCGTCGTTCAAGAAAATATGGCGGCTGGAGGCGAAACGTTGCAGATCCTTGCGTTCCTGCTCGAATTCATGTGCGAGTCTCTCGCTGATTGGAAAACCGTTTTGGGCGAGAAGGATGGCTGGGGCCATCACGTCGGCCAGCTTCATGGATCCGCAGGTTTTTAGCGCGAGCGCGAGGCCAGCGACAGTACCGGGCACTGCGACAGAGCGATAACCGATGACGGAGGCTTCCGCATCGAGCTTGCCATCCTTGCCGATGTACATATCCCGAGTGGCTTTGCCCGGAGCGGTTTCGCGATAGTCCAAGAAAGTCGTCTTGCCATCGGCAAGGCGAATCAGCATGAAGCCACCGCCGCCGAGGTTGCCCGCCGCTGGTTCGACAACGGCCAGCGCAAAAGCCACGGCCACGGCAGCGTCCACGGCGTTGCCGCCACGCTTGAGGATCTCCACGCCGGCCTGGGAGCCAAGCTCTTCGTCGGTGGCGACCATCCCGTGAGGAGCGCGGACCGCCTGCTGCGGCCAAGGTTTGGATACCTCAGGGCGATCGCCAGGTGTTGGGACCGTTTGTGCACTTGTGCCGGGCGTCAGCGGCAAAGTTCCGGCCAGCAAGGCGAAGAGGGGCGCCAAAGATGTTTTTTGGATTCGCATCCTAGAGAAAAGACACTAAGTGATTCGCAGGATAGCGTCAAGGCGAGCTGTAGCGGGGTCTGTTTCTTGGAAGAAATGATCCGGCCCTGGCTTGATTGCATCCGAATCGCGGCGATAATTATTCGCTGAGGAATTCGACCGTCGGCGGGCCGGGCAGCAGTCCGGCCTTAGTGCCGCGCTTGATCAACTCTTTTACGGCTTGCCTGCCCTTTTCACCGTAGCCCAAGGTCCATTTGTTCACGTACATGCCGACAAACTTGTCGGCCAGTTCGGTGTCCATTTCGCGGGCGAATTGCATGGCGTAGTTCAGGGCTTCTTCGCGGTGCTCAAGGCCGTAGGAGACGCTGTCGCGGATCGTCTTGGAGATTTGGCGGCCGAGTTCGGGCCCGAGAGCGCGGCGCACCGCATTCCCGCCGAGCGGAAGGGGCAAGCCGGTTTGCTCCTGCCACCAAATGCCCAGATCGAGTACCCGGTGCAGCCCCATCTGCGGGAAGAAAAGCTGCCCTTCGTGAATGAGAAGGCCAGCCCCGACTACCTCCTTCTGAACGGCGTCGATGATTTTGTCGAAAGGCATAACCACGGGTTCAAAATCCGGCTCGCAGAGTTTGAGGGCGAGATAGGCCGAGGTCTTCAGTCCGGGAACGGCGATGCGCTTGCCCGCAAGCTCTTGCGGCTTCAGGGACTGGGTGGAAACGACGATCGGGCCGTAGCCTTCGCCGAAGCTCGCGCCGCAATCGAGCAGGATGTATTTGTCTCGGAGAGTGGGGTAGGCGGCAAAGCTGATGGCCGTGACGTCATAGGCCTCGGTGAGCGCAGCCTCGTTCAGCGACTGGATGTCGGAGAGGATGTGCGTGTACTTATAACCTGGCGTTGAGAGCTTGTGGGTGGCAAGTGCATAAAACATGAAGGCATCATCGGAATCCGGGGAATGCGCCAGCTTGATCGCGACCGGCTCTTTCTCGGTCTTCGGGGCTGTTTGCGGGCCAGGCATGGGCGTGTCTGTTTCCTTTTCAGGTGCAACCGAAGTGGTTGGCTCGCCCTGGCTTTGGTCCTTCCCAGAGAGACTTTCCCGCCGAGGAGAGGGTCTATCGGAGACGAACGGAAGATAGCGTGCGCGTCGCAGGGGCTTGCGTAGCGCTAGGCCGGGCGATTTCTTGCCAGAGAGAGAGCCTAGCATATTGATGTCCGGCGAACAATTGGCAGGCGCAAAGGAAGAATGGGATATGGATGGATGGGATCCCGAAGGCTAAAGAGAAGAGACCAAGCGGGCGATGGCGTCGTCGAAGGAGGCCCGGCCGTCAAGGTAGGGTTGCCAGAATTTCTGCAGTAACTTGAAGTAGTCGTTCCAGCCACGCTGATAGAGGCCTTCGCGCAGGGCGTAGGGAGTGTACCCGCCCGGGCCGCCACCGTCCTGGTCACCGGCAGTCGCGCTAGAAGAGCCAAGCACCGGGCGGATCACCTCGCCGGTGGTGTAGAAAACCAGAGCGTGCCAGAGGTCGCGAGGGATGGCTTTATCGCGCTGGCGGCATTCGCGGATGATGGCGGCTTGCACAGGCTCGGCGATACCGTGCGAACCTTCGTGGAAGAGCACCTCGAGGGCTTCTGCGCCCTGATTGCGTGAGTCCAGGCTGGAGATGGTGACTCGCAGGGGATCGGCCGTGGTATAGGCGCCGGTCCAATTGGCGTAACCCGTGACGTCGACGCGGATTTTTTCGCGCGGCCAGCGCGTCTGGTAAATGTCCGCAAGCCGTTCCGACAAGCCCACGCCCTGTTCGCGCACGAGCGGGGCGACGCGCATGATCCAGCGGCGGTTGGCGCGATCGTGGTCTGGCCAGAGATGTGCGCGGTAGACGGGCGCCGCGGCTTCCAGGACCTGCGTCAGCTTCGCGGGCAAGCCTGCGTCGCAGAATTTTCGCTTCCTGCCGGAGAGTTCATCGCAATCCTCGAAATCGCCGAGCTGATCTTTCAGCTGGATGAGCTCGGTGGAAAAGAGCAGGTCCTTGGCGGCGTAATTCGAAACGTAGTAAGCGACGGCATCGTCCCACTGGTGCTGATCCGCAGGCGTGAGAGTGGGCTTCGCATCCGGCTCGGTGTGCAGCGCTGGTCCGGAGGTCTTGCTGCTTTTGTCCGGCGACGGCGCGGCGGTGCGCTGCCGGGCTTCGTGGTAGAGCGTGTGATGAAGATTGATCCAGAACCCGCTGTGAAGCTCGAAGACGGGAAGAGGCCCGTAGGTGAAATTGTTTTGCGCCTGGGCAGCCGCGCGAATGGGGGCGAGCAGAGAAAGTGCGAGCAAGAGAAAAAGGAATCGCGCTGGTGGTCGGCGAGGCATGGCGAATCGCACGATAGTAGCGCCAAGTCTTTCGGAGCACAAACGAGTTCCAAGCAATGACGGGAGCTGAGCGCAGATTTTCAAGCTGTGCCAGCGGCCCAGCGCGCAAATTTTTGGGATCATTCTCTTATTCGTTTGCCTGGATGCTTCGCTGCGGGTTCTACTCCACTTTGGCGTCTGCTTCGCTGCCGAGCGCGCCTCGCCGGTCAGCGGCGTGCAGGGCGCCATTCGAATCGCGGAAGAACGACCGTCGTCCGGTGCGCCCGTACTGCAGCGGAGTTGCCGCGAGTTCGTATTTTGCCGGAGCGCCGAGTGTGCTCGCACCGACGATAACGTAACGAATGGCGTAGCCGTTTTTCATTCCGTTCGCAAGGTCGGAATCGATGAACCCGGCAGCCTCGCCGTTCGCCGCACCGTGAAGGGGCGGCCCCAGGTTCGCCAGAGATTCGGGCAGGCGCAAATATTTGTTGCGGTAAGCTTCGACGGCGGCGGAAACTTTCTGCAGAGCTTCGATGGCGTTCCTCTCCGTCGATTCCATCTCGGCGGCATCCCATTCCACCTCCAGCGCGGGAAGATCCAGGAGCAGCAAGCCCAGCGAGAGCAGCTTCCAATCCCCGTCCTCGCGCACCAGTCCCATGTTGATCTGGTGAACGTTTGCGCCGGTGGTATCGGTGGCACTGCGGAGCTCCATGGGAAGAAACGCAATATTGTCGCGGAATTCGGCGCCGCCAATCTGCATCTCCGTGGTGACGTCGGGAGTTTGGCAGCGAAGAATGGGGCGGCCTGCGGGATTCGCGGACGCCATGGGTTTGCCCGGCTCATTCAGGAGCACGAAGCGCTTCATCAACGCGACGCGTGCCAGCGGCGTCATGCGGGAGAACGCTTCCCTGTTTCGAGCCGTGAGAAAGCGGACAAACTCGGTTTGATTCTGGGAGCAGGCTGCGGAGAGCACGGCTTTCAGCGCGGCCGTGGGTCCGCCACTATTTGCCGTTTCGCTCGGCGGGCTCGCGGAGCTTTCGCCGGGCTTGGAGCTGGATTCCTGTGAGCGGGCGTTCGCGGCTAGGAACAGAAAGGCGCAGCTTAGAAACAAAAATCGTCCGCGAGTTTTCGTTTTGAGCAAGATCGCATCAATCCTTTGCCACGCTCAGAATCGCCGCCAGATTCTGCGTGAAACTCGAGCGTGGAAGAACTTCATCGCATCCCGCCGCCTGCGCTTGGGCGGCAAGCTCTCTTTGCACGTGCGAGAGGAAGCCGACCACGCGGACGCCCTTGCGCGTCTGCCGCAACTTTTCAATGGCCGCGATCGGCTGGCTCCGCGCATTTAAATCCACGATAACGAGTTTTGGCTCGCTCGCCATAAGGCCCATCAAGGCCTCGGCGTTCGCCGCCACTTTCACTTCCACGCCGAGCTGCTTGGCGGTTTCCGCCAGCTTCATCTGGAAGAACAAATCATCCATCAGCGCTACGACTCTTCCCATTGCGCTCCGCCTCTTTTTACCTGATCCCCGACGATTGCCTTGTTATTATGCTCCGGTTCTTCCCAATGACGCCTGCTCCCCGGTAAGATGCAACTTCGCAACGAAACGATGAGCGTGCATCCCGAAGACACCCGCCTTGCCGCCTGCGGGCCCCGCGACGTTACTCTCTACACGCGTCCCGGATGCCACCTCTGCGACGAAGCCAAGGCTGCCATCGCGCCGCTCTTGCGAGAATTCGGCGCCGCCCTACGGGAAGTCAATATAGATGCCGATCCTGTCCTGAAGGAGCGCTACGGTTGGGATGTTCCGGTGATCTTCATCGGCCAGAGGAAAGCGGCGAAGCATCGTGTGGATCTGGAGCAGTTCCGGCGGCAGCTTCAAGATGCCGGGGGAGGCTGAAATCATCGGCGGAACTCTGGTGACAGAAGGTTGTCGATCCTAGCGGCCGCCAACGACCTCGCGTGCGCCGACGCTTTCGTCCGGCACGTCGCCTTTGCGTCCCTTGACGCGGTCGTAGACGCTGACCTGGCTGACGGAACCAAGCGCTTCGTTGTAAAAGGTTGGAACACCCAGCGCCGTGCGCAGTTCTTCGTTGAACTTCCGCAAGTTTTGGAGATGCGTCGCGAGCGCCGGCAATTTCTGTCCGTCGTCGGTGAGCAAAAACTTCTGGTAGCCGGCGTCCCACAGCCGCGTGAACCGGCCCTTCAACATCATGGTGGGAATAACGGTCATTTCATAGAGGTCGTCGGGGCCTTTGCGGAACTCCGCGCCGCAGCCATATTTTTCGACGCGCACCACGCCGCGCGTGCTGCCCACGGCAAATCCCAGCGCCGCGAGACTCTCGATTGCCTTTGGTGAGAACCGCTCTTCGACATTCCACATGGCTTATTCAGAGTAATGAATGCGCCGGATTCTGTAAAGCGCACGACGAATTGCGCTGTTGTCATGGCAATATTCTCACGCCTTCCTGACGTCCTCGCGAATTGCCCTAGATAACAGATTCACAGCATTGTAAGTTCCGATGTTACTTGCATTTATCTTTTCACCATATTCTGGCGAGCTTATCCGGGGCGCCGGAGTAGTCCACAGGGAAGCACTCGATTTTTGCACCAAGAGTGTGATAAATGCGTGGCAACGGCCGTGTCACATTTTGGGGGAAGGGGTGTACGCACATGAGAAAAATGATTCGGCTGGGGATGATTTCTCTAGTTCTTCTTTGCTTTCTGATCACGCGTGCATAGGCGCAACCAACGCTAGGCTCGATCAATGGCACCGTGACCGACGTGAGCGGCGGCGTCCTCGGCAAGGTCATCGTGAAGATTCACAACAGCGACACCAATCTGGAGATGACTGCGGTCACCAAGGACGACGGCTACTTTCTCGCGCGACGGCTTTAAGAAAGAAGTGCACCATCTTGCTTTCACTGAGTTCCTCACTCGTTCTGCCATGACGGGGAGTGTAGGGGGCGGTCCCGATTCGCCGTTTCAAAGTGTTGCAAGGCTCCTATTCTAGTTCGGTCTCCTATCCAAGAGTTAGGCTCGGGCATCCAATTCGGAGTAATATGGTCGGATATCCTGCGGACCGCACCACTTGGAGGGGCGTCTAACTGAGCGTCATGGTTACCACGGGCCACATCGCTGCATCTCCCCGCAAATCAAAGGTTCAGAAGGGGGCTCAGCCAAACCGGGCGGGTGAATTCTTGCTGGACCGCATCGGGAACACGCCCTTGCTGCGGCTGGAACGCGTTGGCCAGGAATTCCCGAAAGTTGAATTTTGTGCCAAGGCCGAGTGGTTCAACCCTGGCGGATCAGTGAAGGACCGGCCGGCGCTGAGCATGATTCAAGCTGGTCTCACCAGCGGGGCGCTACGGGCCGGCAAGACCATCATTGACGCGACCAGCGGCAACACTGGCATTGCCTATGCGATGGTTGGCGCGGCGCTCGGTTTTCCCGTGCAGCTATGCCTGCCGGACAGCGCTTCGCACGAGCGGAAGCGCATCCTCGCGGCGCTCGGTGCGGAGCTGGTGATCACTTCCGGCGATGAAGGCACCGACGGCGCGATTCGCAAAGTGCACGAAATCGTCGCGGGAAATCCTGAGAAATATTTTTACCCGGACCAGTACAGCAATCCCGCGAACTGGCAGGCGCACTATCGCACCACGGCGAACGAAATTTGGGCGCAAACTTCCGGCCGCATCACGCATTTTGTCGCAGGACTCGGTACGAGCGGCACTTTCGTCGGAACGGTGCGGCGGCTCAAAGAACTCAATCCCGGAATCCGTTGCGTGAGCCTGCAGCCCGACGCATCCTTCCATGGCCTGGAAGGGTGGAAGCACATGGCGACGGCCATCCGTCCGGCGATTTACGATGACACGCTCGCTGACGAAAATCTGGCGGTATCGACGGAAGAGGCCTACCGGCTGGTGAAACGCCTGGCGCGCGAAGAGGGCTTGCTGGTCAGCCCCAGCGCGGCGGCGGCGCTGCTGGGTTGCTTCAAGATTGCGGCGGGAATCCCAAAGAATGCGAACGCCGTTATCGTTACGGTTTTTGCGGATTCCGCGGCGAAGTACCTGAACGAACGTTTCTGGGACGAAGAATAGTTATGGCGGACGCGGCAACACTCTGGATCAGCGGATCGCTCGCGGAGAAAATCCGCGCGCATGGCGCGGAGACTTATCCGCATGAATGCTGCGGGGCGTTGCTTGGACGCGATTCGAGCGCTGTTCTTGAGAGCGATCGGGGAGACGGCACGCTCATCCCCGCGCGGGAGATCCTGCAACTCTTTCCTCTCGTCAATCGGAGAGACGATTCGCCGCGCAACCGCTTTTCGGTGACCGCGGAAGACGTTCTCGCGGCGGAAAAGGCGGCACGCGAGCAGGGACTCGAAGTGGTCGGCTGGTATCATTCGCATCCCGATCATCCGGCGCGGCCGAGCGAGTATGACCGCGACCACGCCTGGCCGTGGTACAGCTACATTATCGTCAGCGTGCAGAACGGCACGCCCCAGGACATGACCTCGTGGCGTTTGAACGATGATCGCGCGGAGTTTTCACCCGAGGGAATTGAAATTCGCCACCGCGCCGCGGTGTCGGCCACTGGTTTCAGCACAACGGAGAAATGAAATGCCCGTGAAAGTAATGATCCCCTCGCCGCTTCGCCCCTACGCGGGAAAGCGTGACTCGGCCGAGTTCAGTGCACGGACTGTCGGGGAAGCGCTCGGCCATCTGACCACGGAATTCGCCGAACTGCGCAAACATCTCTTCACCGAAGACGGCAAGCTGCGCAGCTTCGTCAACGTATACGTGAATGATGAGGACATTCGCTACCTGGCGAAAGAAAATACGCCCACGAAAGATGGAGACACGATCAGTATTATTCCGTCCATCGCGGGGGGGGTATATTTAGCGTCGCCGTCGCGGTCCCCGGTGGGGCAGCGTTAAACTTCGCGAGGAATTTCCGATCGCTTATTGTTCCTCCGAGGCGAATTGGAATTTGAAGGAGTAGTGAAACGCAATGGCCACAACCACACAGCCGCAGACCGGCGCAAAACCGGCGGCGAGCCTTTCGAACGAAGAAATTCTTCGCTACAGCCGGCACCTCATCATGCCGGAAGTTGGCATGGAGGGGCAGCTCAAGCTGAAGAACGCCAAGGTACTGCTCATCGGCACGGGCGGGCTCGGCGCACCACTTGGCTTGTACCTTGCGGCCGCGGGCGTGGGCAAACTCGGGCTGGTAGACTTTGATGTCGTCGACTTCACCAATCTCCAGCGTCAGGTTACGTTTGGCACCAGCGACGTAGGCAAGCCGAAGAGCGAAGCCGCGCGCGCGCGCCTTGCGAACCTCAATCCAGACATTCAGATCCAGTCGTTCGAAACGCAGCTGACCAGCGCCAACGCGCTCGAACTCTTCAAGGACTTCGACGTCATCGTCGATGGGACTGACAATTTCCCCACGCGGTATCTTGTTAATGACGCATGTATCTTGCTGGGGAAGCCAAACGTGTACGGTTCGATTTTCCGGTTTGAAGGGCAAGCCACCGTTTTTGGCATGCCCGATGGTCCTTGCTACCGCTGCCTCTATCCTGAACCGCCTCCGCCGGGACTTGTGCCTTCCTGCGCGGAAGGCGGCGTCCTCGGCGTTCTGCCCGGAATCGTCGGCTCCCTCCAGGCGATGGAAACGATCAAGCTGATCCTCGGCCGCGGGGAAAATCTCGTGGGACGCTTGCTGCTTTTTGACGCTCTCGGGATGAAATTCCGCGAGCTCAAGCTGCGCAAGAATCCGAACTGCCCGATGTGCGGAACGCATCCGACGATTACCAAGCTGATCGATTACTACGAATTCTGCGGAGTACGCGGCGAAGAAGCTCCCGGCCCGTCCGTGCAAGTGCCGGAGATCACTCCGCGCGAGCTCAAAGCCAGGCTCGATCGTGGAGATGATTTGTTCATTCTCGATGTGCGCGAGCCGCACGAGTACCAAATCTGTAATCTCAAGGGACATCTGCTTCCGCTCGGGGAGCTGACCCGGCGCGTACATGAACTCGATTCTTCGCAGGAAATTGTCGCGCATTGCCGCAGCGGGAAGCGTTCCGCCGAGGCCGTGGACTTCTTGCGTAAGGCGGGTTTCCGCAAAGTCCTTAACCTGAAGGGCGGCATCCTCGCGTGGTCCGACGAGGTTGATCCGTCCGTTGCAAAATACTGATTCTTCTGCGGAGATTTGTATTGCGTGATGAGAAGCGCCCCGGCCTGGCCGGGGCGCTTCTCATTTGCGCTTGTCGCTGCACGGCAGTATGGGCATACTTCCTGTTGTCCAGGAGAAAAAATGGCGGCCACGAAAATTACGGTCAATCACAATGGATCCATACGCGTGGAAGGCGATTTCGAAATTTTTGATCCCGAGGGAAAACCATTTGGCCTGGCTGGACGGACCACCATCGGGCTCTGCCGTTGCGGGCACTCCGCAAACAAGCCGTTCTGCGATGGCTCGCATAAGACCTGCGGATTCGCCGATACCGTTGCCGCCCGGGAGCTGCCTCCCCCAAAGCCGAAACTCTAGTGGCTGTGAGACTATGAGGCCCGAGTGTTTCAGCTATTGAGACTGTCTCAGGCTGAGACAGTCTCGAATTTCTTCTTGATACTGGTCCTTCGCCCGGTAACTATAACGAAACAAAAAAGATACTGTCGTAATTCAAGAAATTGTAGGTAGCGGAAGCGTCTCGCGGTACTTCCAAGAGCACCCACCCATCTGGTACTCGTAAATAAGTTATTTAGTTTCATTGATTTACGATGGCGAATTTCCAGTCAGAAAAGGGCACAAACTTGCATCCCTCGGTAGTTGGCAGCTTTTTGTTGGCATTTGGGGGCTTTTGTGGGTGGTTGGGGCAAAATCATCGGGTTTCTTGGCAGCGACCGCACTCCGGCCACCGCTCAGAATACTCATACGCGCGCGCTGGTCGCGTCTGCTGCCATGTCCTTCGCCCTCTTTTTTGCCGTAATCTTCTATCTGCGGCAAATCAGCATAGCAGGCTCGCCGCAAAGCTATCTCTATTTAGAAGTTGGCGGCACTCTGCTCAGCTTCTGCTACGCCGCCAACGCCCTTGTCCGGTTCCGTGGTACCCATGATCGCACGCCGTTGATCTTCGCCTTCGCATTTGGGCTCTCCGGGATCATCGAGACTGTCGGCTGCTTTGGGCTGAACGATTCGCTGAGCTCCGGGGCCCTGGCGCTCTCCGGCATTCCCATCGGTTGGATGGTGAGCCGCACACTGCTTGCCGTTCTATTGCTAGCCGCCATCGCTGTCGAGCGCTACATGCCAACCGCGCGGCAGCCAAGCAAGGAAACTGCCGCAGGGTTGCTGGTCGTTGCCCTGGCTGCCTATATAACGAGCGCAGCGTTTCTGGCCGCACCCGCCGCGCCCGTCGCGCATGCCGCGCACTTGCTCTCTCGTCCCTGGGATCTGCTTCCCACGGCGCTGTTCCTGATCGCCGCGGTCTGTTTTCGCCAGCGGCTCAAGAACGACAGAGAGAAGAAGGGCGCCGCCAGCCTCTTCGATCACTCTCTCTTTATCGTGGCTTCACTCAATGTTGTCTGCCATGCATCGGCGATATTTTCGCGGCAGCTTTTCGATGGCCCGTTTTTTCTGGCGGAGTTGAGCAAGACGTGCAGCTATGTGGTCATGCTTTCCGGCGCGTTGCTGGATCAGGCTCGCCTGTTCGAGCAGGTGCGCTCGATGGCCGTTACCGACCCACTCACGGGGCTGTCGAATTACCGGCGGCTCATCAGCGTTCTCGAAGCGGAGCTTGACCGTTCGCGCCGCACGCAGCGCCCATTCAGCGTGGTGCTTCTCGACATGGACGGCCTCAAGGTCATCAACGATCAGTACGGACATCTGACAGGCAGTCGCTCGCTGGTGCGTATCGGCAAGATTCTGCGCAACCATTCCCGCGCGATCGACACCGCCGCGCGATATGGTGGCGATGAATTCGCGGTGGTACTGCCGGAAGCCGGCAAGGACATCGCGTCGCGCATCGTCTCTCGAATCCGCGAGCGTCTCTCCGCTGAACCTGAACGCCCCGCGCTTTCTGTCAGCGCAGGGGTCGCTGCTTTTCCGGAGGATGGCGACACGCCCGAGAGACTTCTTGGCGCTGCCGACCGCGAACTCTACGCCATGAAGCACCACGGCAGAAGTAGCGTTCAAAATTTCACGCGCATTGCCGCGTGCCTGTGAGGATGAGCAAAACCATGCCTCAAGGGAAGAAATTTTCTTTTCACAGAGCCGAAAGACGCATCCCGATGGAAATCCCCGTTCTGATTGACGGCCATCGTCAGGCGCCTGGCTCGGAATCGACTTTTACAGAGAATGTGAGTGCGCGTGGCGCGCGGGTGGTCAGTGTGCGCCGCTGGGAACAAGGCGAATCCTTGGTGTTCGCCTCGCGCACTGGAGAGTTTCGCTCCTCGGCCCGGGTTGCTTACTGCCAACAATTGCAAGGCGACGGCTTTGTCATTGGCGTGGAGTTCCTCGAGCCAAAAGGGCGATGGGTCGTTCAATCCCCAAGATAGCTTGACGTAAAACGGCGAGCGGATAGGAGGGAAACGCCTGGAATAAGAGAAGACAGAAAACTGGTGCAATATTTACAAGAAGGCCTGAAGCGCTTGGCGGAGCTCGAAAGACCTGCCAGGCGCTTCATCCTTTTCTTCCCGTCGTGCCTCACCGGGGCGCTCACCGTCGCGGAATTGACCTGCCTGTTTTGCGGAAAGAAACAGCTCTCAGCGCTGGGCTTGATCTGCTCAGCTCAGCCTTTCTTCATTTTCTGCAGGACATCTTCGTAGACACGAATCGTGTTTTCGACCATGCGTCCTGCGGAAAACCGTTGCTCCACCTCGCGGCGGCCTGTTTTGCCGAGCTTTGTTCGGAGCCCTTCATCATTGATGAGCCGCAGCATGGCGACGGCGAATTCCTTGCCATTTGGTTCCACGGCAAGAGCAGTTCGTTCGCCATCCACTACTTCACCGAGCGCCCCGCGCTTCGTCGAGATGCAAGGCAGGCCTGCGGCCATCGCCGCTTGCAATGCGGTTCCCAGACCTTCGAACTCCGAAGGAAATGCGAAAGCATCGAGGGCCGCGTGCACTTGCCCGACATCCCCTACAAATCCGGGGAAAAACACCGCTTCTGTCTGCCCGAGACGCTTTGTAAGCGCCTGCAGTTCTGCGCGGCGGGCGCCGTCGCCCGCGAGCAGCAGCCGCACTTCCGGATGCAGCTCTCTCACCAGGGGAAGTGCTTCGATCAAGTGCCGTTGTCCTTTTTCCGGGACGAATACGCTGACGCATCCAAACAAAAATTCGTTTTCTCGCACGCCCCAGTGCTTCCGCGCGCTGCTTCGTTGTTCCGAAGTTCGCAATGGAAAGAGTTCCACGCCTTCATTCACGATCGAGATTCGCTCCGCCAGGATGCCTGAATCGATCAGGCTTTGTGCCACGTCTTTGCTGTTCGCTAAGAACCGTTCCACGGCCCGGTAGCGCGCCTGCGACACTGCGTTTTTCTGAAGCGGGAATCCAATTCGGCGGGAGAGCAGCAGCGGAAGCCGGGCGTGCGTCTTCGCCAGCCATGCCGCCGTCAATGCATGCGGCTCATTGAGATGTACAAGCTCGAATCGCCTCCGGGCGATCAAACTGCGCATGGCACGAGCAGCCCAGGCGCGCAAGCCAAATTGCGGAGCTTGATGAACCGTGATCCCGGCTTCCGAGACGCGATTCGCAAGCGCCGAATCCCGCGCCGCCAACAACTCGACCTCATGCCCGCGCTCGCGCAATCCACCGAGCGTCAGCAATGCCTGGCTCTGCCCGCCGCGCCATTCCCGCTCCAGATCCACGTAAAGCACCCTCATGGGGTCCGCGCTCCGCCCGCGCGACGCTCGGCCTCGAGGAGCTCTCCGAGCTTCTTGAATTTCAGCCACGTGCCGCGCGCGGCCATCCGCGAGATGAGCCAGCCGCGATAGCCGTCGAGAAAGCCAAGATGCAGCAAGTAATTCTGAAACCAGCTCCAGGGCGTCGCCAGCCACATGGCCGCTCTCCAGCTCCGCTTACCCTGGGAGAACAACTCCCGTGCCATGACCGTTGTGTAGCCCTCGACTTTCGCTTCGTGCTCCGCAAACGTGCGGATCGTGTAGTGCAACAAGTTTCCACTCAGACGGCCCGCCCTTCCTTGGAAACGCAGGGCCGAATGGATCATTCCGGAAAAGCTCGCTTTGTTTCTCAGGTAGAGCCTGCGCTGAAAATCCGGATACCATCGCGAGTGACGGATCCAGGCACCGAGGTACCAGGTGAGGCGCGCCATTTCGTAAACTGGAAATTCCGGCTCGCGGTGCTTCCACTCCATTAGGGACTTGCGCAGTTCACCGCTCAACTCTTCATCGGCATCTAGCAGAAAAATCCACTCATTCCTCGCGCAGGAGGCCGCATAGTTTTTCTGATCGGCATGATTGGTGAAGGTTCTTTCAAAGAAGGATACGCCGCGCGCATTTGCAATTTCAGCCGTGCGGTCCGTGCTCCCAGAGTCCACCACCACAATTTCGTCGGCGATTCCCGCAAGCGAAGTCAAGGCGCGCGGCAAGTTGTGTTCCTCATTGAACGCAATCAGGCAGACGGAGAGGCGGTTCATCGGACTCCGGGCAATTTTGGAATCGGCGTTAGTATCTCACAAAGCCAATCGGAGGAATCGGAGCACGGATAAAGCGGCCTTGCGGAGGAGAGAAACCAGGCTACTTCGGCTGGAAATTCACGCGAATCAGGCTTCCGCCGATTCGAAACTCGGTACCGTCCTGCAACATGGCCGCGCGCACGCGTTCTTCGTCGAAGAAAGTGCCGTTGGTTGAATCCATGTCCTTGAGATTGATGTACGTTTCTTTCACTTCCAGCAAACAATGTTGTCGCGAAATTTCAGGATCATTCAGAGGGATGTCCGCGCCTTTGCGACCAAGCACGACACGCGGCTTTGCGAGCGTGTGGCTCTCGCCTTTCGAAGGTCCCGACAGAATGCTGAGAACAACCTGCGCTTTTTCGGGAAGCCGCAATCCGGGATCGGGCGGTGGCAAATTCAGATTCGAACTCGTGGCGTTTGCCCTTGCAAACGAGGGAAGCGGAGACATAACCACGGTGGAATCTACACGGCGCTTGATCTCCACAATGGTGGTCTTGCCACAATTCGAGCATTTGAACTGCACTTTCGAATGGCCGCCGAACTGCCCATCTTTCAGCATGTGCTCCGCGCCACAGTGAATGCACGCCGTCTGCATACTCTAAAATTAGCACCATTCGAAGCGCTCGGGAGGACGACGGACATTTTTCGGGCGCAAAGGTAAATCCGCGCCCCTGCGCCCACCGCCTGTCTTCCGGACCCGCGACCGGAATATTGTGTTACGACTACCAATTGGGCCGCAAAGCCTGGGCGTTTTAGGCCGGGGATATAGGGCCCTCTTGATTGCTCGGCGGCATTGTCCTAAACTCCTCTCCGTCCAAAAGAGCTATGGGCGGGCAGCCCAAAAGTGAAGCCTCTTGGTGGTCCTCCGCTGAAGTAAGGCGGCTGTGGGAGGAACCCACCGAAGCCATCCTGCAAAACCAGCGGGAGGCCGCAGGAATCCTCTTCCTTTTCGGGAGAGGGAGGTCAAAAATTCCAGACCCATCAGGAGAGCGTTTGTGTCCGATCATATTTCGCGCAAAGAACTGAAGCAGGACAAAATTAAGGAAACCATCGAGCACGGCGCTGAAGCCGTTATCTCTCACGGACAGTTCACGCTGATCGTCGTCTTTGTTGCTCTGGTGGCGGCGCTGGGCTACGAAGGCTGGCGGTTTTACGTCGATCGCCAGACTAAGGAAGGCTCTGCCGCCTTCGATACCGCCACGAAGGCTTACCAGGGCCGCATCGGTTCAGCGCCTGACCCCGCCGACCCCAATGAGCCCGTCTATCCCGATGAACCGGCGCGCCTCCAGGATGCTTTGCAGAAGTTCACCAAGGTTGCCGACAAATATCCGCGCACGAATCCCGGAAAACTCGCGCGCTACTACTCCGCGCTTTGTCTCGAGGACCTCGAGCGCCACAATCAGGCACTCGAAGAGTTGAAGAAGATCAGCGGCGGCAGCGACAAAGAGCTCGCCTCCATGGCGCAGTATCAGATGGCGGTCATTTACTCGCGCACCGGCAAACCCGATGACGCAGTCAAAATCTTTCGCGCTCTGGCGGACAAGCCCAGCGTCCTCGTTCCGCGCCCGCTTGTGCTGCTGGAACTTGCCGGAATCCTTCGCAGTTCCAATCCAAAGGAAGCCGCCAGCATTTACCAGCAGATCAAGAAGGAATTCCCGGACACCACCATCGCGGATCAAGCCGATCGCGGCCTGGATGCGCTTTCGCCGAAATCCTGATCCGCTCCGCACCCGGGCATTCCCGCGGATCAGGTGAAACATTACGGAGCGGCCCATCGAACCAGTTCCCACTCCTGCTCCCTGGGCGATGCGCGCGGAAGAGTCCCGCGGCCGGCGCTATCCCGAGCCGCCCCATCCTTACCGCAGTGCCTACGCGCGTGACCGCGACCGCATCATTCATTCCCGCGCTTTCCGCCGCCTGGAAGCCAAGACGCAAGTTTTCACCACGCGCTACTCGGACCATTTCCGCAATCGCTTGACGCACACGCTGGAAGTCGCACAGATTGCCCGCACGGTCGCCTCCGCGCTGGGGCTGAACACCGAGCTTGCCGAGGCGCTCGCTCTCGTTCACGACATCGGCCATCCCCCGTTCGGCCATGCCGGCGAACGCAAGCTCGACGAACTGATGCGCGCGCAAGGCGGCAGTTTCAATCACAATCTGCACGCGCTCCGCATCGTCGAGCAGTTCGAGCAGCGCTATCTTGATTTTCTGGGGTTGAATCTCACCTTTGAAGTTCGCGAAGGCATCATCAAGCATTCGCGCGATTATTCCGCCGCGCAATTTCCGCAGCTTGCCGAATACCTTCTCGACTTGCGCCCGCCCCTCGAAGCGCAGCTCATCGACTGGGTCGACGAAATTGCGTACAACACCGCGGATATTGACGATGCCCTCGAAGCCGGGCTCCTCGATCTTGCCGTTTTGCGCAAGGAAGTCTCTTTTTTTGACGAAGTCTACGCGCAGGTCGATTCCACGCATCGCGGTGCGCGCGCAAAACTCATTTTCAATGAGGCCCTCAAACGCGTTCTGGATGCACTGGCCACCGATCTCATTGAAACTACCGGGCAGCGCGTCCTCTCCTGGGGTGCCTCATCCGCGGACGGCATTCGCCGGGCCCCAAAACGCCTCGCTGGTTTCAGCGATGCTGCGGCCGCGCAAAATCGTGAACTTAAGCGCTTCCTTTTCGCGAATATCTACAACCATCCCGCCATCACTGAGGACCGCGACCGCTCCGTGAAGTGTCTGGAAGAGCTTTTCATTTACTACTCGGGCCGTCCCGGCTCGATGCCGGCTTCCTATGAAGAACTGGCCCTGAGGGAAGTCCGCCACGTCGTCGTCTGCGATTACATTGCCGGCATGACCGACCAATTCCTTCTTCGCCGGCATCACGATCAGTTCGGCGGTACCATTTGCGAGCAGTCGGCCTGATGCCGCACTGCCAAAAACCTAGACGGTTCAAGGAACGCCGTCCACGTTTTCTGCGTGTCGTCCAGGACGAACGAGACAAATTGCACGAGCGGCTTCTCCGCGGAGTTCCGCGCGGGAACCGGCCGGGTGACGGCTGGCTGCGGAGCGACGGAGCCGCCTCCGCTGAGCAAAGCAAAGAAGTTTGTCTTGAAGACGAAACTGAGAATCAGAAGGACGGCGCCGCCGATGCCGACATGCATGCCGCCGAATCGAAAACCGCCTCCGCCACCGCCAGAATCGTCGCTCCGATCCTCGACATCCTGGCTCTCACCGCCGGGCGTCCATCTCATGATCTTTTCCTCTTCCCTGCTGGACACCGAAAGGTTAGCACCATGTTTGTGCCGTGTGCATGAATTTGGATTTCTGAGGAAAGATCGCACGATAGGTTGAGGAATTAGGGATGGAAAAACTCGGGTTACTTCTGCGTCTTTTGTCAGGCTTGAAAGAAAAGAACAGAGTGGGGGTTGCTGTCCACTCTGTTCTTTTGGGAATAGCGCCTGCGGAACGGTTGAAAGAGTTCAGAACCGGATGAATGGTCCAAGGGCCACACGCAGATTGTGATGCGTGCTTCCGGCGAAGTACATCTCATCGCCGGCTTCAAGGCGCAGACCGACCGGGCCGATATGTCCTTCCAAACCCGCGCCTGGGTAGAGGATTCCGCTCACGTTGTTCGCGCGCAGATTCTCAATCGAGCTGATGGCTGTTCCCACGCTAGCGGGCCGGGGATCCAGGCGGAAATTGATAAAACCGCCTTTGACCGTGAAGAAAGGACGAATCGCACCGTGGCCGGCCACGATCTTGGGGCCAAAGAGTCCATGCAGAGCCTTGAGGTTGCTGTTCACAACCGTCACAGTTGGAGTGGTGTTGAAATTTTCCGAGAAGGCCTGCTTAAAGTCATAACTCATCTCGCCCTCGATCATGACGTGAGAGAACGCCTTGATCCCCGCGCGTGCTCCTAGCCCCGCCATGTTGGTTTTCGTTTGCGATATACGGAAATAATCACCGTAAGCGCCGAGCTGAAAATGTTCCTGCGCCGAGGCCAGCGGCACCAGCCAACCTGAGAGAAAAAGCAAAAGTGCGACACACTTCATTCGTGTTCTCCTGGGACAGACAAATTGGAATTGCAGAAAGCAGGGGCTGGCCTCGGACTGGGGATAGGCTTCTGCCTGCCAGATTTGGATGAGACTTCGAGGCTCAGAGTTGCCAGCGTGCATGCCCATGATTCCTCCCGTGAGCATGAGCCTCGGCATTAGCGGACTCTCATGATCCCCTTGCCAGCGTCAGAAAGAGCGTCAGGTAGCGCTTCAGCTTCTGCGTGATGAGAAAGTTTTCCTTCACGTGCTGATGCCCGTGTTCGCCGAGTTTTGCCGCAATTTCCGGGTGGGAAAGGAAAAAGCGAATTTGATACGCTGTACCTTCCACGGAATGCGCCAGCAAGCCGGTATGCTTGTGGATGATTTGGAGTGGGATGCCGCCAACCGCGGAGGCCACCACCGGTTTTTTCTTCCACAGCGCTTCGGAAACAGTGAGCCCGAAGCCTTCGCGCAGGCTTTTCTGAATCACGATGGTCGAGGCGCGCTGCAGCGCGTTGACTTCGAGCGGCGCCCAGGCCGGCAGCTCGATCACTCGAATGTCCGGATCGTTATCCGCTTCACGCAGCACTTCCTTCAGCACGATGGCGCCCTCGGGGTCGTCGTCGGCGCTGCCGCCCGCGAGAACCAATTGGCAATCGAAATACCGCTTCACGATACGGTACGCGCGAATCACGCCAACCGGGTCCTTCAGGCGGTCGAAGCGGGAAATTTGCGTGAGGATGGGGCGCATGGGATCGATGCGAAAACGAGCAAGGACTTGAGCGATGAACTCCGGTTCGAGGTCCTGATTTTTTTCCGAAAGCGGATCGATGGCCGGATAGAAAAGATATTGCGGGATAGGGAGCTGGCGCGAGAATTCGGGGGAAGAAAACATGGCGCCGTCGTACCGGGAGACAAATTTTTCCAGGAAATCCCAGACTGCCCGGTTGGGGTGCGAGAGATCGATGTGGCAACGCCATGCCCAGTGGTTTGAGCCTGGTTTGCGCGCGTCGATCAGAGCCGCCGGTTGGGGGTCGTGAATCACCACGAATTCGGAATCGAGAGGAAGAGCCGCGCGATTGCGTTCGGTATACGCGAGGAAAATTTCGAAATCCCTCGGACTTGCATGATAGGGCGCGCCGTGCAGGGCGTTGTGGAAAGATTTCGTGACGTCAAAGAAATCTTCGCCGCCGGTCATCACGTCCCATTTGAAATGGAGGTCCAGCTCTTCCGCGAGAGGTACCAGGCGATTGAGGATTTCCGCTACGCCCCCGCCAATGGCGGTGGCATTGATCATCTCGATGCTGCGTCCGCGCAACGGTTTGGCAAGCGCGCGCAGCTCTTCGATTTCGCCCGCGCCATGGAGCCCGGCGTAGTCGTCCAGAGGGATGCGCGTGAGGGTCAGCGTCTCGCTCACGCCTTTCTCCTTTCGCGGTCGATCAGGCGAAGCAGTTTGCCGCGCGTGCTGTCCAGCGTGTTCGTATAGATGTCAATGTGATTGATGTTTTCGGCGAGCGATGCAAGCCCCAAACCGTCGGCCAGCCAGTAGGAAAAATCGTTTGTCTGGAGCTGCAGCCGTAGGCGGGAAGAGATGAAATGAAAGTAGAAACCGGCATGGCTGAGATGCGCGATGCCCTCGCGAAACTCGTCCAGCGTGCGAGCGCTTCGTCCCAGGGGCGCGGTCACTTCGACGCTTTCGCAAAAGTAGAAACGCTCCAGCGCGGACTGTCCCGCAAAATGGGGAAACGCCGTGCAAAACTCGCCGACAAGGCGGCAGAGATCGCGTCGCAGGGCGGCGATGGAAACGTAGTCGCGAATATCGAGCGCGGCAAGCTGCTCCGCGAGATCGTTGCGGTTGGTGTCCGCTAGCACCCATTGCGCGAAATCGTTGGAAAAACCCTCGGTGAGGAAGTGATGGCTGCCGAGGGTTTGAAAGGTGTGATGGAAGATGGACGCGTCGCTGCAATGCTCGAGCCCCGTCAGCAACTCGGTGAGTGTGCCGGCAGATTGGTTGCCGATTCGCGTGAGATAGGAAACGGTGACGAAGTCGAACGGAGTTTCAACTGCGTTCATGCGAGGGCTTCCTCCCCATTCCGCAAAAACAGCATCATCTCAATCTCCGCATACAGGCGGAGTGACCCGAGGTGCTCATGACAATTGAGGTGTCTCCTCGCGTTCTGGAATTTCGATACGAATTTCGGTGAGATCCGAGAGAAGATGAGCGGCCCAGCGGTAGATGTTGTGCTCGCGCACGTTGTGACGCATGTGCTGCATGCGCGCGGACTGTTCCTCTTCGGACATTTCCAGCGCGCGATGGATGCTATCCGCGAGTTGCGAGACGTCGTAGGGATTGACCAGTAGCGCATCGGAAAGCTCGCGCGCCGCACCCGTAAAGGTGCTGAGGATCAGCGTGCCGCGTTCATCCTCGCGCGAAGCAACGAATTCCTTGGAGACGAGATTCATTCCGTCATGCAGAGACGTGACCATGCAGAAAGACGCGGCGCGGAAAAAGCGTGCGATTTCTTCGTGCGAATGGTGTTTTCTGAGAAACACGAGCGGTTTCCATCGCGAGGTTTGAAAGCGTGAGTTGACGCGTTCGGCTTCGCCGCTGACTTTGGCCAGGAAATTCTTGTAGCGCTCGATGTCCGTGCGGCTGGGAGCCCCGATTTGCACGAAAGTGAAGCGCTGCAGGTAGGCGGGGTTCAATTCGAAAAAGCGCTCGAGGCCGCGGAAACGCTCGAGGATTCCCTTCGTGTAGTCCACGCGGTCAACGCCAACCCCCAGAAGGGAAGCTTCAATACTCATTTCAGCGCACAAAGCGGCGCGCTCCGCGCCGGGGCTGGGCGATTGATCGACACCATGCGAATTCTCCGGAAACGCCACGCTGACGGGATACGGGCGCACCCGCGTGACGTGGCCCTGGCGATTGACCGCGAAACGATCCCATTCCGTGAGCGCCTCGACCGCGCGGTCCACGGTTTCCAGAAAATTGTTGCAGTGCGATTGAATCTGGAAGCCAATGAGGTCGGCGCCCAGCAATCCATCGACAAGCTCGCATTGCCACGGGCAGATGCCAAAGGCTTCCGGATTCGGCCATGGAATGTGCCAAAAGATCGCAACCCGCGCGTCGGGCCGCGCTTCCTTAACCATCCGCGGAAGCAGCGCGAAGTGATAATCCTGCGCGAGAAGAATCGGCGATTCGGCGCCCTCCATTTCCTGCAAAACGGCGTCCGCGAAGCGGCGATTGATTTTTTGGTACTGCAGCCAGTCCTCGGGCCGGAAGACCGGGCGCGTATGCACGATATGGCACAGCGGCCAGAGACCCTCGTTCGAAAAACCTTCGTAGTAGCCTTTGTCTTCTTCGTCGCTGAGCCATACCCGGCGCAGCGTGTAACTCGGGCGATCGGGTGGGACGCGGAGCCGATCGTGGGCATCGACGGCTTCGCGGTCGGCGCTGCCAGAGCCGTTGGCGATCCAGGTGCCATTGCAGGCGCGCAGAACAGGTTCCAGCGCGGTGACCACGCCGCTCGCTGGAACGATTACGCTGATGGACTTGTCCTTTTCGCTGAAGACGTGCATATAAGGCTCGCGATTCGAAACAACGAAAAGCGGCTTTTCCTGAAGTTTGTTGCGCAGGCTGACATGCAAGCGTTCGGCAGTCCAAAGTGAAGCGTTCGAATCGCGCAACCGCGCTTCTTCTTCCGCGGCAGCGCGCGCGGTGCTCAGGTCACGTGCGAGATGCGTCACTTCGTGATGGATTTCGTCGAGAATTTCGCCCTTCGAAAGCGCCGACGGCGCGATTGGCTGGCCAGTGCGCTGTGCGCGCAGCCATTTTGCCGTGCGCGTCAGCGGCACGGTGAAAGTCCACTGGACAAGAATAAGCGCGAACCCCGTGATCAGAACGGTTTGGACGAATGCAGTGAGCAGGGAATCGCGAAGCGTGCCGGAAACCTGTCTGTCGATGTAGCTTGTGTCGTGGAACAGAGCCTGGGTGCCCACAATTTCACTATTGCGGTGAAGCGGCAACGCATAAATATGAATCGGCCCATTCGAATCTTCGGTGATGGACGCAGTTTGCTCGGCATTCAGAAACTCACCTACGCCAGCGTCCTCCTGCGCGGCGTGAGTCGCAGCCGTGGGGCACACCTTGAAGGCCGCAGGGAGACCTGCAGTTATCGCCAGCGCAACTCCGGCAGAGTTGTATACAGCGACGCCTTTCAAGTGTTCGCGTTGTCCGAAACGCTCGATGAAATGTTGCAAGTCCTTCTCCCGCGGCGGCTCGAGTAACGGCTCGACGCTTTCCTGAAGACTTTCGCCGAGAATTTCCGCCCGGCGCAAGAGGTCATTGCGCAAATTGCGCTTCTCCGTCCGCACTTGGTATGCCGCGAAAAATAGAGACACCGATGCGACGCTGACGATCAAGGGCAGAATGATTTTCAGAGTCGTGCGCATCATGACTCCTCAATTTTTTAAAATGAAAGGCGGCCGCGGGGGCTGGGTGGGCGGCCGCATGGGAATTACGATTGTCGGTAACCGGCTTCTAGAGTATGAGCGGCATAGCTCGTCAGTACAAGCTCATTCCGGAGGCCGGGGTCACGATGACACGAACGGCGATGTTCTTGCCTGCGTCTGAGCGATACTCGACGGTGGCTTGCGCGCCCACGGCGAGTTTGCCTTCGACTTTCGTCTTGCCATCGACCAGGAATTGGACGGTATTCACATCCTTGTCTTTCGTTACCTGTACGGAGAATTCCGCATCTCCGACTGATGCGATTGGCCCCGACAGCGATTGGTTATCGGGTGCGGGTTGCAGGGAATCTGCAGCAGTCTCGGCGGGGAGCGGTGTGGACCATGCCGCAATGGTGAAACAGACGAGAAACAGAGTGGCTAGGCAGAGTGAAGTACGGAATCGCATAGAATTTCCTCCCTTTCAATTTTGAGCGGGGCCACTCCTGGGGGCAAGAAATGAACCAGAACTGGAAAAGATTATCGTTATTCTGATAAACACATGTGAAATCAAGGAGATGCGCTGAATAGCAAGCAGTAGCGAAGAAGAAAAATTAGGTACTAGTGCTATGAAATTTTTGCCACTCCGGCGTTGTGCGGTGAAAGATTGACCCTGCCGTTGCTTGAAAGTAGGATTTGGCTGCGATTCTTGCGGGTCGTTAGGAAGGGCAAGAAGGAAACGAGGAAATGCCGTGTACTGTTCCAAGTGTGGCGGAGTGATGGCCGTTGGTGCGGCGTTTTGCTCGAATTGCGGACAAGCCTTCGCGGTTGCCGCAGTGGCGCGGGGGTCGATGATGAGTTCGCCGGTTGCGGCGCCGATAGCGGGCGGCGTGGCGGCAGTTCCCGCGTACGCCGGATATGCCGCCGTCCCGCGCGTGCAGTACGCCGGGTTCTGGGTGCGGTTTTTGGCGTTCCTCATCGACAACGCGGTGATGGGTGTAGGCTTCGTCTTGATTTTGATTCCGCTTATCTTTCTGACCGGACTGGGCGGATTCATCGGCGAGATCCATCGTGATGAAGACATGAATGATGTTGGCATCTTCATGCTCTTTGGACTTCTATTCCTTGCCGCGACGGCCAGCCTGCTCTTGACTTGGCTGTACCACGCTCTGATGGAGAGTTCGGAGTGGCAGGCAACGCTCGGGAAAAAGGTGCTGGGTCTGGTGGTGACGGACATGGCGGGACGCCGCGTCAGCTTCGGCCGCGCGACGGGGAGGCACTTTGCCAAGATCATCACCAACATGGTGCCTGCATTTATCGGATACATCATGGCGGGATTTACGGAAAGAAAGCAGGCGCTGCACGACATGATCGCGGGATGCCTGGTGCGGCGAAACAATTGAAGAAGAAGCGTGGAAGCAGCAGATTAGGTTGAAGACCTCGTTTGCGAGACGCAACGACCGGCGCAAAAAACAAGCCTGAAAAGATTGGCCGCCGGATTCTCCCGGCCAGAGGAACTAACGCCCGCGCGCCGTTGTTCTTCCTTATCTGATAGCTTAGAACTAGCTTAGAACCCGCTGCTGATGGAATCCACCACAAAGCCGTCAACGCTGCAAAGCATTTTTCAACAGCGCTGTTCCCGCTGCCGCATGGGTAGAATTTTCCGCTATTCCATCTTCCGAGGATTCCCGAAGATGTGCGACCACTGCTCCATCTGTGACCTCAAGTTTGAACGGGAACCAGGCTATTTTCTGGGCGCCATGTACATCAGTTACGTCTTGGGGGTTTCGATCATGGCGCCAATCGCCGCGCTGCTGTGGTTTTTGACTGGGTGGTGGATTACGAAAGTCATCCTCTGGTCCGCCGTGTTGTTCTTGCCGCTTGCGCCGACGATCACCCTCTTTGCCCGAGTTCTGTGGATCTATCTTGACCAGAGCGTCGATCCCGAACGGCCCCGCTAGGCTAGCCAGTCCCACACGGTCGCCCGCCGAAAAGGGAAAGAGCATCGGTGACGAGAGTCTGGATTTCCAGATCCGCCACGCGTTCTCCGAGGTGCTCCCTATCAGGATTGCGCTCCGTCGAAGGGTTGACACTCAGATTGTTGTGCACTTGTTTGACGCTCGAGGTGTCCTGGGCGATCGCACCGGCGACGGTCTTGAATTTTTCCGAAGATACTTGACCTTCCAAGTCAACTTCGCCCTGGATTGTATCCGCTTTGATTTCGAAGGGAGATACGTGTTTCGACAGCAGCAGGGCCGTGCGCACTCTGGATGTTCTAGCCGCGTCTTGCGTTGATTCCTTAATCGAGGAATAGGCGTTCTGAACCGACGACTTTCGCGTAAAGATATAGTCGCCCGCGACAAGCACCAGAAGAGCGAGGGCGAGAATCGTCTTGCCGGAACCTCATTCACCGCTTCTAGAGAATTTCAACTCTTCCTCCTCGGGCGCTTCAACATCTCTCTGCGCAATCCCCAGGGCCGACGCGAGAACCCGGGCTTTATGACCTCCGTGAGGGTGGAACGGGTTGAAGCAATAGTGGGTGAGTTTCGCGGGATCCACGACCGCTCTCGCAGGATTGGGCAACTTCACGAGGGTGATGAAAACACTCCAAGTACTAGAACGGGTTGGTGGCATGGAGGGTGCCAAAACGGGAAGAAGAGAGGCGCGTTTCCTTGACTTGGCGGGGAGGCGACTCAATAATGGTAAGGCATGAGCGTACGCGCCGGAGGCGCTGAAGACATGTTCCTTGACGTTAAGGAATTAGCCGTCCGTAAGCTGCGCATCCGGAAGACCTATGCTCCGGGCAGCATTGATTTTCATTCCGCGGAGATCAAGCAGATCGAGCCGCTGGAAGTGATGGCGACGGCCGAGCTTCTGGAATCGCAGATTCGGATCGAGGGGAACCTCGAAACGAAGATCGAGCTCGTGTGTGCACGCTGCCTCGAGCCGGTGGTGGAAGAGGTAAGCCGGACGTTCGACCTGTTCTACGCTCCGGTGCCGAAGGTCGAGAAGCCGACCATCGACCAGTTGAAAGACGACGAAACCGAGATTGGATTCTACAAAGGAGAAGGACTCTTCCTGGCGGACGTGTTGAAGGAGCAGTTGCTGCTGGCGCTGCCGTTGAAAGTGATCTGCCAGAGTGATTGCCGGGGACTGTGCCCGAATTGCGGTGCGAACCTGAACCACGAAGAGTGCCGCTGTGAGACCCACGCGACGGACCCGCGAATGGCCCCTCTCGCGCGCCTCAAGCAGGACTGGCTCAAGAAACAATAGTTTTCCAGGGCTGACAAGCCCGGTATAATCCGCCCACTGAGGCGGCAACGAGGTGTATTACTATGCCTAACCCAAAACGACGGCATTCCAAAAGACGGACGAGCACCAGACGGGCGAACGACTTTTTGTCGAAGCCTGCGTTCGCTAAGTGTCCGAAGTGCCACGAAATGAAACAGCCGCACCAGGTTTGTCCGCATTGCGGACATTACAAGGGCAAAGCGGCGCAAGCACCGGCGTCGTAAGGATTTCAAGTTTCTCTCGCTTAGCCTGCGGACAAAAATCCCATGATCACCATCGCCGTTGACGCCATGGGCGGAGACCACGCGCCACGCCCCGAGGTCGAAGGCAGTGTGCTGGCCGTACGGGAGCTTGGCGTGCGAGTTTTGCTCGTGGGACAGCCGAACGTAGTCCGCCCGGAGCTGGCGAGGCATGCAGCGCCAAGTCTGCCGATCGAGATCGTGCCTGCGAGCGAAGTGATCACTATGAACGATCATCCCGCGCAGGCCTTTCGGCGGAAGAAGGACAGTTCGGTCCACGTGGCGGCCCGGCTAGTGCGCGAGGCCAAGGCCGACGGGATGGTCAGCGCGGGAAACACCGGCGCGGTGATGACCGTGGCAAAGTTTCTGCTGGGAACGTTGGAATCGGTGGATCGCGTGGCGCTGGCCGCGCCGTTTCCGAACGCCAAGGGCGGCGTTTCCGTGCTGCTCGACGTGGGCGCAAACGTGGATTCGAAGCCCGAGCACCTGGTTCAGTTCGCGGTCATGGGAGAGGTCTACTACCGCGCGACGTTTGGCAGCAAGCGGCCGCGCGTCGGCTTGCTCTCCGTCGGCGAAGAAGAGATCAAGGGCAACGAACTGACACGCGAGGTTTACACCCGGCTGAAGAAGAGTCCGGTGCACTTCGTTGGCAACGTCGAAGGCGGGGATCTTTTTTCAGGAATCGTCGATGTCATCGTGAGTGATGGATTCGTGGGCAACATCGCGCTGAAGATTTGCGAAGGCCTGGCGTTTCAGATTTTCGGCTTGCTGCGGAAGTCCATGAACAGTTCGCTGGTTTCGCAGGTGGGCGGGATGCTTTCGAAAGGCGCCTTCAAGGCGCTGCGAAAGACGATTGATTACACGGAGTACGGCGGCGCGCCGCTGCTGGGCGTGCGCGGCGTTTGCGTGATCGCGCATGGGCGTTCGAACGCCAACGCCGTGAAAAACGCCATCCGCGTGGCGGCGGGACTCGCCCGCGCGCGCATGAACGAGAAAATCGAACAGGAGCTCTCGGCCGCCGCGGTTATTGCGTGATGGCGCAAGAAGAGGATTAACGATGGGCAAAGTCGCATTCGTGTTTCCGGGTCAAGCTTCGCAATACCCGGGTATGGGCAAAGAGCTGGCGGGAAAATATCCGGCAGCGAAGGCCGTTTTTGATGAAGCCGACAAGGCGCTGGGCTTTTCGATTTCGAAGATGTGCTTCGAAGGCACCGAAGAAGACCTCAAGCTGACGGCGAACACGCAGCCGGCGATTTTGACCTGCTCGGTTGCCATATATCGCGTGCTGGCGGAAAAGGGGTTGACGCCGGATTTCGTGGCCGGGCACAGCCTCGGAGAGTATGCGGCGCTGGTGGCGGCGGGTGGGCTGAAATTTGCGGATGCCGTGCAGCTCGTGCGCAAGCGCGGAACGTACATGCAGGATGCGGTTCCGGCGGGCGTGGGCGCGATGGCCGCGATTATGGGTTTGTCGCCGGCGGTGGTTGCCGATGCCTGCAAGCGCGCCGCGCAAGGCGAAATTTGTTCGGCCGCAAATCTGAATTCGCCGGAGCAGACGGTGATCTCCGGGCATGCGGGCGCGGTGAAGCGCGCGGTGGAGATAGCCTCGCAGCTCGGCGCGAAGCGCGCCGTGATTCTGACAGTTTCCGCGCCGTTCCATTCGGCGCTGATGACGCCGGCGCAGGAGAAGCTGGAAAAAGACTTGACGCAGATCGAATTTGCCGCGCTGCGCGTGCCCCTGGTGACCAACGTGGATGCGGACACGATTGAAACCGGCGACGCAGCGCGCCAGGCCCTGATCCGCCAGGTCACCGCGCCGGTGCGTTGGGAAGAGTCCGTGCGGCTGCTGATCGATGAGGGCGTGAACACCTTTGTGGAAGTCGGCCCGGGGCGCGTGCTGTCGGGGTTACTGAGGCAGATCGAACGGTCCGTGGCGACACTGAACGTCGAGGACGAGAAGAGCCTCGCGGCGACGGTGGAGAAAATCGCCGGCGCGCGTTCAGACGCCGCCTGAGAATCAGTTTTGAGTTTTCAGTTCACGGTTTTTGGCTTGGAGAAGTACTAAAGGAAGTAAATGAGTTAGAGCGCGTCGAGGAGAAGAGCGGCTGGATCGCTACGGTGCCGGGTGCTTGGGCTCCCCGGCGCAAGGTGTTCAAGTCCACCAGCGTTTTTCTTCTCTTAGAACTGAAAACGTATAACTAAGAACTGCATGCGCGGGAAAGGCTTGACCACGGATGTTCAGTTTGAAAGGCAAAGTGGCGCTGGTGACGGGAGCGTCGCAGGGCATTGGCCGCGACACCGCCCTGGCGCTGGTGGAAGCCGGCGCGAAGGTCGCCGTTGCGGCGCGAAATGAAAAGAAGCTGACGGCGCTGGCCGGCGAAATTGCCGCCGCGGGTGGCACAGCCCTGGCAGTTAGAATCGACGTTGCCGACGCTGAGCAGGTAAAGGCAGGATTCAGACAGATAATCGAAAAATTCGGACGGCTGGATATTTTAGTGAACAACGCGGCAATCACGCGCGACGGCCTGTCCATGCGTATGAAGGCCGACGATTGGGACGCCGTGATTCGAACGAACCTGACAGGCGCGCATTTATGCATCCAGCAAGCGCTGGGCACGATGATGCGGGCGCGCGCGGGGCGCATCATTAATATCGCTTCCATCGTGGCGCAGATGGGGAACGCCGGACAGGCCAATTACGTGGCCGCAAAGGCCGGCCTGATTGGGCTGACCAAAGCCATCGCAATTGAGATTTCGTCACGGAATATTACGGTGAACGCCGTCGCGCCCGGATTTATTGAAACCCCCATGACAGACGTGCTCACGAATGAAGTGAAGGATCAGCTGAAGACACGAATACCGCTGGGCCGGATGGGTTCCGCGCGGGATGTGGCCGCGGCGATCGTGTTTCTGGCCAGCGATGAGGCCGGCTACATTACCGGGCATGTTCTGGATGTAAATGGCGGGATGTACTTGGCGTAGTCCCAATAAGTTTCCGACGGCGGAGGTCTTAGAGGCGGGACGCTGAATTCGTAGATCTCAAAATGCGCCGAGGGACACTACTTGTCATCTTTGAGTACCTGGCGCGAAGCCACGATGAATGGAGCAAAACCGGGAAAGCGCCGGACGACTATTCTGATAGCACTCTTGTTTTCAACAGGCCAGATCCGGGCGAAAGAGTCGCTCTATGGAGGCTCGCAGGCGAAATTCAGAGAACTCTACCAGATATCTTTGACCCGGAGTACAAAGAATTGATCGCTGCAGAAAAGAAGCGCTTGTCAGAAGAACTCTATGAGTCCGGGCGGCCGGAAAGTTGACCTTGTGGGGAGGGGTGACTAGAATGGGCAGGTTATCCGGGAGAGCAATTTTAGGGTAGTAGGGCCGCAACCGCGCCGGGCGGTCGCGAATCTGAGTAAGCGGGCTCCGATAAACGAGTTTTGACGCACGACCCGATCAGCACCAGGCGGGGCACATCAAGCGATACCAAATCGCGGAGGAATGGGAATGGCCAGCGTAGAAGAGCGCGTGAAACAGATTATCGTCGAGCAGCTCGGCGTAGACGAAGCGGAAGTGACGCCCACGGCGTCCTTCGTGGACGACCTGGGAGCGGATTCGCTCGATCAGGTGGAATTGGTGATGGCGTTCGAAGAAGCCTTCGGCATCGAAGTTCCGGACGAGGACGCCGAAAAAATGACCACCGTGAAGGACGCCGTCGAATATATCGACAAACACGCCAAAGGTAAGTAAGCCACGAAATTCACACCTCAACAGGGAGAATTAAAGACTTGACTCGCCAGGTAGTCGTCACGGGCGTTGGATTGGTCTGCGCGCTGGGCATCGGCACGGAGGAAACTTGGAAGAACCTCGTTGCCGGACAAAGCGGAGTTGGAACCATCACGCAATTTGACACCACCGGATTCGACTGCAAAATCGCCGGCGAGATCAAGAACTTCGACCCCTTCCAGTGGATCGAGAAAAAAGAACTAAAAAAGATGGGCCGCTTTATCCAGGTGGCGCTGGCCGCCGCGGATTTTGCCGTGAAAATGTCCGGCTGGAAGCCGGAAGCTTCGGACCTGGATGAAGTGGGTGTCTACGTTTCATCGGGCATCGGCGGGTTCGATATCATCGAGCGCGAGCACATCAAACTGATACAGGGCGGGCCCGGCAGGATTTCTCCTTTCTTTATTCCTTCCGCGATTGTGAATCTGGCCTCGGGACATATTTCCATTCGTTACGGCGCGCGCGGGCCGAATTCCGCGACGGCCACGGCGTGCTCGGCTTCGGCGCATGCCATCGGCGATTCGTTCAAGATTATCGAGCGCGGCGCGGCGGAGATGATGATCTGCGGCGGCACGGAAGCAACCATCACGCCGATGGGCGTGGGCGGCTTTGCCGCGATGAAGGCGCTTTCGACGCGCAACGACGATCCGGCGAGCGCCAGCCGCCCATGGGAAGTGGGGCGCGATGGCTTTGTGGTTGGCGAAGGCGCGGGGATTCTGATCCTGGAATCGCTGGAGCACGCGCGGAAGCGCAATGCGCCGATCCTCGCCGAGATTGTGGGATACGGGATGTCCGGCGATGCCTACCACATCACGCAGCCGGCGGAAAACGGCGACGGCGCGTACCGTGTGATGCGCGCGGCGATCAAGGACGCGAAGCTCACGCCCGAAGACATCGGCTACGTGAACGCGCATGGCACTTCGACGCCGCTCGGCGATGTCATCGAGACGCGCGCGCTGAAAAGGTTGTTCGGCGAACGCGCCAAGCAGGTGCCCATCAGCTCGACCAAATCCATGACCGGGCATTTGCTGGGCGGCGCGGGGGGATTGGAAGCAGGCATCAGCGTTCTGGCGCTCCGCGACCAGATTCTGCCGCCGACCGTCAACCTGGAGACGCCCGATCCCGAGTGCGATCTGGACTACATTCCGAATCACGCGCGCAAGGCTTCGGTTGAATATGCCCTTTCGAATTCGTTTGGCTTTGGCGGCACCAATGCCGCGCTAATTTTCAAACGGTGGTCTGGCAAATAGCATCCCCTCCGCGTGTGTCGTAATTGAGTTTTAGAATCGAAGAAGGAAGAACTTCGTGAATATCATCGTGTGCATCAAGCAGGTTCCGGCGAAGGACGCGCCGCTCGCGATTGCCGTGAACTGGATCAAGGAATCAGACATCGGCTTCGAAATGAACGAGCCGGATAGCTACGCGCTGGAAGAGGCGCTACGGCTGAAAGAAAAACACGGCGGCGAAGTGATCGCGCTCTCCATGGGCCCGGAGCGCGTGAAGCAGACAATCAAAGAAGCGCTCGCGAAGGGCGCGGACCGCGGGATTCACATTGCGGACGACAATTTCGCGCAGCTCGATCCGCTGGGATCGGCGAAAGCCCTGGCCGCCGCGATTCGAAAGGAAAAAGCCGATCTCGTTTTGACCGGATTGCAGAGCGACGACCACGGATTCGGGCAAACGGGGGTGCTGCTGGCCGGGCTTCTTGATTTGCCGCACGCGACGCTCATCATGGCCATCGAAGTGGCCGATGGAAAAATGAAGCTCAAGCGCGAACTCGAAGCCGGATGGTTCCAGCATATCGAGTGCCCGCTGCCGGCGGTGCTTTCGATTCAATCGGGCATAAACAAAGTGCGGTATGCGACACTGAAGGGCATCATGGCGGCCAAGAAGAAAGAGATCGCAGCGACGACACGGGAGTCGCTGGGCGTTTCCGCCGAAGCCACTCAAAAAATCGAGAAAATTTACGTGCCGACAAAGACGAAGAAAACCGAATTTCTGACCGGCACGCCCAAGGAAGTGGCGACGAAGCTGGTCGAAAAACTCAAGTTTGAAGCGCGAGTGATCTAGCTTGCCGCCATTTTGGAATGCCGTGGCCTGCTGCTGGCTGGCAAACTTAACTCGGTTTTGAGCCGGGCGGCGAGGGGTTTGCTAGCGCCGGGAAGGGGGGCTATGGCGTACAGACTGACGGCTTTTCCGTTGCTGGCCTCTCTTCTAGCCATGATGAGCCGGAGAAAACGACGGCGGCGAAACGATTTGTGGAAGGGAACTGAAACGTGCACCAATGAAAATTCTCGTCGTAACTGAGCTGCGGCAGGGAAAGTGGAACAACGCAAGTTTCGAGACGCTGGCGGCGGGGCAGCAAATCGCGAAGGATACGTCGAGCACGGTCAGTGCGCTGGTGATTGGGAAGGGTGTGGCGGCGTTCGCGGACGAACTCGCGGCGAAAAACGTCGCGGAAGTTCTGAGAGTCGAGCATGACTTGCTCGAAGCGTACACGCCGGATGGATATGGCGTGGCGCTGAAACAAGTAGTCGAAAGCGCCAAGCCGGATTTGGTTTTGTTTCCGCACACGTACCAGGTGCGCGACTTCGCGCCGAAACTCGCGGCCATGCTGGGCAAGGGCATGATCGGCGATTGCATCGGCTACCGCAACGAGGGCGGCAAGCTCGTTTTCATACGCCAAATGTTCCAAGGAAAGACCGTGGCGGACGTTACATTTGCGGGAGCAGCTCCGTGGTTCGCGTCGTTCCAGTCGGGGGCTTTTCGCGCGGATTTGCTCGTGGCGCATCCCTCGGGAAAGGCGCCCGTGAATGCGATGAAAGTGTCCGTGAGCGCGGAGCAGATTCGCACCAAACCGCTCGACCTTTTCAAGGAAGCGAAGTCCGCGGTGGATTTGACGCAGGCGCCGCTCATCGTGGCCATCGGGCGCGGCATCAAAGCCCCCGAAAATATTCCGCAAGCGGAAGCGCTGGCGAAAGCGCTGGGCGGCGAGATCGCCGCATCGCGGCCGATTTGCGATGAAGGCTGGCTCCCGATGGAGCGGCAAATCGGCAGCTCAGGACAAACCGTTGCGCCAAAGTTGTATTTGGCGCTTGGCATCAGCGGTGCGATTCAGCACGTCGTCGGCATGAAGGGCGCGCGCACCATCGTAGCAATCAACAAGGATGCAAACGCACCGATCTTCGAAATCGCCGATTACGGCGTCGTCGGCGACATCTTCGAAATCATGCCCGCCCTCACCGAAGCCCTTGAAAAGGCAAAGAGCGCCTAATCGCACGTTGACGCGCTCTTTATCGTATACTCTGAGAAACGGCATGAAACTTGAAGATTACAAGACGATTCTTTACCGCCAGGAAGATGGCTCCTGGGTTGCTGAAATCCCTGCCATCCCTGGTTGTTATGCTTTGATGGACACTCGCGAGGCGGCGCTTGCAGAATTGACTCAGGTTTTCAACATGATCGCCGACGAGTATCGCGAAAAAGGCCTGAAACTTCCCGCCGACACCACCGAGATCGTAAATGCCTAGTGCGACGGCGCGCGATTTTCAGCGCGTCGCTCGACTACTCGGATTTGTTTTGATCCGTCAGTCAGGCAGCCACGAAAGATGGAACCACCCGGATGGCCGTGCTGTGACCATTCCCATACATGGAGGCCGCGAAATCGGCCCGCCACTGTTCTACAAGATTCTCCGGTAGTTGGGAGTTTCTCTGGATGAATTTGAGAAATTGCGTTAATCGTCCCGCGCACCGAAACTCTTTGATAAGATCGCCGAAGTCAAAATCGTGACCGCACAGCGCGAACAACTCGAAGCGGATGTATTGATCGTAGGCGCGGGGCCGGCGGGGTTGGCGTGCGCGCTGCATCTGGCGAATCTTATCAAGAAGCACAACGAGGCTAGTGGTGCTAGCAAGAGCGGGCCGCAGCTTTCGGCTGAAAATATTTATGTGCTGGAGAAGGGGCGCGAAATTGGGGCGCATCAGCTTTCGGGCGCGATCATGAATCCGAAGGCGCTGGCGGAGCTGGTGCCGGATTTTGAGAAATCCGCTCCGCTCGACACGCCGGTAACCGATGATGCGGCGCTGCTTTTCACGCGAGGATCGTCGTTCCGGTTTCCGATTACGCCGCCGCCGTTCAAGAACAAGGGCAATTACGTTGTGTCGCTCAGCAAAGTGACAAAGTGGCTCGGCGGACTGGTGGAATCCGCTGGTGTAAACCTCTTCAAGGAATTTGGCGGCGCGGAACTTGTTTACAACGGCGACGGCATCGCTGGTGTCATCACCGAAGACAAAGGCCTCGACAAAAACGGCAAGCCGAAAACTAACTACACGCCGGGCTACGAGTTGCGCGCGAAGGTTACGGTGTTGGCCGAAGGCACGCGTGGCTCGCTGACGAAAAAGCTCGTGGAGAAGAAGAAGCTCGACAACATCAATCCACAAAGCTACGGGATCGGCATAAAGGAATTGTGGGACGTGCAGCCGGGGCGAATCGAGCCCGGCTACGTGGCGCACACGCTAGGCTGGCCAGTTTCGATGGACATGTACGGCGGCGGCTGGATCTACGGGCTTGCGAACAACCGCGTCTCGATTGGGCTGGTGCTCGCGCTGGAGTACGCGGATCCGCAATTCGATCCGCACGCCGCGTTTCAGACGTGGAAAACGCATCCGTTACTCAAGAAACTTCTCGATGGCGGGAAGCTGGTGCGTTACGGGGCGAAGTCACTGCCCTACGGCGGCTGGTACGCGATGCCGAGGAACTACCTTGATGGCGGGCTGATCATCGGCGATTCGGGAAGTTTTCTCGATTCGCAGCGGCTGAAAGGCATTCACCTGGCGATGAAGAGCGGGATGTTGGCGGCTGATACGATTTTCGATGCGCTGAAGGCAGGAGACACCTCGTCGAAAACGCTGAGCGCCTTCCCGAAGAAGATCGAACAGAGCTACATCAAGAAAGAGCTGTGGCAGGTCCGAAATTTTCATCAGTCCTTTCAACATGGAATGCTCGCTGGATTCTTTCACACCGCGTTCCAGCAAATCAGCGGCGGGCGCGGGCTGATCGATCCCATGCGGGCGCACGAAGGGCATGAGGCGTACAAGAAAATCAACGGCCGGCCAGCTCCGGAAAGATTCAAGGGCGATGGCAAACTGACATTTAACCGGCTGACGGACGTGTATCACTCCGGGACGCGGCATGAGGAAGATCAGCCGTGTCATCTGAAGGTTCTCGACACGAATATCTGCGCAACAAAATGTGTCGTGGAGTACGGAAATCCTTGCCAATATTTTTGTCCGGCCGCGGTTTACGAGATGGCCAAAGAGACGAACGGCGGCGTGAAGCTGAAGATCAACGCCGCGAATTGCGTTCACTGCAAGACGTGCGACATCGCCGATCCGTACCAGATTATTGATTGGGTCGTTCCCGAGGGCGGCGGCGGACCGAACTACGAGGGGATGTAACGGGCATCTTCTCGCTCGTCGCATTTTCCACCGACATAGGAACCCGCGAAGTGAGAGGGTTCTTAGTTTTCAGAATGAGAGAGCGGTTTTCGTTGCGCGCGCCGAAATCCGTGTAGGAGTTCCAGAGGAATTCGTTCTAGTTAACCATAACTACCCCACCCCCCCATGTTTTTTCACAAGTGTCTTTTAGGGCTTGCGGCCCGCGAAACCTCATGAAAATCCCTCAACGTAGGCAAGCCAGAGCTCATGACGTTAACTGCTTTGATTTCAGCACGGCTTGATTTGCGACCCATGGTTTTTCGAGCCTGTCTGTCCTC
>QHZB01000508.1 GCA_003224525.1 Acidobacteriota bacterium | reverse complement strand
GCGGGCCGCGCTTTGGTTGGGGATTTCCTTTTCGGTTTTCAGCCAGTGCTGAATATAGCCACGGCAGAACTCGGCACCATCGAGGCCGAGCGTTTCGCAGCAAATCAGCGCGACAGACTCCGCTTCAACCTCGCGGATATGTCTAGTGGTCTGTTCGCCATCCACAAGCTTTTCGGACGTCGTGTGGCCGAGAACAATGTGAGCGATCTCGTGAAATGTAGTTTTGTGCGGGAGTGCGGCAAGGGGATTCACGGCGATTTCGCGTCCGTTGGCGAGGCCCTGAATGTTGCCGTTCATCTCCTCAAACGGCGTGCGCGTGATGTTCAACGCTCGAAGCGCCGTGTCGATGTCGAAGTTGGGAATCGGCGGAGTGTAAGTGTCCTCTCCCTCGGTCTGTGCAAGCACAAACCAATACGGCCGAAACCGGAAGGCGTAGCTTGTCTGCGGTTCGGCTGTCTCGTCTTGGAAGCCATCGGTCTGGGTGGCTCTTTTGAACGGCATCGGCATGCAAAGGGTGATTCCTTTCTCCCCTTTGCGAACTTGCCGTTTGCGTTCGAGCCATCCGTGATAGGTATTGAGTGGTCCGGGTTGCAGATTGCGGCGGATGCACTGTTCCAGCGCAAGCAATGCATTCCCGAAGCTGTAGTTATGAAACGCGGTGTAGGCTTCGAGCAATCGACCCGGTTTTTCCACTGCATCCCGCAGTAATTCTCCCCAAGTGGTGTGCTGTCTTTCTGTCATTTTGTTTTCCTCTTTCTCCTTTTTTCGAGCGTGATTTCCGCTTGAAAAAAAGAAGCAAATGCCCTTCCTGGCGGTCCCCTGCGCTGCACCGCCCGCGCTGTCAAGGCCGCGCAGTTTGCGTTCACGGGAGCGGAGCGGACGGCCTTGACAGAACAAGCGGGTGGGGAAGCGCACTCTTACGGCAGGAAGGGCAGAGGAATAAGTCCTACTGTTGGAAGTTCCCGGTCGTGTGGTCAGACGATTGATTTCAGGCAGGCGAAAAGCGGAGTGTCCACCCAGTCTTGGCCAGCCGGAGGCTCAACAGGACCGTTTTGCTGTGGAATTTCGGCGGCGACCAATTCGAACGGCTGGAACGCCTCATGGAGCATGGCGGCGTACTTCTTGCGGTCGTAGCCAAACCATCCTTCCCAAAGCGCAAAGGCCCGTACTCGATCATTTGGCACTGCGGACTCGCTATCGGTGATGATGTATTCGATGTTCTG
>QHZB01000057.1 GCA_003224525.1 Acidobacteriota bacterium | reverse complement strand
GCCGCTGACAATGTGGCGCACCGTCGTGGCTGCTTGATGCGGTTTCAGTCGCGAAACCGGAGGCCGTCCGCGACGTCGGGCCTTCAGCGCCCGCCGTCCAACGCGTTCCACTAGTCCCATCCAGCGGCTCACCGTACCTCGCGCTAGCCCGAACACCCGAGCAGCCTCGGTTTGCGACAGACCCTTCTGAACTGCTTCAACGACTCGTCGGCGAAGGTCTTCTTGAGCTTCGGCCGGCAGTGAGCGAGCATCTTGTTTTCCCATGCCCAACACACTAACACATTATTCTCAGAATGTCATCTATATTATGCTCCGATTAGTAATCTCCCCGGCCTCGTACTCGTCAGGTGTGGTGGGCGCTCGGATCACCTCGAACCCCACATCTCGCGCCATTTTCATGCGGTCCGCGTAGCCGAGCTTGGCGGGCAGCGTTTCGAACAGAACACCCTTCTTGATCGGCAAGGGTGCCAGTGGCGGGGTTGCGAGCGTGCTGCGCGATGCGGGTCAGGCTGCAACAAGTTCCGCAATGCCGCAAACGCCGAGTCCCGTTGAGCAGGCCGCCGTCACAGTAGATTTCAGAAATTCACGACGCGACGGATTGCCCATATACCCCTCAGGAGAACTTTCGTGACTCAGTTCTTCTCCACGGTTCTTTTCCCGCAAAACCCGCGGCTGAAAGTAGCGCTGCGGACAAATGAAAACCAGAAGTGCGACCTCAACGAAGCTTATTCAAGTCAATTTTAGAGTCCCACATCTCGCGGGACTTTTAGGTCTCTTCCCAGGTGACCTCGCGCCCCGTACACGCCGCCGTGCGCGCCATCACCCAGGACAACGCGGATTCCGCGCCCTTGTCGGCCTGATTGTGAAAATTCCCGCTGGCGATGCTCTCCACAAACGCCTTCTTCTTCTCCCGGTCCGCAAACTCCAGGTGCGACGTAAATTTCCGCGTCGCAGAAAACGCCGCCTGCCCCGTGTCTTTCGCGAGGAAGAACATCTTGGCGCGAGCGACAGTACAATACGATAACGTATACTTATTGGCGCGCTGTTCCAACTCGTCTCGTTCTTGCTTGGTGAGGAGGATCTTGTACGGGCTACTGTGTGGCAGAATAGTGTCCTTCCGGCACTAGCATAACAAAAGAGAAGGTCACTCGTGCCAGAATTATACGTTACTGTATTTATGTAATGGAGTACTTAGTTTCAGCGAGTGCCTGGCTTGTATCCAATCCGCCCGTTGGTTTCCCCCGCTTCCAGGTCGCGGATGCACAGCCTCGTCAGATCCTTCTCATCGCACTGATAAATCTGCTTCAAGGGAAGATCGGTCTCATCGACTTCATACTCCCCTGAGGCCATATCTTCCGCGTCATCCGTCGAGGAAGTGACCACCGGGCTTCCCTTTCGAACGCGCACGCGGAATTCCCCCGAGGCGGGCTCATAATTCGCATAGCTGAAACAATGCCCGATGCAGGCGCGCTCGCCCGCATGGCTTATAAATGAAATCCGCGAATCCGCCGGAGCCCGGATGGTCACGATCACCCTCGTCCCCGGGGGCAAAGCCGCCACTAATTTTTCCGCGTTCGCCTCCATCTGGTTCACCCATCCCGTGTCCTGATACAGGAACGCAAAGAAAACCACGGCGCAGACGCCGAAACCGGCGAGATGCCATTTGCGTGGCTTCAGGCCTCCAAGGACGCAAAGGCCGAAAATCGCCGAGATGGTCGTAAGCCTCGAACCGAGCAAGCCAATCCAGCCACTTTGAAGAGAAGGCCGCAGATTTTCGGGGAGCACCGCCGTCGCGCAAAACGTCACCACGTACAATTCGAACGGCAGTTGGAATCGCCGCCACCCTTCGTTTTCCTTCCTTCGCAAATACAGATCGGTCCCTGCGCAAACAAGCCCGAAGAAAAACGCCGCACCCGCCAGCCAAAAGTATCGCGTTCCGAAGAGCCCCAGTTGATCCGCTCCGTTATAGAGATAGAACGGCCCACGGTCCCAATCCGCCAACAGCGAAGCGCGATGCGACGTATACCAGCAGCCCGCGGCGAACCCACTCGCCGCTGCCAGCGGCAGCGCCAATTTCCACCAGCCCGGCAATTTCGCTCTGATCTTGGTGTAAGCGACGGTGCCAACCAGCCAGAGAGAGCCGATTGGGTGAGCAAGCATCGACAGCAGGGCAAACGGCACGGCAGCGATCCAATCGATTCGCCGCGCCCGCCAGAGAATCGCCAACCCGAAGCAAGCCAGCCCCAGCGACAAATAATAGTTCATGAAACCCATGCTGAACGAATAGCCGTAGGCCAGCATGGCGATGCAGGGCGTGAAAAACCACGGAGGCCGTTCCGTTACCGCCGCAACAAACGCAAAAACTCCCCAGAGGAAAATCAGCACGCAAGCGGAAACAACAATTTTCTGCGCCGCGGCAAGGCCCACAAGATTCGCCACTCGCAGCAGCGCCACATCAAAGAGGACGTTCTTCCATTGCTTCGCGAGGTACAACCCCGGCGCTTGTCCTTTTTCAATTAATTGCGCCAGCCACGAGTTGTACGCATGGCTCGCCAGGTCACCCGCCTCGATGTGCCGGTGCCACAAGCACGGGATAACCAGTACCACGGATAAAAACAGGACGCGCAGCTTAGACTGCCGTAGAAACGCAATCACACGCGCGGATTGAGTGTCGCTCGCCGCCATGCTCATCCGGAGATCACGAAGTTGTCTCGTCAAGAGCGTTCCGGGCGATTCTACTATTGAAGCGCCTCAGTTCTCCTCGAGATTCGGTGTTCCGGCAAACTGAACCGCACAGGAAAATCGAGGTCCAGGAAACCGTCTTCCCTCAGGGTGCGGAACCCTAAATTTCTCGCATGGGGCGAGATCCTCCTTGAAGATTTGGGCCTTGGCTTCTCCTGCCAGGGCATCGGCCCATTTTTTCCTTCTGCCCTTTAGTCCAGTATCTCCGGAGCAAACCATCCTGTAAGCTAACTCCTGGATTGCATTGCTCCCGGTATGCCGGCAAACATGTGCAAGATGCTCAATTTCAGCGTCGCGTTTCTGACACTCTCTGTGGCCGGCTGCGGTGCAACGACCAGCGGCAATCAGCCGCCACCTCCACCGCAAGCTTCCAACTGCAGCTCCCTGTCACTCGGCCAAGGCGCCAGTCTTGGAGGCTTCGTACCGTTTCCCGCCGACAGTCTTTGGAACGCCGATATTTCTTCCGCGCCAGTGGATCCTAATTCCGCTGCAGTCATCAATTTCATCGGGGCTGGCACTAGCATGCACGCGGACTTTGGGGCGGGCCAGTATCTGGGCTCGACGATCGGCATTCCCTACCTCGTTGTCGGTGGGCAGCAGCCTCCCGTCGCCATCAACTTCACCGCCTATGGAAGCGAAAGCGATCCCGGGCCTATGCCCGTTCCTGTTACCGCGCCCATCGAGGGTTACCCCAATCCCGGCTCCGGTGATCGCCACGTTCTCGTTCTCGACAATTCGAATTGTTTCCTCTACGAGCTTTCTGGCTCATACGTTTCCGGAAATTCCTGGAACGCAGGCTCCGGGGCGGTCTGGGATCTTCTCTCGAACGAACAGCGCCCCTACACTTGGACCAGTGCTGACGCCGCAGGGCTTCCCATCTTCCCCGGTCTCGCGCGTTACGACGAAGTCGCCGCCGGAAAGATTTCCCATGCCCTGCGCTTCACCCTGCAGCAAAGCCGGGCCGCGTTTATTCCCCCCGCTTCGCACTGGGCCGCCAATTCCAGCAATTCGAACGCCGCACCCATGGGCCTGCGCCTGCGCCTGAAGGCCAGCTTTGACGTCTCCGGGTATTCCACCGCGAACCAGGTGATCCTGAACGTGCTGAAGAAATACGGCATGATCATGGCCGACAATGGCTCGAATCTGTATCTCAGCGGCGCCCCCGATGATCGCTGGGACAACACCGATCTCCACGCTCTCGGTCAAGTTTCGGCTTCCAACTTCGAAGCGCTCCCGATGACGCCGCTGTACACGCAAAACACCCTTCCCATCGGAGCCGCCCCACAAATCACGTCCTTCACAGCGACCGCAAGTTCCATTTCAGCCGGCGCCCAGGTCACTTTGTCTTGGGTGGTAAGCGGAGCTTCTTATGTGATTGTTTCCCCAGATGCCGGCGCCGTTCGAAGTACCAGCGTTACCGTCGCGCCCGCGCGGTCCACTACCTACACGCTTTACGCCACGAACGCCTTCGGCCGCACTAGCGCAACCGTTTCCATCACCGTCCACTAGGCACAGCAAAGGCCGCGCGCTTTTTGCCAACTCGCAGGCTGACCCCGCAGACGGCCTGCGAAGCGAAATCCGCTCCGAACGATTCGATTCGAAACCTACTTGGAGGCTTGGTTCTCGCCGAGACGTTTCAGACGATCGCGCAAGCGCCGCTGCAGCGGCGTCGGCGTGTTGGGATTGAATGCCACGAGATACCACAGCGGCTGGCTGCGATCCTTGCTCAGCCAAGTAAGCGTCGGTGCATCGGCGTTTGGATGCCGCGCCACGTTCTCACGAATCGCACCATAGGGATGCTTCGCCAGCTTGTTCAGCGTCTTGGCATTGGCTCGCGGGTGCTCGCTGATCAGCCGCAGCAGGTAAAAATCCTCTTCCGGCGCTTGCTTGACAAGTTTCTCCAACATTTCCGGCTTTGCGTCCGAGCTTAGGACTAGCCCGATCTTTTCATCCCAGGCTGTATTGATCTGATTCAAATCGCGGGTACGCGCGTGAATCAGTTCTTCCAGAATACGCCGCTCCTGCTGCATGCGGGCGATCGGCAGCTCCGTGCCCTCGAGTGAATCGAGAACCCGGAGAAGGTGCTGCCTCTCTCCAAAGACAATCTGAGAGGTGCGCGTGGCTGCGCCTTTCTCCCTCTCCTTGTGCTGGACCAGATCGGAACGTCGCATTGTTTGGTTGCTCCAGCCCAATCCCTTCCCAAGCTCTTTGAAGGACCGGGCGTTTACCGCCGCATTCGAATCACGCGCCACACGAAGTGTTCGAATCGCTTCTTTGTGGCTTTAGCGAATTATGTTCCGCGTACGCGATGGGGTAAAGTTTGGTGCGAGCTGCGTGTGCCCGATGTGCAACTCCGGTCCTGTGGGCGCAGCCGGGATCTACGATTTAGCGAATCGGCCGGAGTCCGAACACCGGACCGCCTGCTGTGGCCGGGTTTAAAGCAGCTCAACGAGGGAACGAAATGATGTCGGCATTTCAGGAACACCAGGAAGAGCTGGAGCACTACGAACAAATGTTCGGACGGGAACGGGGACGGCTGGCGGTGTCGCTGGACCGGCTTACGAATGCCCTGGTTCTTGTGGGGCAACACGGAGTGTATTGCACCAGCCAGCGGAATCCCGCGCTTCCGGCGATGGACTTGAGGATGATCAACCAGGAGTTGGTTCACGCGAAGGAATTGGTGCAGTCGGTGATGGAAGAGATGCGCCTGGCAAAACTAAAACCACCGAGCTGACAATTGAATAATGAAATTAGAAAAATGAAATTGGAAATTAGAAGTCAGAGACAAAAACTCGAAACTAAAAACCAAAAACTCCAAACTGAAAACTGAAAACTGACTACAGAGAACTTGAGTCGGCGGGCCCACGGGAATCCTATTCCGGCTGCAAAAAAGGATTCAAGTGGCGCTCGTCCCCAATGCTGGTGACGGGGCCGTGCCCCGGGTACACCACGGTCTCATCCGGGAGATGCATCAACTTGGTGCGGAGGGAATCCAGGATCTGTTCCATGGAGCCGCCCCACAGGTCGGTGCGGCCGATGCTGCCCGCAAAAAGCGTGTCTCCGGAAAAAAGCTGCGGCGCGTGACCGGCGATTTTCTCCGGTTCATCGGGAGGCAGGTCTTCTGCCACTCCCTCTGAGCCGGCTGTTTTCTTCAGAAGATCGGTGAGGGCAATTTTCTCACCGGCCTCATTCAGAACGGTATGTATTGCCGGAACGCCGGCGACCTTTCCGGCGTCGTGCGGGAGATACAGCGAAACGCTTCCGGGCGTGTGACCGGGCGTGTGAATGACCTGCGCCTCAAACGATCCCCAGCGCAGAACGTCGCCTTCCTTCAGCAACTGATCGATGTCGGTGAGCTCCGGCGGGTGGACGCCGAGGAACGACGCCTGCATCTCCATCGCCCGATAGAGCGGCAAGTCGTCGCGGTGCATCAGCACGGGAGCGCCCGTGTATCGATGAAGTTTGCTCAAGCCGCCGACGTGATCGATGTGCGCATGCGTGCTGACGATGGCCTTGACGGTGAGCTTATGTCGGCCGAGAAGGTCCAGGATGCGATTTACTTCGTCGCCGGGGTCCACCACCAGCGCTTCGTGCGTCACCGGATCGCCGATGATTGAGCAATTGCACTGCAACATTCCTACGGGGATGGTGATATGGATCAATCCTTCAGTCGCGGCATTGAGGACAGGTCGGCCATTGCTCATGAAGGGGAGTATACCATCTGCGATGAAGGGATTCGCCGCAGGCGCTGCGTCTCCGCCTCGGACCACCTCCTCCGCTATGCCGCACTCGATCTACTCTCACTTCGAGGCGGCCCAAGGCGTGCTCAGTTCACCGACTCTTCCAGGCACATTTATTCTTGCCGTTTCCTTCTTCTCTCCCATCTTACTTTCAACTTTAAATAGAAGATTCCGCCCCGCCTCGAGCATCTCGGGGACCCTGTCGGGGCTTTCGACTGCTAACCTTCTCCTGCCAAGCCGCCCGTGAATACGCTAGTTCCCGCTGTTTCCTTTTTCTCCCCTCTTACTTTCAGCTTAAACTGTCGACTCTTAACCTCCTCCTTCTAGGCTGACTTTGCTAAAATAAGTCCTGGAGGATGCGCTAACGCGTCGAAATGGCTACTCCCGCTACATCTCTGAACACTCCGCTTGCGGCCGCGCACCTTGCCGCCGGCGCGAAGATGGGCGTTTGGTTCGGCTGCGCCCTGCCGGATTACTTTGGCGATGCGGCTGCCGAGTATCGCTCTGCGCGAGACACCGTGGCGCTGATCGACAAGAACTACCGCGCCTATCTCTCCTTCACCGGGCCCGACCGCGTCCGCTACTTGAACGCCATCCTGACCAACAACATCAAGGACCTCGGCGCAGGCCACGGCATCGTTTCCCTGCTCCTCAATCCTCAGGGCCACATTCTCGCCGAGATCGAGACGTACGCGTTTCCCGACCGGCTCCTGTGTGTCTCCTATTCCATGATTCGCGAGCGCCTCATCGAAGTTCTCGACAAATACATCATCATGGATGACGTGACCCTCATCGATGAGACGCCACGCTACGGCACGCTTGCTCTGGAGGGTCCGAAGGCCGCCGCCCTTGTCAAAGAGGTTTCCCGCGCCGACATCACCAAGCTTGAGGAACTTTCCGCTCATGGCGGAAAGGTCGGTTCGGCTCCCTGCTGGATTATCAAGAGATCTCCGGGAGGAGTGCCCGGGGCTGAGTTCCTCGCCGAACGCGAAAGGCTGCCGGAGCTCTGGCAGATTCTTTTGGATGCGGCTCGCTGGCACGAAGGCGCGCCGATGGGCTACACCGCGCTGAGCGCAACCCGCCTCGCTCAAGGCGTGCCGTGGTTCGGCTACGACTTCGGCGAAAAACAAATCCCGCACGAAGCCGGCTTGCAGGACAGCCATATCAGCTACACCAAAGGCTGTTACACCGGCCAGGAGATCGTCGAGCGCGTCCGCTCCCGCGGCCAGGTAAACCGCCGTCGCGTCGAACTCCTCTTCTCCGGTGACGCCGTCCCAGAACCCGACGCGCTCCTGACGCAGGACGACAAAGAAGTCGGCTACGTCACCCGAGCGGCGCGGGCCTGGGACCCGCCGCGCATCCTCGGAATGGGCTACGTCCGCAAAGAAGCCAACGCGCCGGGAACCGTGCTCCAGTGTGCTGGCGGAACCGCGACGGTTACGAAGTAAGAACGAAGTGTGGCTAGTGACCCGTGTTCCTTGAACACAGGGCCCTGTGAGCCCACGTTGGGGAATTCTATCTCATTTTTCGAGGGGCACGCGAGAAGCGCGAGATATCCTAGCTTGGCGGAGCCGGGGGTTGACCTGGTGGGGTTGGCGGCTTCTTTGGTTCTGGAAGACCGTGTACGTCGAGCCGGAGTTCAGCAGGAACGAAGGCGTTGCGTAACAGCTCTGTACCTTTCGCGCCACCGAATCGTACCCCGGAATAATTTCAGAGCAACCTCGACCGGCCTCACACCGTCCTTCATGTTGAAATCGTAGCTCCCTTCCGCGGATTCACCAGGAAGCATCTCACTCATCTTTGGCGACTTCGGAAGGGACGGCAACCAGTCGGAATGGTACTCAAGCTCGAAGGTAGTTCTCAATGTTGCGCTAAATGATGCAGATCACACCCTTTCCTGCATTCTCGACTTTGACGAAGACGGCAACGTGGTGGTGATCACCTCTGTGTGAAGCGCATTCGAAACTCTCCAATTCCGTCGTGGTCACGTGCAGGTCGCCGAACTTCCCGAAGTGTTTGTCTTTTTCTCGTGAATGAGAGACTGGAATCGCGAACAACAGCAAAACCAAGACTGTGAGGGTGATTTCTGAACTCTGGTTCGTCCATAATTTGCCGGGTGCACTGTAATCCGGCCGCGAACGGAGAGGTCTAATAGGTGGTGTTTGATTTCCCATGACCGGGCTTCCACCGCATTTCGACGATTTCCAAGTGTCCCTTCTTCATGCGGCGGAGTGAGCGGTTCCACCTCGATAAGGTTTGGCCGTACTTGCGAATCGACCTGCCGATGAAGCGGAATGTGAGGCCTCCGACGTGAATGCGGCAAGCGACAAGAACTCCTCGCCGAAAGGTATCGCCGAATGGTGCTGAGTTCTCACGGGCATTACAACACTGCCCTGTGTGGCGGTCGACTGATTTGGCTTCTTGTCAAAATCTACATTCCAGATTCCATGAGCACAAGCTGGGCGGCCGGCCTCGCAGTGGCCTCCCTGCTTGCGCTGAGTGGGTGCACGCCCCTGAAGGTCAAGCTGGGATGGAAGGTTTACCTGGAATGCCTTTCTGGTTGGCGGTCACGACACTTGCCACTACCTTGAGATCATTCCACCTAACCTTTCCCTGGCCTTGCCCTTCGGTCATCAATACCTTGCCGTCCGGCTCGGTTACTACCACGACCACGGGCGACTTCTCTCCGAGCGCCTCCCTTCCTCGGGATCCCAGGATTAGCGACGGCAAGGTGGCGCATGTCACCGTCACGGTGCCCAGCCATCCGGGCATCCAGGCAGACCTCGACATTCCTCTCGTTACGACTACAGCTTCATTTCGAATTTCTCCGGCAGCAGCGGTTCTGGTGGTATGAACGGCAGCGATGGTTTGGACGGCACGAGCGGTAGCATGGGTTCCATGGATCCGCCCTCCGCGGGCGGAGACGGCTCATACGGGACCGATGGCTCAAATGGCCAAGACGGAGGAGCCGGAGGAGACGCGCCTTCAGTGCAAATCCACGTGGCCCTCCGGTCAGCACGCCATCCCCTTCTCCAAGTGAGTGTATTCGCAGCAGGCAAGCAGAAGCTGTACCTGGTGGATTCCCAGGGGGTTCGCTGACGGTGAAGGCGGACGGAGGCTCGGGAGGGTCGGGGGGAAAGGGCGGCCGCGGGGGCCGAGGAGGCTCCGGAGGCATGGAACGCCCAACGGAAACAGTGGGCGCGACGGCTCCAGTGGACGGGACGGATGGAATGGGTCGCAGGGGAAAGGCGGAAGCATCACCGTGACGTACGATCGACAAGCCAGGCCCTTCTTGACTGCCATCCACCTCTCCAATCAGGCCGGCCCTCCGCCGGTGTTCAAGGAAGAACCAGTGCCTCCCCTGTGGTAAGCCGGGTGCCGGGTTTAGCACCTGGACCTTTTAATTTTCTTCCACGAATCGCGCACGCCTATCGGCGGTAGAATGTCTACTGTAAGATTGAATGGGTTGCCCGAAGGTGATCCAGAATCCGTTGAAATCACGAATAATGAACTCGCGCATGCCGTAGAAAGTATCATGTGGGTCTTTCACGATTTGAACCCGGTCCTTGAAGCGTCGGTACACCTCATCGACGTTCTCGGTCGTGATGTACAAGTCGACCTCGCGGCGGTGCTCCGTGCTCGCCTTCCCACCTGATTGGAACATGACTTCGCTGTTTCCGAAGGTCAGCTTCGCCCAGTTGATTTCCCCATCCTCTTCATTTTGTCGGTCCAATCTAAACCCGATCGAGGTGTACCAATCCACTGTGGCGCGAACATCCGGGACATCAATCATGAGAACAACTGTCTGTGACATGCTTCACTCCCCGGCTTTAAGTACCGAGCCCGGAAATCGCACCCGGCAGTCTAGGTCGGGTGGCCTGGACGATAAACTCTAAGACAAATTTGGGTGCCCGCACGTCTCCGAGTGCACGGCACTGGGGAGCCGGGCCGCCCGGGCGCATCAAGTTTTTGGGCTTACCCTTGACTCACCTGGACTCGGCCACTTCAACGCCTACTCGCACTGCATCGTTGGGGTCGCGTTGGCCATTATGCGCACGTTAGCCATGTAAGCCGTCGAATTCGTAAACGGGAATGGGCTTCGAGTGCAGGTGATAGGCTGCAAGCGAACAAAATTGAAACTCAACCTTGGCGCTAGCTTGGAGCCCTTCGGTTCATTCATGGCGGTATTCACGGTAACAACAAGATCGTTCACTGCCTTATTGTATGAGTTCACGTTTTCGACCAGCTTGTTGTAGCGCTCTACGACTGTGCTGCGCGCCGATTCACTCTCCAACAGAGCTTTCATCATCACATTCTGCCCTTCCAAAGCAACATCCGCCAACAGCCCCTCCGCCTGCGAAACAGTCATCGCGTCTTGTAACCGGCGAAGTGTGTAAATTCCCGAATATCTCTCCTCTTTCTCACCTAATTCGATGCTGCATTGGGAATCGGCCGTGCTCATTTGCCCGCGTCCTCCCTCCGCTACGTACCAACGAATGAACTCAGCGCGCTTGTCCCACTGTAGAAAAATCCTTTGGTATTTGTCCTTCTCCCCCATGAAATAATCCACGCCCTCTACCTGTCTGCCATCCTTGTACTTTTTCATGCCCTCGTCATAGTCGCTTTTGCTGATTTCTTCGGTTTTGTAAACCGCGTCCAGTCGATCCGCCATGCGGTTAAATGCGATGCACGGCAGCGGCTCGTCAGGGACAAACGTCCTTTGCACAATGGTAGGCTGTCTCCTCTGTTGTGCCAACATCGACCCGGACATAAGTAGGATTGCTACGGAGATTAGAATCGCTCTCATGCTCCGCCTCCTTCAGCCTTATTATGGAATTGCTGCTTTGCTCCGCCCGTTGATCAAACAGTCTTGCAAGCGGCCATGGTTAGCGAGGGCGGGTAGCCGGAAACAAGACGTTAACACGAATTCGGATGCCCCATCACGGGTTGGCGTTTACCCCGCGAGGTCGGGGAGGGTGGGCTCTCCATGGGACTGGGGGCCTACGTTCACGGTTTTTCAGTGTCCAGTTTTTGCCTCTCAGATCGACAAACCGGTTTCTTTCAACAGCTTCGGCAATTATCCGAATTACATCCTAATTAAACATTGAAAGCTAGTACCCCTTGGTGTTATCTGTTTTTGTTGTTCAGCGCGGCGGAGAAACGAGCGCCCCCCTTTGTCCGCTACTACTCCATCTTCGCCAGTTGCTACCCACTGCTCGCTACCCACCATTCCCTCGGGGACCTGGTCGCGACGATCCTCGCGTCCAACGCCGGTTCCGCCTCCCCAGCAGTCGTTTTGTTTGTTCGCCTTACTTCTAGCTTCTGTACTTCCTCACTTCATCAAGCCCGCGAGTCGTATGTAACAAATTGTCCCGTCGTCCAACTGTTTTTTTCAATCATTTGCGAAATGCCTTTCGCGCAACTGCCTCATTCTAATAACCTTCCATTTTCACGGGGGTGTGTAGTACCTTCCCTTCTTGGAACATTTCCATGCTCCAAGGTTCAATCGTTCCAACCGTTCCTCGAGCTATCCCCTTTCTTTTCAAATTCTTGCCCGTATTTATACCACGCTGTGCATCGGTTGATAAATCATTTTGAATCCCTTGCGGGCAGACCTAGATCAAGAAAGGGGGAATCACTCGAATTCGCGGCGAGGGGCGGACTGCTCGAGGCCGACGTGGCCGGCGGCGATGTCGGCCTTGAAGTAGTTTTCGCCCTTGATGGGGGAGCCAGCAAGGCGTCGGAGCATGGCGATCTGGCCGACGTGATTGAGGGCGTCAGCAACTGGAGCTTGAAAGAGGCCTTCCGCCGATCCGTGAAGCGGTTCGTCTGAGGCCAGAAGGTCGTCGAACTTTTTCATGGCCGCAAAGAAACGTTCGACTTCGGCGTTCCATGGCAAGGGGGTGGAGTCGTGCCAGGTCTGCTGGCCTTGCGCAATGGAGAGCCCCCAGTCAAACAAATCGCCCATGTGCGCGAGGATTTGCGCGGGCGTGCGCGTCTTGTCTCCGATGTGGAAACTGGCGAAGTGATCAGGAGCGCCGCGCAGAGCTTTGCCGGCACGGTAGGCGACGGCGGCGACGGTGTGGCGAAGAAGTTGCCGCGCGGAATCGGGTGTTGGGGGCATCGATGCTTCCCTCCTCTCTCAAGAGTTGCCACAAGGAGTTTAAACGCAGAGAAGCAGAGTACGCAGAAAAAAATCGAATAGAAAGTCCTCATCCCTGAAGACGCAAGTCAAGCGGCTATTGCTTGGCGTAGACGCGGACGTAGTCGACGAGCATTTGCTGGGGGAAAACGCTGCTGCTGTCGGGCGGACCGGGCCAATGGCCGCCCACGGCGACGTTGAGGATGATGAAGAAGGGGTGATCGAAAACCCAGGTGCCGCCGGCGGGCCATTGCGACGAGTTGAATGTAGCGTAAAGAGCGGTATCGACATAGAAGCGGATTGTGTTGGGCTCCCATTCGACCGCGTAGAGATGAAAGTCATCGGCGAAATTCTGGCCGGCGGGCAGGCTGAACGGCGCAGTGGCGCTGCTCGTTCGGCCGATGGTGCTCGGGCCATGCAGCGATCCGTGAACGGTGCCTGGCTCGTTGCCGATATTTTCCATGATGTCGACTTCGCCGCACTTCGGCCAGCCATTTGAAGTGATATCGTTGCCGAGCATCCAGAAGGCGGGCCACATTCCCTGCCCCGCGGGTATTTTGATGCGTGCTTCGAAGCGGCCACAGGCCTGACCGAAAAGCCCCTGGGTTTTCAAACGCGCGGAGGTGTAATTCCGCGTTACGCCGTCGGAGCCAGTGTAGGTTTCTTTCTGCGCGGTGATGACGAGATTGCCGCCCTTGATTTGCGCGTTCTGCGCACGATTGGTTTAGTACTCGAGTTCGTTGTTGCCCCATCCGTTACCGCCGACGTCGTACGTCCATTTCGATGAATCCGGCGACGCGCCGCCGGGCCCGCTGAATTCATCGCTCCATACAAGTTTGTAGCTCGCCGGCGGAGGAGGCTGAAGCGTCGCGCCTCCGCCGCAACTAAACGAAAGCAGCGCCGCTGCAAGAAAAATCGGAACCAGCGCGGCAGGATGCACGGGGAATCGCGTTTTCATCGAGAATAATTTCGCTCGCATGCCGGGATTGGTGAAATCTCTGCGCCGCGATCAGGAGAGATTCATGGCGCGCCGGAAGGAACCCTTCTCATTGTCGATCTTCTTCTGGAGCTGAAGGATGGCGTAGAGAACGGCCTCGGGGCGCGGCGGGCAGCCGGGGACGTATACATCGACGGGAATGACCTGATTGCAACCCTGCACGATGGCGTAATTGTTGAAAACGCCGCCGGAAGTGGCGCAGGCACCCATGGAGATGACCCACTTGGGCTCCGGCATTTGATCGTAAAGTTGGCGGATGACGGGAGCCATTTTTTGCGAGAGGCGGCCGGCGACGATCATCAGATCCGCCTGGCGGGGCGATGGGCGGAAAACTTCCGCGCCGAAGCGTGCGAGGTCAAAACGGGCGGCGGCCATGGACATCATTTCGATGGCACAGCAGGCCAAACCAAAGCCGAGCGGCCAAATGGAACTCTTGCGCGCCCAGTTCACGGCCTTGTCGAGAGTTGTGAAGATGATGCCTTCGTCTTGCAGGAGATTCCCGAAATCGTCGGGCTTGGTCAGTGTGACATGTTTACCGAGAGATACGCTCATTAGATCCTCGTCACAAGCATGTTCTCACAGAGAGAGGTTGGAGACAAATTGTCTGCCGGCCTCAAGATGTGACATTTCTTGCCTTAGAGTTTCCAATCAGGCTGCGGACGGTTGCCTTGGCGGGGCCGTGGTGCAACTGATTGTGCGGCGGAGAAGCTGCGTGCTTTGCGCGCGCGCCAAACCAAGAGAACGCATGTAGCAAGAAGGACAGAAGTCAGTCCGGCCAAGACCAGCGATTGCGAAGGTGGCTGTGTCTGCTTCAAGCGTGTATCGATGTTAGCTAGAGAAGGCAAAGCGCCGCGACGCGGAGCCGATACGACTCGATTAGGGACTGCCTGAGACTGTGACCGGGCCTGCTTTTTGCCTTGATCTCCGAGCGGCGGAAGCGCTCCGGTTCCAGAGACTTCAAACCCTGGCCCTTCCCCTTCCTGTAATTGATTTGCTGCCTGGACTTGATAGCCGCTGTTGCCGATTGGGAGAATCTTAAAGGCCGGTGAGCGCGACGAGAATTTCATGGTCGGCGGAATCATGACCGCCATCTGCTGCAGCGGATACGCATGCCTTGTTTGAAACGCGACATGGCCATCGTAGGGCAGGTCGTAGTTGAACGCGAACTTGGTTGCTCCCGGCCGCAAGGGGAAATTCACCGTGTAGTGTCCGGGCTGGCCGGGCACGAGCGCCGCAGAAATCGTCATGCTCATCTTCTCCGGACCTGCGGCGAGGACAGAATCAATCTTGGCATTTGCCGGCAAATACATTTCGAATGTGCGCTCACCCGCCTGTGTCAGAGGCGGGCTGGACTCGTTCTTGATCTCAACCATGTCGGAAACGTGAAGCAGGCTTCCAATCGTTCCGGTGCGGAGGATTTCGATAGTGCCGGTTATGCCTTGCACATGGGTCGCTGCGTCGAACACTTGGATAGAGAGAGCCTGACCGGCGGAAGCTTGCTGATCATAGCTGACGCCCTGGTGAATCACGCGTACCAAGTACGGTTTGTCAGGATGTTGAACATTGAGGGTAAACGACCCCTGTGAATCGGTCTTCGCGCGCGCCTCCTCCTGCATTCCCGTCTCCAGCTGAGCAAGGATCACCTCATCGCCCGCAGCTGGTTCGCCGCGACTCTGATTGCGGACCGCGCCGGTGATGTAGTTCGCACCCAGTGATGCGGATGAACAACACGCGAGCAGGGCGAGGACCGGGAGCGCCCGCCGGGGGCAAAATTCCTCGACGAAAAGGAGAAGATCGATCATTCCTTTACGGCTTGCGATGCCGGTGGTGCGCCCGGTGGGGCGCGTCCGAACAGAATGCCGGTTTCTACTTCCACAGGCTTTCCGTCGCGCAAGTATGGTTTGAACCGCCACTGAAACAGGGCGTCGGTAATGGCTTTTACCTGATCGGGAAAGGCGCTGAGAAAATGAATGTGCTTTACCTTACCTTGTTTATCGATGATGATTCGGACTGGAGCGGGATTGAATCTGCGCTCGCCAGAGACCGGATCAATTCTCTCCATGACGTTTTCGCCGCCTGCGTAATCCTTGATGCACACTGGAACATCACCACCGCCCTTCCCCGAAATGGGACCGGCCTCTGCAGGCAAGGTCATTTTGCTCATTTCCTGGATGAGACTCTCAACTAGCTTGGTGTCCCGGCTGGTAAAGACGAACTGGACCATGTGACAGCGGATTTGCGTTGCCAGGACGTGCCAATGCAACTCGGCGACCGGCGAACCGTAGTCAAAGCGGACGAAGGAGTGGTTGGCGATCCTGACAAGCGTCGGCGGTTGTTCCACTTTGTAGTCCGCGTTCAAACTTTCTTTGTTGTAATTGATCAGCTCCAGCGCGTTCCCGGCCGGTGTGAGCGTGAAAAACATGTCCTGCGCGGCGATCAAAATACTGCCTCGACTTGCTCCCTTGAATGTGTCCGCGGGCCGGATCTGCGCGAGGACGTAGTAACCGCTGTCCGAAGGAGGCGGGCCGACGTACATCTGGGTCCAGTCCGGCGAGAGAGTATAAGTGAATCCAAAATACCGGTTGCTAAAGACATTGTTGGCCACTCTCCCGCCTTCAGGGACTGGCGTCACCGAATCGCTGGCACTCGACCAGGCACCCTTGACCACAATGACGTCCGACGGGAGCGCGTTCGGTTGGGGATTGTTGGAAAAATCGCCTCCGCTCTGAGGCGCGCCCTGTGCGCGGGCTAGAAGCGAAATGGAAAAACCAAGAAGTACCAGGGAACGCAAGAAAGTAGGATGCATATTCAAACTCCGGAGTCTCCATTAGGAAAAAGAACGGGCGAGACATTTCTGTGTCTCGCCGGGAAGAGTTGTTATAAAGACTTACAGTGAGCGAAGGAAGTTCAGCAGGTCCTGCTGCTGGCTGGGCGAAAGCAAATCAAAGTTCTCTTCGACCTGAGTGGCTTCGGATCCGCTGCTCTGGTGAGCCTCGATTGCGGACA